>JBHJJI010000309.1:0-2756 GCA_050042805.1 Leptolyngbyaceae cyanobacterium
CTTTGTCTCTCAGGAAATCCGCGCGGCGGAAGACCCTGAGTTTGAGACCTTCTATACGAAGAACATTTTGTTGAACGAAGGCATTCGGGCTTGGATGGCACCGACCGACCAGCCCCACGAGAAGTTTGTATTCCCTGAGGAAGTTCTACCTCGCGGTAACGCGCTGTAAAACCCATTGAGTAACTTACTCGAAAGGACGCTTGCTTAGCAGGCGTCCTTTTTCTTTGGCATGTTGTTAGAAATTGGGTCTCCGGCGATCGTCCGTAACAAACGGGGGATGGCTGATTCAAGAATTCAGTAGCTGATATCGCTGAAGCGAGGACTATCTGGTTCACATTCACCAGACTCAAATTTAGAATGGCATTGCCCGATCGCCCTAATCTTCATCAAGGCGATCGCGATACAGTTCAACGATTTTATCCACCACTTGAGGAATCGAGAGCCCATCAGAACACAGCTCGATCGCGTCTTCAGCTTGGCGTAGCGGCGCGACTCGGCGAGTGCTGTCTTGGCGATCGCGATCGTCGATGGCGCGTTCAAGCGCTTCTAAACTCATCGGCGGCTGCTTTTGTGCCGCCATATCGCGTTGGCGGCGGCGGGCTCGCTCTTGAACAGAGGCGGTTAAAAACACCTTCAGTTCCGCAAAGGGAAACACTTGCGTACCAATGTCTCGGCCTTCCATCACGACGCCGCCTTGGTTGCCATAGGCTTGCTGTTGGGTGAGCAGTACTTCGCGGACAGCGGGCTGAGCGGCTACAGTCGAAACGTTGCCCGTGACGTGAGCACTGCGAATCATTTGAGTCACCTCTTGCTCGTTGACCCAAACCCGAGTTAACCCCACCTGTCCGGCAGGGGCTGGTTCTGACGCCAGGCGAATATGGCAGTCGGCTAAAATTTCCGCCACCGCCACCTCATCGGTCGGATCAAGGCCTAACTGCAACACCTGCCAGGTGACGGCTCGATACATCGCGCCGCTGTCGAGATACATCAGCCCAATCTGATCGGCCACTAACCGCGCCACCGTTGATTTACCCGCTCCCGCTGGCCCATCGATCGCCACGATGGGTCGCCGCGATCGCAGCAGCACATTGTCGATCAGGCGAGTATTGCCCAGATGAGCGGCGATCGCCAAGAGCCCCACCGTGTCTACCTGGGTCATTGGCTGTAGCGTTTCCGGATGCACTAATTCCAGATATTCCACCCGGATGCTGGGAACTGGATTGATCTTTGCTTCTGCTGCCGCGATCAGGTTCTGGGCCTGACGTTCGCCCTCGGCAAAGGCCGTTTTTGCTGCCTGCAGCCCTGCGTAAAGCGTCGTCGCCTGATGGCGCTGAGTGGCGGTGAGATACTGGTTGCGCGAACTGTAGGCTAATCCGTCAGACTCTCGCACGATGGCACAACCAATCACTTTGACGGGCCAATTCAAGTCCGCCACCATTTGTTTGATAATTGCCAACTGCTGAGCATCTTTGCGGCCAAAGTAAGCGCGATCAGGTGTTACCAGATTAAACAACTTCGCTACGACCGTGGTCACACCGGCAAAATGACTCGGTCGGCGAGGCCCACACAGGTGCTGGGTCAATGCCTCTGTGGGAACAACCTGAGTCAAAAGGGTGGGGTTTGAGGCTGCCGTTCCATAAAGCGTGTGGGGATGGGGGCAGAAAATGGCATCGACCTGAGCCGCTTTGCATTGGGCGACATCCTCCTCTAGGGCGCGCGGATAGGCCTCTAAATCTTCATTCGGGCCAAACTGCAGGGGATTGACAAAAATACTGACGACCACGCGATCGTTCTCTTGCCGCGCGCGTTGAATCAAACTGATGTGTCCTGGATGCAGTGCCCCCATCGTTGGCACCAAACCCACTGAAGCAATCTCAGGATAAGTTGCAGCAGAGGGCTGCCGCCAAATCGCCAAACAACTTTTTAATCCTTCAATCGTCTTGAGGACTTTCACCAATCTTTTACCCCTGTTACGCACTTATCACCTGAGCGGCAGCTGAGCCGGTGGCCGAGGCTGCGACGGAATTTCTTAGCTGAGCTGCTGATCCATCAAGCCAGATAGCACTCTTCACTTAAACGTGACATTGGCGCGGCATCGGCTGAGCCGCTGGCTAGGCTGGACGATCAGCAATATATGTTTACATTCAGACCACAAGCTTTATACCCTATCAGACTCTGTCGTGAAAGCCTGCCCTCATTCATCCTCAGCAGATTACCGTTAAATATCGGGGGGAATTGGGGGGAGGAATCACCTGCTGAGTGACCGGATTTCTTCAGGCCATCCGGCCATGCTGGGGAACAACGGGCGCTGGGGCGCAGGATGTGCAGTGCGGTATGGGCCAAGCGATATAATCCCGATTCGCTAAAACCGTCTACAGATTTGGCTCCCCGGCGTTGCCAAGATGGCATCAGCAGTCCGATCACCGAGAACTGGTATGACACTGCTAAGGGATCGGCAAGGAAATAAAGTACCCGTTTATGACTGTGAGAGGGTGGATGGGTGATACCAATTCGCTGAATTTAGACTACACATCAAAAAATTGTGTAGCCCCCTTCGACAAGCTATCCATTACGCATAAGTATTTAGAAAGATTGCTGTGAGGGCGTTTCGAGCTCAAATTGCGCGAAGGTTTCACTATTGAGTTTCCCACTAGAGTGACCCCCCTCATGCAAGATTGGATTAGCTAAGAAATCAATCCGATTTACTTCCAGGATTTACGACATGCTAAGCGCCTGCATCAGCTGATAAAGGCCTT
>JBHJJI010000310.1:0-4847 GCA_050042805.1 Leptolyngbyaceae cyanobacterium
ACGGCGTCGGGATGAGCACATTGGTCTGAACGTGTCTGAACACGGTGCCGTCAGTGACCTGGTCGACTTTTTTACGGTGATGCGTCGCCAACAGCGAACCGGCGACTTGCAACTGCGGGCACCGGTAGCACACTTTACCCCGGTGGGGCAAATTGCGGCCCGCTATAACCGCGTCATTGCCAGCCTTGAACAAGCCCTGGCGCGAACGGCCGCGATCGTGGCGCGCGCGATCGAAGCGATTGTGACGGTATCAGCCCACGATTTGGTCATTCGCACCGCTAATCCAGCCGTACGCAAAATGTTTGGCATCTCCGAAACCCTGCTGGTGGGCAAACCGTTGGCTGCCGTGTTGGCCGCTGAGTCGATCGCACCTCACACGGTACCACCGCCACCACCACCGCTACCGCCATCGCTACGCAACGGCACCCGTCCGCCCGCCAGCGGCGTGCTCAAACAGCTGTTAGAGACGGTGAGTCACAAGGGCACCCCCTATGAGGTCACGGGACGGCGACGCAGTGGCGGGGCCTTTCCGGCAGAAATCACGGTGGCGTTTCTCAGTGATCGCCGAGAAGACTGCTATACCTTGATTGTGCGTGACATTACCCTGCGTAAACAAGCCGAAGACGCCATTCAATTAGCAGAAGCCAAAGATCTCGAAGCCCGCCAACTAGAACAGACCTTGATGGAGTTGCAGCAGACGCAACTGAAGTTAGTGCACAGTGAAAAGATGTCGAGCTTGGGGCAATTGGTGGCGGGCGTCGCCCACGAAATCAACAATCCCATCGGCTTTATCTACGGCAATCTGGGCTATGTCGATGAGTATGTCAACGATCTGCTTGAACTCATTGCGCTCTACCGGGCGGAGACGACCGAGGCCGATTTGGCCGCGATCAGTCACAAGCTGCGGGCGATCGATGTGGACTACCTGGCCACCGATTTACCCAAAATCTTAGATTCGATGCGGGGCGGCACCGAGCGCATTACCGAAATCGTGCAATCGCTCAAGGATTTTTCTCATCAGGGGGGCACCCAACTCAAGCAGGTAGATGTGCGGCAAGGACTCGAAAGCACCCTGACCATTTTAGGGCATAAGCTCAAAGAGCGCGGCGCTCGACCGGCGATTCAGGTGCTGCGACACTATGGTGATCTGCCCCAGCTGGAATGCTACCCCGGCCAGCTCAACCAGGTCTTTATGAATCTGCTCAGCAATGCCATTGACGCCATTGACGAGAAATGGGAGAAGCAAGCCTCTAACCCAGCGCAACCGTCGCTAAAATCGCCGCCGCGCATCATGCTGCGCACTGAAATGGTTGCGGCGGGCGATCGCGTTCACCTCCACTTCACCGATAATGGCGTGGGCATTCCTGACCATGTCAAGCAGCGCATACTCGATCCGTTCTTCACCACCAAACCGGTGGGCAAAGGCACAGGGCTGGGCATGTCGATTAGCTACCAAATCATTGTCGAGCGCCACCATGGTCGGCTCGATTGTCTGTCGATCCCTGGCAAAGGGACGCGTTTTTTGATTGAGTTGCCGATCGCCCAAACCAAGTCCTCTCATTAAGAGGCCGGGTGGTGCGATCGCCCGTCGTTCCCTAGCAGGTCTGTCACCGCACGAACGTCCTAGTAGACTGCGGCGTGATTACACCCACGATTGCCGATGGCTGGAGAGCCGTGGATCAAGGGAGCAGAACATCGGGAAGGGTTGTTTTACCTCTGCCATAGAGCACTCGGAAATCCCAAGCTAGCGACCCTACATCAAATCCAGATCGCCTTGCACATCGAGACGCTTGTATTCGCTCAACACCATATATTTTTCGGCCAGTTCCTCTGACACGTCAGGGGACAGCCAGCCCAACTGTTTCAGGAGGTAAACGGCGACGGCGTATTTCGCTCGTTTGGTGCCGTCGCGGGCTTTGATCGCCAGCCCCATGCCTTCGCCCACGCGCCCAATGCATTGAATGCCTTCGGCGCCGGATTTACTCACGACCTCCCCAGCCGTCAGGCGCATGACCTCAGTGTCGAAGGATTCTGCCCCGGCCACCAACTCAGGATGGTGGGTCATAGCACGGACGATTCGCTCCATTTCGAGATTGTCGCCCGAGGCCAATTTGGCAAACAGCGTGGCCATCTGGTTGAGAGGCATCAAATAGGTCGGTACCCCACAATCGTCATGGGCCCCAATAAATTCGTCAGCAGGCATTTTCAACAGGTCGGCCACCGTCGCCAAAATCTGCACCTGCAGGGGATGGTTGCGGTGTAGATAGCTCTCCAGCGGCCAGTTATGGAGCTGACAGAGGGCCAACATGCCGGCGTGCTTACCGGCACAGTTGTGTTCGAGGGGACTTTTGGCATCGGGTGGGGTGGGACATTGCAGTTGGCTTGGCTCCAACTCCGCTTTCCACAGAATGTGAAAGGCCTGTCTGACCTGCTCGATGTGCGCATGATGGGAGGCACACATGATGGCGAGATCGCGATCGTCCAGTTCAAAGCGCTCTAGCGTACCCGAAGCGGCCACTGCCAGGGCTTGAAACGGCTTTAAAGCTGAGCGAATAAAGGTAGCGGTTTCCGCATCACCGGCCACCGACAACATACGCCCCCGGCTATCACACACAACGGCATGCACGGCATGCACCGATTCAATAATGCCTTCTCGCAGCAGCTGCACCTCAAGCTCCGGCGATTGATACCGTTTAGCCCTAGTCATGGCTAAGACTCCCACATAGACAGGTCATAAACGCAATGCTCGATAAACGAATCACAAAAATTGCCAGGCTGTGATTAATGCTACTCCAAGGGCTAGCAAGCAACCTAACGTATTTCGCACCCGCTGCAACACCGGTTTAACCTGATAGTCCATAATCAGGCGATCGCGGTTCAAAATTTCTTCCGGTTTTTGCCACATCTGGCCGTCATACCAGCCCGACTCTTCATAAAAGACGGCCGCCTGCTGCAGCCGCTGCCCCACGTGAAACCAACCCACATACAGCTGAGCCAAGGCCAGGCCGGGCAAAATCAGGGCTCCGGCAGCGGCCAGTAAGCCAAACGGTAACGGATAGCGACTCGGCCCGTAGCTAGCTCCGACGATAGGGCCGGTGACAATCCAGCTCAAGATCCAGAGGACGAGGACCGGTTTGAGATAGCCTTTGAGGCCGCGACTGCCCCAGCCATAAAACCAGGAATCGCGCACGTCTTCGTATTGGTTAATGGGAAGCTGCTCAGGGGGAACAGGACAGCGAGACTTGATCACGGACATGAACGCGCGACACAGATTTACATCGCTACCTTAACGTGATTTCTAAAGGCAAAAAGTGTTGTTTACAAAGAATTCCCCATTCCCTCCGCCGGCGATTCTGCCACCAACGGTGACGCGTCTACCGAGGTTTATGATTGCAAGGGATGTCCAGCCTGCCCAAAAATATCCGGTTCTGCCGCTGTGGACTGCTCGGCCTGATCGACATAGCCCGCACTTGCCTGCGGAAAGGCATCGCAGTAGGGCACATAGGGCTTAATATCCAAAACCGGCGTTTGATCTAAAAAGTCAATGCCTTCCACATGAATGGTGGTGCCTTCGACGCGGCGAATGCGGGTGGCGCTGAGGCCAATGGGGTTGGGCCGATGGGGCGCGCGGGTGGCCAACGTGCCCCGTCGCACGCGCGGGCCGCGCGGTGGCATCACCGTGGGATTCCAATGTTGATTGAGGTGCAGCCAGGCAATCACCCAAAGATAGTCAAACCCGGCGAGGTCTTTGAGAGCAATGGCAGGAATCGCTTGGGGAAACAGCTCGATGCGGGCGATCGCCGGTTGATAATCCCCTGGAGTCGTGGCCAACTGCGACTGCCGGGGCGTGCCGTGACGTTCGGTGTAGGGCGATCGCACCACGCCAATTGGCGATAGCGTCAGCTGCTGCGGAAACTCGACAGCTTGACGATAGTCTTTGGGCGGAAGTTTGGGCATGGCGGTGGCCCCGATCAGGAGGTGAACACAAATCAAAACGTTATCGAGTGCTGTCAAGCCTCTGGCCTGCGCCTCGCGTACAGGCAAAGCCATCACGCACCATTCTGCCGGACTTTGATACGTTACCCTGTCGCTGTAGCGCCACTCGGTCTGAAAGGCGATTGTACACAGGGCAACATGCCCGCCATCCGATTAGACCATTAGGGTTTTCTATTGGGTGGGCGTTGCCTTCTAGGGCGCGTCATCAATTAAACCCAGAAGCCTTTAAGGTTCAGCATTACCGCGCCCGCACTGACTTCATAAGCGAGGGGCTGCATCCCCTTCACTCAGAGGAGAGGATTTGACCGCTAAGTGATAACAGCCCCTAGCATAGAGCTAGCGTCAGCCGGTTGAAAAATTGTGGCGGCGATGGCCGATGACATCGATCCTGCGGCCAAAATAACAGCATCCTCTCTCCCCCACCTGGCCTATGGATATTCTGGTCGTCGATGATGAACAAGAGATCGCGAATCTGATCAAGCTCTATCTTGAGAAAGAAGGGTTTACGGTGCATCTCTGCCGGGATGGTCACCAGGCATTGCAGCTTGCCCAGACCCTACAGCCCGATGTGGTGGTATTAGATCTGATGCTACCCGGCCTGGATGGGCTGGAAGTCTGCGCTCAGATTCGCCAAAAGCCCGGTGACAAAGATCCGTACATTTTGATGGTGACGGCTAAAGGAGAAGAGCTGGATCGCATCATTGGCCTATCAACCGGGGCCGATGACTATTTAGTCAAACCCTTTAGTCCTCGTGAGCTGGTGGCGCGGGTGCGTGCATTGCTGCGCCGCAGCCTGCGCCAGGGCGGTCAAACCCCGCAGCTCCAGAGTCCCCAATTTCAGCTTGATCCGC
>JBHJJI010000311.1:0-2531 GCA_050042805.1 Leptolyngbyaceae cyanobacterium
AACCGCTGCGAGTGAACGGCATGACCGCATACTGGACTATCTACTGCGAAGAGAGACCGGTGAAACCGGTGATGACCTCAGGTAATCGCTTCATCCTGGCTCCTGCTTGAGGTTAGAATGGCCTGCATGTATTCCTTGTCAAAGAGGCTGAGCTTCATCCGGTGACCTTCACCTTAAGGATGCTCAAGGTTGGGGCAATTGCTCACTTGCGATCTTTCCTGGCCATAGGTTGGCCAGAAGTTCGACGCACCAGGTGGGGCATGTGAGTCGAACTTCTGTTCTGACACCCGATCTGCCCGGTCACTCTGCCCACCATCGCCTTGTTAACGTGGCCTATCACGCACCATGAGAATTCTCGGCATTTCCGCTTTTTATCACGACAGCGCCGCTGCTCTGGTGATTGATGGCACCATCGTCGCCGCCGCCCAAGAAGAGCGATTTTCGCGCAAAAAGCACGATGCCAGATTTCCGGCCCAGGCGATCGCCTATTGTCTGCAAGCCGCCGGGCTCGCTTTGCCCGATGTTGATACCGTCGTCTTTTACGAACAGCCCCTCATCACCTTTGAACGCCTGCTAGAGACCTATCTGGCCTACGCGCCCCGCGGGTTCAAATCGTTTTTGGTGGCAATGCCGGTTTGGCTTAAAGAAAAGCTGTATCTCAAATCGATTCTCAAAAGAGAACTGCGTGAGCTCGGACAATGCGAGCGATCACAGCTGCCGCAGCTGCTTTTTACCGAGCATCATCAATCCCATGCGGCGTCGGCGTTTTTTCCCAGTCCTTTTGAACAGGCGGCGGTGTTGTGTTTAGATGCCGTGGGCGAGTGGGCCACGACGTCGCTGTGGCTCGGTCAGGGCAACCAACTCATCCCCCAATGGGAGATCAATTTTCCCCATTCGTTGGGCCTGCTCTACTCCGCGTTTACCTACTACGCCGGGTTTAAGGTCAACTCGGGCGAATACAAACTGATGGGGCTAGCGCCCTATGGTGAACCGATCTATCAGGACTTGATTCTGCAAAACCTGGTGGATTTGAAGCCAGACGGCACCTTTCGCCTGAATCTGTCTTACTTCAACTATGCGGTCGGGCTCACCATGACCAACCGCAAGTTTGATGAGCTGTTTGGTGGCCCCCCACGTCAGGCCGAAAGCGACATCACCCAGCGCGAAATGGATTTGGCGGCCTCGGTGCAGGCCGTGGTGGAAACCATCGTGCTGCGCCTGGCCCAGACGGTGCAGCGGGAAACTGGTGCGGAGAACCTGTGTCTGGCGGGGGGCGTCGCGTTGAACTGTGTGGCCAACGGTCGGCTCTTGCGAGAAGGGCCGTTTAAAAATATCTGGATTCAGCCAGCAGCGGGGGATGCTGGGGGAGCCTTGGGGGCCGCACTGGCAATCTGGCACCAATATTGCGATCGCCCTCGCCCGGCCTCACTCTCTGACGGTATGCAGGGTGCTTATTTGGGTCCGCGCTTTAGCCCACCGGCGATTCAGCGATCGCTCGACGCGTTGGGAGCGACCTATCAGCAACTCGACGACGAGGCACTGCTGACTCAAGTCGCCGAAATTTTAGCGCAGGAAAATGTGGTGGGCTGGTTTCAAGGGCGCATGGAGTTTGGCCCCCGCGCCCTGGGCAATCGCTCGATCATTGGCGACCCTCGCAGCGCTAAGATGCAGTCCGTCATGAATTTGAAGGTCAAATATCGCGAGTCCTTCCGACCGTTTGCGCCGTCGGTTTTGGCTGAGCGGGTCTCCGACTATTTTCAAATCGATCGCGCCAGCCCCTACATGCTGTTCGTCGCGCCGGTACAGACGGAACTGCAGATTCCCATGACGGTGGAGCAGCAGCAGCTCTTTGGCATTGAAAAACTGAATGTACCGCGATCGACAATTCCGGCTGTCACCCATGTCGACTATTCCGCCCGCATTCAAACGGTGCACGGAGAAAGCAACCGCCGCTACTATGACCTCATCAGTCGGTTTGAACAAAAAACGGGCTGTGCGCTGCTGGTCAATACCTCATTCAACGTGCGGGGCGAACCGATTGTCTGCACCCCCGAAGACGCCTATCGCTGCTTCATGCGCACCGAAATGGACTATCTCGTGGTTGAGAACTTTGTGCTCAAGAAGTCTGACCAAAAAACCTGGGCCAAAGATGATGCCTGGCAGCAGGAGTTTGAGTTGGACTAAAGGAGCCTAAGTGCGACTGTAGAGCCGGTTCAGATGGCTGTGAGTCAAGCCCTGCCAGAAAACTATAGGTGTTGAGAATTGCGATTGAGTAGGGGCGATCGCCCCAGCTTAATCTCCTCAGTTTGGTGGGATAAGAATATTGAGGATGGGTCTGCTCATGTCGCCTCTGCCTGTACGATCAAGGCGGCTGGCCTTGGCTAGCACCGCAGCAGCTTATCGTTTTAATCAACCTATAATCGGGATTCAGATTTTGAAAAACGCCTCTCCTCCCAGCAATGCGCTCCTCACACCAGTTATTCTGCTTGCCTTTGTGTTGTTTGTAGCATTGAATAGCTTTGTGGTGATTA
>JBHJJI010000312.1:0-2230 GCA_050042805.1 Leptolyngbyaceae cyanobacterium
TGGCTCGACCATTTCGTCGATGACGTGATGGAAACGGCATGTGGCTTACACAATTTCCGCTTGACCCATCGGAGAACACAAGGCAACGCCTTGAGCCAAGCTGCCTAGGTCTCAACCGCCTGGGGAAGATGCTGACTCAAATCGATTACTCTCTTATTACCGATAAAGTCTAATGTCTTGCGTGTATCCACTCTCCATCATCTGAGCAATGATCAACGCTTGGTCAAACTGTTCTGCTTGAGCGACAGCAGCGGCTAAGGCGATCAGTAGATAGTCGTATTGCAACCACAACACCCCACTATCTAGGGATTCGAGAGACAAATCTTGAAGGATGTTAAACGCTTGGTCGTAAGCGCCAGCGGTGATCAGATCACTGCTGATTGCTAGTAATACCGTGGATTGAGTGGGAGTGTCGCTGATTTGCTCTGTCAAGGCGATCGCGGTGTCGAACTGTTTGGCTGCGACAAAAGCTAACGCAATTTCTTGTTGTGCCCAATTTGTCATCACGGTCTCGCGAGCGATCGCTTCGAGTTCTGCTGCGGTGGCGAGTCCGGCTTCATAGTCTCCGGAACTAATCTGGGTTTTGGCGACTTCAGCCAACACCACTGCTTTTGCTAAGACAATGGGCGATGTTAGAGCTGGGGCATCAGCTAAGTCTTCGCCCGCAGGGAACTGCTGGAGTTGCAGAATATAGTACAGGTCTAGCCAATGCCAACTGGTTAGGGCGGTGAGATCGATCTCTAGTGAGGCGTAGCGGCCACACCCAAAAGCAGCGGAACGGCAAGCCAAACCAGTCACCACCCCCAAATTGGAGATCGCCGTCCCTGGTGCTGAGGCGTATTGTTCAATGAAAGTCCAAGCGGCCTCGGTATCGCCTGCCAGTTTCATGGCCGTCGCGATCGCGAGAAAGTTTCGCACGCGCCAGACCCCATATGCGCCCTCATCACCAGCCGCAAAGCGTTGCATCGCTTCCTCATAGGTGGCGACGGCTGGGGCAAACGCTTGTTGTTCTGCCAACTCAGCGGCAGCAGCCCCCAAGATCAGGCCACGCGGGGCAGTATCAAAGGGATCTAGATGGGTTTCTAGTTGGCTGAGTAACGCCCGATATTGCGCTTCAGAAAAGTCTTGATAGGCCGCAAAGCCTAGCCAAACCGGTGACAATCCCAACAAACTCCAGTCTTCTGAGCTTGGGGGGACATCCATGAGCACTTGGTGGCCGGCATCACTGCCTGCGGTTGCCTGGGTGCTTTGGAGTACCGGTACTAGAAATGTGGACTGCAACATGGACAGGAGTAGTTCAGCCTGATCAGCCTCGGGCTGCAGCGACTCTAATATCTGGCGAGACTGATCGACAGCACCGATTTCCGCTAGGCCCAGGATGACAGCCCCTAAGGCCTCACTCGCCGCAGAGATTTCGTCCGGCTCTTGGGCTTGGTTAAACGCTTGCTGGGCTAACGGTATCGCCTGCTGAAATAGGCGATCAGCCCGCTCAGACTGTTGCTGTTCGGTCAGGGCAACTCCGGCACAGGTGAGCGCCGCAATTCGATACAAGGGCGTCTCCATCAATTCGATCAGGGCGATCGCTTGTTCAACCTCATTGGTTTGAATGAAATGAGTGATTAGGTGAACGATCGCTTCGCCTCGATGATTTTCTTCTTCGATCAACATCGCCGCTGCCACGGCCGCCGTACCCTCTCCCGCCGCAGTCAGGGCAAATACCACGGGGAAGGCCGCATTGTCTTGATAGCGATCGCCAATGACATCTTCACCTTCGACCCGCTGCAGCAACTCCAGGGCGGCATCTGGGTAGCCATTGGTCGCCAACGCCACGGCAACACTCCGAGCCGGCCCGAACTGTTCATAGCTACCAAGAGCGAAGCGGTCAACGATGTTTAACGCGAGTTGCGGCTGTCCTTGTTCGACCAAAGCGATCGCCACATTATTTGGGAAATCGGTCTCACGAATACCCGCTGTGGACGATTTAGTCTCTCGCCTCTGACGGGAAAAGCAAATGCGATCAATGCCTTCGAGGCGGATGAACGCGCGATCGTCACGGTAATCAAGATGGTCAGCCTGAGCTGGTGAGCAAAACGCCATCACCGCTGTGATGGCAAAACCGAGAAGCGTCAGCGGCGATCGCGTCATACCCGTACCTGGCAAAGACCTCTATACATTTTCTAATTTGAAGACCATCACCCCTAGCGGCGGCAGCGTCAAACTCAGGGCCTGG
>JBHJJI010000313.1:0-6279 GCA_050042805.1 Leptolyngbyaceae cyanobacterium
CAAATCGTGATGGATCAGACGCCGTTTTATGCCGAATCTGGTGGGCAAATTGGCGATCGCGGCTATCTGTTAGGCGAAGACTTTGTCTTTCGGGTCGAAGACGTGCGCAAAGAGCAGGATTTCTTTTTGCATGTGGGTCGGGTCGAGCGGGGCACGGTGACAGTGGGCGATCGCGTCACTGCCCAAATCGATCGCGCCTGTCGCCGTCGCGCCATGGCGAATCACACGGCTACGCATCTGCTGCAGGCGGCCCTCAAAAAACTGGTGGACGATAGCATTTCTCAAGCGGGTTCCCTGGTCGACTTTGATCGTCTACGGTTTGACTTCAACTGTTCCCATGCGCTGACCGCAGAGGAGATCAAACAGGTTGAAGACCAGGTGAATACGTGGATTGCGGAAGGTCATGCCGCAACCGTAGCGGTGATGCCCATTGATGAGGCCAAGCAAAAGGGCGCGATCGCCATGTTTGGCGAAAAGTACGGGGCGGAGGTGCGCGTCATTGATTTTCCCGGCGTGTCGATGGAGCTGTGCGGCGGCACCCATGTCGGCAACACGGCTGAAATTGGCCTGTTCAAAATTATCTCTGAAACGGGTGTTGCTTCCGGCATTCGGCGCATTGAGGCGGTCGCTGGCCCCGCCGTGCTCGACTATCTCAACGTGCGCGAGGCGGTCGTCAAAGATTTGTCAGATCGCTTCAAGGTCAAGCCCGAGGCAGCGCCCGAACGCATCACCAGCCTACAGGCAGAATTGAAGTCGGCTCAAAAGGAACTGGAAACGCTGAAGTCGGAGCTGGCTGTCGTCAAGTCTGATCAACTCGTAGATCAGGCCGAAACGGTCGGCGAGGTGAAAGTTCTAGTGGCAGAAATGGCGGGAGTCGCGCCCGAAGCCCTCAAGACTGCGGCCGAGCGGCTGTTGCAAAAACTGGGCGAAGGGGCGGTGGTTTTGGGCTCTGTGCCGGAAGCGGACAAGGTGAGTCTGGTGGCGGCGTTTAGTCCTGCCGTCATCGAACGCAAGCTCCAGGCGGGCAAATTCATCGGCGCGATCGCGAAGCTGTGTGGTGGCGGCGGCGGTGGACGACCGAATTTGGCTCAGGCGGGCGGTCGCGATGCCAGCAAGCTCCCCGAGGCGCTACAAACTGCCAAGCAACAGCTCTTGGAGACCCTGAGTCAGTAGAAGCGTGACCCCAAGAAGCGTACCAATTGTCGGGATTTGGTATTGCCCAATTCCGACAGACAACGTCTTTTGTCCTGGAGATTTTATTTAGGCGTAGGCGAGGCGGATGTCCCGTTGGCCATTACCCGATCTAAGGTTTCACTCAGCTTGTCCGCAATTCCGGCCACCCAGGTTTCGTCTTGCTGGGTGTAGCTGCGGGGGGCGTTAGCGCCCAAAATCAACGCGCCGCGATCGCCCAACGGTTGGCAAATTAGCCCCTGGGTATTGGGCGGCATGTAGCCAAACTCCATCCAGCCGGGATATAGCTTCGTATTCACGAGGTAAACCGCTTTGCCTTTTTCTAACACGCGTTTGAGGATGGCTCCCGGTGTTACCTCAGCGGTCGGTCCCAACACGCCCCGCCGCAACAGCACCTGACCGTCGTAATACACCACCAGAGATCGCGTCACGGTATTCGTCAACAATAGATGCGAGGCCCAGGCGAGTTCCGTTTGCACAACTTCGGGCAAATCTTCGTCGAGTTCAAAACCTGCCTCGCCTTCGAGGATGACGGCATCGGGCGATCTCGGCTGCACGCGCTGCCACAGCAACCCGGTGAGCACCAGCACCGCACAGAGAATCACCCCCATCACGTCCGATCTGGCCTGCGATTCGGTCAGCGCGGGCGTCAGCAAGCGGTTGACCATCAGCAATGAACTGCCGAGGATGCCGGTGGCGATCGGCAATCTGCGGAGCCAAACATTGGGGTCAGTTGCAGCCATGGTCAATCTTGACTCGCTATCGTCAGAAAACACATTGTGAAACGGCTTGGCCTGGCTGATCAGTCATTGGAGTAATCCAACATCAAAAATATCCCATCTGAAGAACCCGGTTTCTATGACAAACCTGCTGGAGACTGTTGACCTGTCCCCAGAAACCGGGTTCTTGGACACGCTCTTGATGGGAATACGCTTGGGAAAAGCCAGCCCCGCCCAGCCCCAAACGGTTTCCATTCTACCAAGGGGAACCGTCGTCTGGTCTCCCTGCCAGAACGGCGATGCCCCTGCCTGACCCTCACTCTAATGGGCGAATTCGCTCGGGGGGCCAATAGATTTTGTAGGCTTTGCCCAGCAGATTTTCGGCGGGCAGGTAGCCCCAAATATGGGAGTCATCACTAGTGTCGCGGTTGTCGCCCAGCACAAAATAACTGTCGGGGGGCACGCGCTCTGGCCCCAACTGATAGGTCGGCGGCGACGGTTGGTAGGGCTCTACGAGCACTTGCCCGTCCACCAATATCTGCCCCTGCGCCACGGCGATCTGCTGTCCGGGTAAACCAATGAGGCGTTTAACAAAAAGAGTGGACGTGGCGGCGGCCGATCGCTGCGCGACCGCAGACGGCGGTTCAAATACGATCACATCACCGACTTGAGGTTGATAGGGCTGATCGCGCCGCACAAACAGGCGATCGCCGACCTGCAGCGTCGGCGTCATCGAGTCGCTAGGCACAATGCCCTGAATAAACGACTGATGCACCCAGTGAGGTGCATGGCCTAACACCAGCCGCATCAAGAACAGGCCCAAAATTAAGGCTGCGATCGCCCCTGATTGTCGTCGGGTGCGATGGGGAAAGGTGGCATACAGGTGATAACAACTGAAGGCCCAAATGGCCGGGGGTAGCGGTACCAGTAGCGGTACTTGAGACGCTAGCCAAGCGGTCACAATGCTCACTATCAGCAGGCCACCCCCGATCGCGACCTGCTGCGTATAGAGATGGCCGAGGCCAGGCAAAATCTGCGATAAAAAGACGGCATACCAGGGATCTAGACGACCTTTGGGCACCGTAATGCGGGCGGCATAACCAGGCTGTGTACCGCGATAGGCATCCAAGATGTTGAAGCTATAGAGCAGGATGAGAGCCGCGATCGCCCAAAATCCCAAAACTGTATTGCCGTGCGCCGCAAAAATTGACCATACGGCATAAATCAGCAGGCCTAGGGCGATCGCCACGAGGCTGCTGCCCTTGACCCAATGGCGACTATAAAGCTGGCCCAAACCAGGCCAGATCAGCGCATAGTTCACGGCCAGCCACGGATCGGCCCCTGACATCTCGCGGTGCCTCGGTGCAGCGTTAACGGACATCAGACGTCTCCAGCAACGCACTGATATCTGCCCAAGCGGTGTTCAAAAGCATCTCCGATCCATCCAGGAGCTCTCCAGCAACGGCATTTGGCCTATCTCTACAATATGGCTCACCACTAGGGATTTAGCCGAGTAATTGTCGCCGGAGCGATC
Source organism: Leptolyngbyaceae cyanobacterium (assembly GCA_050042805.1). Taxonomy (GTDB): domain Bacteria; phylum Cyanobacteriota; class Cyanobacteriia; order Phormidesmidales; family Phormidesmidaceae; genus Halomicronema. The sequence goes on from JBHJJI010000313.1 coordinate 3,445, forward strand.
GCAGCAACACAACTCTGGCCAGAGCTACGTTGACCTGAGAGCCTTCGATTGATTGCTTCTGGATGTTTTCTCAGAGGCTCACGCCCCACCAAGAGCGGATCACAATGGCGAGAAAACCAACCCTCATAGTCACCTAGAGATCGACTCGCCCCACCTCATCAATACTCATGAATTAGCACATCATCAATTTCGCTTATTCGACAATGCTGCCTCATCTACTGTGGCTTTGCCTTTTTCAGTGGCGGCGCTTATGTAGAACTGGATTCTTTAAATCTTGGAAAAAGAATATGCAAACTCACTTCTTCCATGTTGAATTGTCGCTGATGACATTACCTCAAGCCAGCCCAGGAACGTAAAACACATTTGCTCTACTCCTTGAAATGTCTCGCTATTTTGATATCCACCATAGAAAGCAATTTTTTCTCATCTTTTTTCTTATTTTTCTCATCTTTTTTCTTATTTTTCTCATCTTTTTTCTCATCTTTTTTCTTATTTTTCTCATCTTTCTTGTTTCAGTTTTTTTGAGGAATCTCGATAGCCTAGAATTTTATTTTCCCTGCGTTGGCCCTGTGTTGAGAATTGCGATATTTCTGTTAAGAAACAGCTCGAATTTTGAGTTGCTGCCGCATCATCCTTGAGTTTTAAGAGTAAGTTAAATGACAGGTGTTAAAGTGCTCGATGAATGTCAAAGTATGTCAAACCAGTCTTCGTCTCTTTCTGCAGAGCATAAGAGGAATAAAGGTGCAGCGGCAGTTCTCATGCTTTACGGGGGAGCTGTGCTGTTCCTATGTGCTGTGGCAGTGATAGCAGCCTATGATCTTGAGCTTCGTCTAGGTGATTTGACGCGTGATCCAGTTGCAGTGCTCGAAGGGCATCAGCTGACTGGGCTGGTCTCAACTGTGGGGATATTGCTTTGGACGATCGCCGCCAGTATGTGCCTTTTTTCTCACGTTATCTATAAACAAATTAGACATTCTACGTTCTTGGCTCGGTTTTTTCTGTACTTTGGTTTGTTTACCTCTGCGCTCTTGATAGATGATCTTTTTATGCTGCATGAGGGGACATATTCACTACATATCCACAAGGTGATTCTCTTCCCTCTTTACGCAGCTTTTTTGCTGTTGTCTATGCGATATTTTCGGAAAATCATACTGACCAGAAAGTCAATTCTATTTTGGGCTGCACTCGTTTTCTTTGGAGCTTCTTTGGGGGTTGACTTTCTGGTCGATTCATCCTTCGTTTCGCTGTCGTTTAACTCCGGAGTATTCGTGGAAGACTCCTTTAAGTTCTTAGGGATTGTGAGCTGGACAAGCTTTTTGGTGAATATGAGCTTCCAAGAGTTGAAAGCCACCCTAAATCAATATCCTGAGCCAGAAAGTCGCTAACGGAAGGGGAAGAGCGTTCTTTCATGAGGACTATAGGATTTTGACGATAAACTCTGCCTGTTTGTTTCTCTGAGCTGAACTGCCCAGGCAATATTCAGGAGCCCTCTACTCAACGGCTAATTGTCTAACTGTGTCGCTTGTTCGATGCGAAGACGCAGGCGATTTTCAGATACACACCGATCCGCCTAGTCTCACTGACTGACTTGTCTAGGAGGCAGTGGGAAGGTTATGGGTGGGCTTGCAAAGCACTCACCCTGGGTGAATGGAGTGCTTTTAAGCACGTTGTCAGGCAATGAGATACGGCACTCAATTGGACGATTGACCGTGTTGTCTGGAGCGATCGGCATTTTCTCAAGCCTATCAGGGCTTACTCAGACAGTTCTCAGGCAATATTCTTATAGTCTTGTGGATTCGAAAATACATCATCTCGGGGAGTTAGTCCCTACAATTCTCAGAAAGGCTGACTGGTATTGTTGCTGAAGTTGAGACTATGAACACCACTGACATTTTGCGACTGGTTCATCCCGCGATCGCGGTTTTCTATGTGTTTCCGTTAATTGGTATTGCTACTTACTTTGCGCTGCAGACTCGCCAGCGACGACTGGCTGCAGTGAATAAAGAGAAGACGAAAATTGCCCCGGTCGTGGGTCAAGAGCATGTCAAAGTTGGCCGATTGCTGGCGGCTTCGGTTGTGGGCATTTCCCTGTTAGGCATGGCGCATCCCCTGATCAAAACTATCGTCGGCAACAACGTTTGGGCTGAGTCACCGTTTCAGGTGGTGTTTATCGCGGCCATGTATGTGTTGACTATCGCGGCGCTCATCCTGCTCTATCAAGCCAAGACACCTCTCTGGCGCGGCTCGTTTGCCACGCTGTCGAGCATGGGCATCATCATTTTGGGCTGCCAACCTGGGATCTTTCGCCGCAGCAACGAGTGGTTTGTCTCTCACTATTACTACGGCATCGTTGCGGCCGTTTTGATGGTGATTTCTGTCGCCGTTTTGCCAGAAATCTACAAATCGCCAGCCTGGCGGCGGAGTCATATTGCGCTGAATACGATCGCGCTGCTGTTGTTTGTGGGCATGGGCGTCACCGGCACGCGAGACTTGCTCGAGATTCCCCTCTCGTGGCAAGAGCCAGTGGTGTATCAGTGTGACTTTGCCAACAAAACCTGTGAGTAGAATTCGGAATTAGGAAGTCGGAGTTTTGAACGCGGAATTCCGCACTCCGACATCCATACTCTGACTTCCGACTAAAATGCAGGCATGTTAGAGAAACGACTCCGACACTGGCCCGGCTGGCCATGGGTAATCGTCATCCTGGGGGGATTCCTGATTTTTCAGGGGGTCACCTATTTTTGGGCTGAGGGGCTGTGGTTTGAGGATGCGGGCTATCGCGACGTCTTTCAACTGCGGCTGTGGAGTCAGTTTTTGCTGGGCATTGTCGTTTCT
>JBHJJI010000314.1:0-3540 GCA_050042805.1 Leptolyngbyaceae cyanobacterium
CGCTCAGGATTCGGCCCTAACAGCCACACCAAAATGCTTTGCCGGGAATTATCGCTCTCTTCGGCAAGCTCAGTCGCCAACTTAGTTGACCATCTCTGAGTAATGTCATCTACCGCCGTCATGCTACCGGTACCTAGTCCACGCTCATAGCTGATTGTAGGGTGTATCGGAAAACCCTGCTGCTACTCACAACAAAGACATCCACAAATCAAGCAAAAATGCTCTCATCACAGCCGATCTAGCCGCTGTCTGCGGCTGTCAGGGATATTTCAACACCATTGATATTGATCAATGCCTTGACTGAAAAGTGACGATCAAGGGTTTATAAATCCTATCAAACTCCTTATCACCGACGGTTCAATCAACTCACTTGCGATCGCCCCCAACCCATTCTCAACAGCTACATCTCATCGGTGCGATCGGGTGTTAGCGCCCTCACCCCATCGCGGCGATCAGTCGGTATGCTGGGCATGATTTTTACGGTGAAAAAAATGCTGACGGTTCGTGAAGCGCACCAAAACGATGACGGGGTCATTGCCGAGCATCTGCGCTTGATTGCCCTTGAGCTCGGTTTTTCCAATGACACGATTCGACATGATTGGCTAGAAACCACCGTTCACTTTATTGAGCGGGCGCGCCAAGAGCTGGGCTACAAGGGGTTCATTGCCGAAATCCAGGGTGAAATTATTGGCTCCGCTAGCGGTCAAATCCTAGAACTGTATCCGATGGTCAGCGAGGCTTATCAGAAGGGCTATATCTGGGGTGTCTACGTCGATGTCGCCTACCGACGACAAGGGGTAGCGACCCAACTCATCCAGCAGACAACGCAATACTTAAAAGAGATTGGCTGCACAAAAATCGTTCTCCATGCCTCTGATACAGGCAAAAAGCTCTACGCCAGCCTGGGTTACGAAGAGAGTAATGAGATGGTGTTCAGTCTCAGCTGATGTCACCCATGTTGACACCTGCCGTTTATACCCAAGTTTTGAGTTGGCCTTTTGCAGAAACCGAGCCCCCGACATCCCCCTTTCTTGAATGCCCGGAGAGCTATCTTCTGGGAGACCGTGAACTCCAGTCTCCCTCCAGAATTTTATCCTTTAGGCCGAAGTCGAGCAAAGTCATGCTGGCAATGCATTCTAGACTACGCTTGAGCAGGCAAACCTCACCGCCTGCGGCACCTCTCCTAAGCCCCCTGGGCAGGCTGCGCCAAAGGCAAGGAGAGGTTGATTTAAATTCTGCTGAACAATCAGCCAAGTGGCTCCGCAGTCTTGTCTAACCGGGCTGGCGACTGCGATGCAGGGCATCGCCTTCCCCCTGAGCTATCAGCAAGTGAGGAGGATGAGGGGTGAAGCACAAACATTTCATCAAACAGCATTACCGGGTCAATCGTTCAGGCACTTTTGGCGATCTCTGCCCACAAAAAAATGGAGCGGCCAATTGGCTGCTCCATCGCTTATGACAGTTTTTAAGCTCGTGCTTTGTAACCGGTAGTCAAACGCAAGTCTTGCTGGGGATCAATCAGCCGCGCGCCGCGATCGCGGTACGTCTTCAAAGGATTGAACGATCGCCCAAAACACCCGAGTCGTCAGCACCGACAACGTCACAATGGCAAACAACGTGAGCGTTGCGTGGGGTGCCAATATCGTTATGAGCAAACCACTCACAATCAAGAGAAGCAACAGGGTCCTATCCATATCGCCCTCCTGGGCATCACCTGACCTACCTCTCTATCGTAAACATTCAATAGGTATCATTGGGAATCTCTTAGAATTACTTGAGGATTGACCCGCCATCCACAACGTTTTGTTGCAAATCATCGATTTTCCAGCAGTCTTTTGAGCCGATCACTCCCTGAATCCATCTCCGTTTTTGTGAGAATAGATACCGTTTGAAATTGCGTTGGGATCGTGATTATCCCTATTTCCCCTATGAAATCATTGATCCTATCGGCATTATGACCTAGCTAGCCCCGAGGGAATATCGCGATCCAGGCATCCTGTTAAGCCTGATCAAGCTGCTCGAAGATACTCACTGTAACGTCAGCTACAAAAGCATGATCCCCACGATTTACCGCTATTAGGGTGCAGAAAAGCCGTTGAGAATGAATTTCAAAGCAGCAGAGCCGCCCTGCACCCCGGCAAACAGAATCACCGCCACCAAGCTGGCCCCCAACGCACACACCGTTAACCCGACCAGGCTAATAAAGCCATCATCATCTAACAGCCCGAGCCCCGTCATAAAAATGCCGATCGCCGGGATGGTATTCGTCCCCGGAATTGGCACCATCATGCACATCGCCATTAGCGCGATCGCGCAGCCGAGGACGGCGCGACCGGCATAGCTGGTGCAGACAGTCGTGAGGCGAGGCCGTGACAGCACTTCTACTCGCTTGAGCCAGGGCAGCCCCGTACGAACGATTTTTTGTATTTGTTTGAGATTAAACCCCTTTTTCTTCCAACTATCGGGGAGCCAGGGTCTCTGTCGGCCACCGATGAGCTGCACCGCCAGCAAAAACATCACAATGCCGAAGGGAATCGAGTAACCCGGTGCGGGGACGGGTAACGCCGACGGAAACGCCAGCAGCACAAACAAAAAGCCAAAGGTGCGCTCACCCGCCAACGCGAGAATATCGGCTAGCGTCACCTGCTCATTGCGGGACTCATCAAAAAAGAACGTTTCGAGTTCGGCAGACAGACGGGCCATAGATCAACGCTCGCAACCACAGTGCTTTTATTATTCACGACAGCCGGGGGAAGAAGAACACTCTGGCTGCGGGCTCTTAATTTCAGGGAGTGAGGGGAGCAGAGTGGCAAGGGGAGCGGGGGAGGTGTCTTTTGTCATTTGCTGGTACTCCAGGAATCCCAATTACGAGTAATACCGATTCTCTAAAACAAGGCTACAGCTCTGGCTCCCCCGTCCCTCGGCCCCCGGCGTTTCCAAGATTGCATCGGGAGTTCGATCACTGAGAACTGGTATAACTTGGGCTTGGCTTCAGTGTCGTCAAAAGTGAGATCAAAAGCTCGGTTGAATGTACTGCACAAAGTAGCCCAACAGGTAGAGCCCATTAAATAGCAGGATGAGGGCGCGGCTCCACCGCGATCTCAGACGTCGCCACAGCACCACGCTGGCCAACGCCACTAAGCTAAGCTCCGCCAGTGACCCATAGCGGCCAAAATGATCGCTATCCCAATAAGAGACGGGGCTGATAAAGCGATAGTCGGTCAGGGGCCAAAAATGACGGTGGGCGTCGTCATGGTGCAGAGGCAGATCTTCGAGATGGTGCAGCAGCATACTGGCGCAAACTGCCGTGAGTCGGGGGCGCTTTAAGACCATGAAAAGCACTAAGCCGAACAGCGCCAGGGGAATCGAGTTGCCGATCGCAAAAATATCTTGCCAGAAGGGTTCGTAGTACATCTCATCCCAGATCTGCGCTTCGGGAATGTTTGACCACCGCGCCCAAGCGTAGAAAACGAACAGCGCCGCATCGGGCAGCCAGCTGCCGATCAAAATGGGCCAGGTCAACTCTGGCCGCTGCGCTCG
>JBHJJI010000315.1:0-6626 GCA_050042805.1 Leptolyngbyaceae cyanobacterium
CAGAGTCAGGCAGCTTTGGCGGCAACGTGACCCTCAATGCGACGGGAAACGTCTCTACTGGGGACGTGATTACCCAAGGCAATTCATCGGGCGAGCGCAGCGGCGATGTCACCATTACCGGTAGCAATATTCAGACGGGCCGCATTGATGCTGGTGGTGGCTTTACCGATAGCAGTCGAGTCGAATTGACTGCGACCACTGGCGATATTGTGGTTGACACGATCACGGCGGGTGGTGGTGGACTCGAAATTAATGCTGTTCGACGCTTTCAAGCCAGAGAGACCTTTGATGCTTTTGTGCGCATCACCCTGGATTCTTCAGTCGATGCGGCCCTGATTGATTTTCTCACGAGGGGCAATCCGCAGCCCCTGATTGATGCTGGATTCGTCGATACTGTTGAGCAAGTGCTCTTCACGATTCCGGCGAGTATTTTGGTCGGCCCTGAAGCCGGAGGTGGCCCGATTGTGATTCGCCATGGGGGAGCCGCGACTAACAACTTCAACAACGGTGATATTGAGATCGAAGGTAGCGGCGCGTTTCCTGGCATTCAGTTCGTTTCTGGCCCCAATAACGACCAAACTATCAGCATCGATCCGGTTGCCCCAAGTGCCACCTTTACCGGTTTCACAACGCTGTTTCCGCCGGGCACTTTTCCTGACAATGCCAGCGGTACGATTGGCGCAATTTTGCGGGGTCAAGGGGATGCCACCCTCGTCACCTCGTTTCAAAATCAGCCTTTTGTGCCGGTTGCGCCTGAGCCGCCGAGCGGCTCGCCGAATCCCGTTAATCCTGGCACCCCAACGATCCCGATCGAGGTCATTGGTGGCGGGTTGGAAACTGTGGCGGGCGATAATCAGCCGGAGTCTCCTACGAATGTTGAGAACCTGTCCGACCTTGAAGCTGAAGGCACTGAGGAAACGAGCGCGACGAGAGACGGGGATCCAGCCCTGGTGACTGATGACTCAACCGCGCCTGACTGCCAGGCCGCGATCGCGGATCAGTCAGCTAACACGGTGGTAATTGCGGGTACCTGTGAGGCGGATACGGAGGAAGAGGGTGGGGAGTTGGGGGTGGAGAGTAGCGGGTAGCGGGTAGCGGGTGAGGTTGAAAAAGCTGATGCTTCAGGTGAGGGGCGTTTGGCAGAGCGATCTCGATAGAACCCTGAGTGAGCGGTGTATTGAGGATCGGCAACGCGCGCTGCGGGCCGCGAATTGGTCGCACTGTCTAAATTTGATAGGATTCAGACACTCTGCGGCTGTCTGCAGGCGAGGATAAAAGGCTTGTCTCGGTATGGAGCTAGGCAACCTGAGTTCGAGATAAGCTGAAACTCCTATTGTTTCGTGGAATCAGCTAAAAAATGGGCTTAACCCGAACTGACGTTAGGCATCACGCGATTTCTGGCAGATTTGGGGAGTGGCCGGTGCATGGGTGCGGTTTTCGCAAGCTGTTCTTCTTTGGATTCTGACCATGACGAATCTGGCGCTGATTTCTCCGGTGATGGTCTTTAGCCTGGGCGGATGGGGCTGGCTGTGGGCCGGTGGGGCGGCGGCGAACCCGATCATCCCTGACACCGGCAGCGCGACTCAGATTACGCAGTCGGGCAACGAATTTACCATTACCGGGGGTGTCCCTTCCGCCGATGGGCAGGCGCTGTTCCACACCTTTGCTGAGTTTGGCCTGTCGCAGGCCCAAATCGCAAACTTTTTAGCGCAGCCTGACGTGCGATCGATTTTAGGCAGCGTCGTGGGCGGTGAAGCGTCCTATATTGACGGGCTGCTGCGGGTCACGGGCAGTCCCGCTGATCTGTATCTGATCAATCCAGCGGGCATTTTGTTTGGCCCCAACGCGCAGCTCGATCTCGCGGGTTCTTTTGCCGCAACTACCGCCAGCGGCATTCAGTTCGACGATGCGATGTTTAACCTGCTGGGCAGCAACGACTACGGTCAGTTTGCGGGCGCACCGACGGGATTTGTGTTCGCCGAGGCGGCCGGGGCCGTCGTGAACGGGGCCGATTTGACCGTGAGCGCTGGCGAAGCCATTACGCTGATGGGCGGCCAGGTGATCAACACCGGTACGCTGACGGCCCCGAGCGGCGAGATTACCATTGCGGCAATTCCCGAGGCAAACTTAGTCCGCATCAGTCAGGCGGATCTGGCCCTGAGTTTAGAGTTTGCCACTGTACCCAATGCCGGTGAGGTAGCGCTGCCGTTTACGCCCCTGACGCTGCCAGAACTGTTGACCGGCGGCGGGGCGGTTTTAGCCACAGAGGTTGTGGTGACGCCTGAGGGCACGATCGCCCTGGTGAATTCAGCCCTGACGATCGCGGATCTGCCGGGCAGCGCGATCGCCGCTGGCCCGCTCGACAGTTCCGGCACAGTGGGGGGTGACATTACGGTGGTGGGCGATCGCGTCAGCCTGGTGCAGGCCGATGTTGACGCTTCTGGAACATTGGGGGGCGGTATCGTGCGGCTGGGTGGCGACTGGCAAGGACAGTCCACCCTGCCCGGTTCTCGCCTGACCTATGGGGATGGGGGCAGCGCGATCGCGGCGGATGCGACGCTGGTTGGGGATGGCGGCACCGTCATTCTGTGGTCAGACGGCGCGACGGGATTTTTCGGCAAGGTCTCTGCCCAGGGCGGCGCTCAAGGTGGCGATGGTGGCTTTGTCGAGGTGTCGGGGGCGCAGTCTCTCGCCTTTCGCGGGGCGGTGAATACCGAGGCTCCGGCGGGACAGCCGGGCACCCTGCTGCTTGATCCCGTCGATATCCAGATTCTCAACGGCACGGCGGATGGCAACGACAGTGACGGGTTTGCCACCCTGCTCAGCGACACCGACAGTCCTCTTGCGGCGGCGTTGCCCACCATCATCTACGAGTCTGAGTTAGAAGGGCTGGCGGGCGATACGGCGGTAACGCTGCGGGCTAGCAACAATATCGCGATCTCGGATCTGGCGGACAACGAGCTGTTGTTTCAAACGGGGACGGGGGCGATTCGCTTTGAGGCGGGTAATGGGTTCTCGATGACTGCGACCGATACGCTGGTGGCACCGGGTCGGGATGTGGTGATCGTGGCCGGGGGCAGCCTGGTGGCTGGCAGCATCTTTACCTTTGAAGTGCCCGACAATGACGACGGCAGTATTACGCTAGTGGGCTCCGAGATTCAAGTGGGGGTGCTGAATGCGCTGCAGCCCACCCCAATTACGACGCTGGGCAATGGCGGCAACATCAGTCGCGTCTCCTTAGAATCCACCCAAGGGGGCATTGTGGTCGATAGCCTGCTATCCGGCTCCGGCGGCATCGTAGTGAACTCGGCGGGGCGGTTTCGGGCGGAGGGTACAGTCGAGGTGGCGGCCCGCCCCGAAAAGGCGGATGCCAGCATCGTGAATGACTTTACCCTGAGCATTTTGGCGGCAGTGCCGCTGAATCCGGCGGAAGAACTCGCGACCGCTGGGCTCAATCAGGCTCAAACCGAAGCCTTTTTGCAACCTCGCAGCCTGGTTGTGCGTCGAGGTACTCGGGTGGATGAAACGACGGTGCGAGGCGTGGCGATCGCCTTCGATCTGGGTAATTTACTCCCGCCCCTGCCGCTCGACTTTGTCATTGGCCCCAATACTGGCGGGGGCATCCCGTTGGCACCGGGGAAAAACGGCACGGTGGGCGGTGTTTTTCGCACCCGTCCTGACCGCACCCTCGTGACGTCTTTTGAAAATCAGACGTTTTTGATCGACAGTACGCTGGTGCCTGATATTACGGTGCTGGATAACCTGTCTGAGGGGCAAAACGAAAATGCGGCGGGAGAATCGGAGCCCGATACCAATGCCACCGCAGCAGTTTTGGAGATTTGTGATGAGAACGCCGGAGAACCGGAGGAACGCTGTGAAGATGAACGCGAATAGCCGCACTCAAACGGGCGAGGTTAGCGGGGCTTTCTCCGATTGTCTAAACGTCCCGCTCGACTGGTGACGGTGTGATCGCACGTAAACGAAGATGGTTTTGGCGGCTAGCACTATCGCTGCTAACGGCGGTGCTGGTAGCGGTTGCCGGATCGTTGCCCGCCGCACTGGCGACGCCCCCGCCCCTGATGCTGGCGCAAGCGGCTGAGCCCAGCGCGAGTGAGGCGTTTCAAGCGGGCATGGTAGCCTTTCAAGCCAACGACTATGAGACCGCGATCGCCCAGTGGCAACAGGCCGTCGCCGCGTTTGAAGCCAACGGCGATCAGGAAAATGTCGCCATCACCCTCAACGCCCTCGCTGCTGCGGCCCTTTCCCTCAGTCAGCCCACCGCCGCGATCGCCTATAGCCAAGACAGTGCGGCGCTGGCCCAAGTCCTAGAGCGACCTGACTTAGAGGCGCAAGCCTTGGGCAACTTGGGCATCGCCTATCAGTCATCGGGCCAATTTGCCAACGCCGTCGCCACCTATAAGCAGGCGTTGACCCTGCTGCAGTCGGCCCCGGAGTCGGCAGCGTTGGCGCAGATCCACGGCCTTTTGGGTAATGCCTATGAATCGTTAGGCGACTATGCATCGGCGATCGCCGCCCAAAAAAACAGCCTCACCCTAGCCGCTGCGACCGCTTCGCCATCGCTGGAAGCTACAGCCCAAATGAATCTGGGCGGGCTTTACGGGTTGCTGGGCGAGTATGACACCGCGATCACTTGGTACGAACAGGGCATTGCCCTCGCGACTGACTCGGGCTTTTGGGGCTCTGCCGCCTATGGCCACAATAATTTGGGCGGCACCTATCAGCAACTGGGGGACTATGCCGCCGCGATCGCCCAGTTTCAAGCCAGTCTCGCCCTGGCGGAACAGACAGGGAATCGCGCCCTGCAGGCCACCGCACTCACCAACCTGGGGGTGGCCTATGAAGACATCGCCGACTTTGACCAAGCACTGCAGAGTCATACCGCCAGCGTGGCGATCGCCCGCACGCTGGCCACGCCCCGCCTGTTGGCTAACGCGCTGAACAACCTGGCCCATACCCATCTCGTCTCGGGACAACTGACCGAGGCCGAAACGGCTCTGCAGGAGTCGGTGCAGCTCCTCTCCACCCTGCGAGAGGGACTCGCCGATGCCGATAAAGTCAACGTCTTTGATACGCAGATCTACACCTACAATCTGCTGATGCAGGTGCAGGTCGCCCAGGGCGATTACGAAGCCGCCTTAGAAACCTCCGAACAAGGACGGGCGCGGGCCTTTGTTGAATCCGTGGCGGGAGCCGAAACGCCGCTGCCGCGCACCACCCTCGATCAGATGCGGCAGGTAGCACGTACCCTCAAGGCCACCCTGGTCGAGTATGCGATCGTGCCAGAAGATGATTTCACCGTGCAGGGCCGCCAGCGGGGCACGGCCGGGCAGATATTTGTCTGGGTGGTGTCGCCCGCCGGGGCAGTTACTTTTGAGACCCTTGATTTAACGGGGCTCGATCTCAGTTTGGCCGAACAGATCCAGCAGAGTCGCCGGGCGCTGGGGGCCTTTGGTCGCACCCGTGGCCTCGGCGTTCAGGCCACCACGGCACCGGTTCCCGATACCTCCTTAAGCGACCTCTATCAGCTGCTGATCGAGCCCATTGAAGCCCCCCTGCCCAGCAATCCTGACGATTTGGTGGTGTTGATTCCCCATGAGTCGCTGTTTTATTTGCCCTTTGCCGCGCTGCCCGATGCCGAGGGTCGCGCCTTGATCGAGCGTCATACGCTGCTGACCGCGCCCGCCATTCAACTGCTTGATCTCACCCTGGCCGCTGATGCTCCGCCTGCCACCGCCCTGCCACTGATTGTGGGTGATCCGGAGATGCCGCTGGTGCCTGACTTCGCCCCCCTACAGCCACTGCCCGGTGCCGCTGCCGAAGCCACTGCCATTGCCCGCATTTTTGACGCCGAAGCTATTCTCGGCAGTGCCGCCACCGAGTCGCAGATCACCGCCGCCATGCCCCAGGCTAGCGTGATCCACCTCGCTACCCATGGCCTGTTGGACTATATCGATACCCAAGAGCGGATTCCGGTGCGGGGCGCGATCGCCCTCGCCCCCTCGAACAGTGCCGACGGCCTACTCACTGCTCGCGAAATCGCTGACCTGTCGCTATCGGCCCAGCTAGTGGTGTTGAGTGCCTGCGATACGGGCTTGGGCGAAGTGACGGGGGATGGCGTCGTGGGTCTGTCGCGATCGCTGATTGCCGCTGGCGCGCAAAGCACTGTGGTCTCCCTCTGGGCGGTGCCCGATGAGCCGACATCCATGCTAATGCAGTCGTTTTATCAAGCCCTGCAACAGGGACAAAACAAGGCGCAAGCCCTGCGTCAGGCGATGCTCCGAACCCAGGAAACTTATCCTGAACCGTTGGCTTGGGCGGCATTTGTGCTGGTGGGTAATCCTGACCCGTTGACCCTGAAGGACTCGCGCTAAGGCGATTTCTGGAAAAGAACATCTCGATATTGTAAGGGCGGGTTTAGCTAGAAAACGTCAGTACGGGATAAGAGAGAGCCTACGCTGCCGAGCCGATGTTCCCCTCTCGGGAGCTATCCATTACGCATAAGTATGTAGAAAGATTGCTGTGAGGGCGTTTCGAGCCCAAATTGCGCGAAGGTTTCACTATTGAGTTTCCCACTAGAGTGACCCCCCTCATGCAAGATTGGATTA
>JBHJJI010000316.1:0-8219 GCA_050042805.1 Leptolyngbyaceae cyanobacterium
TCTTTTGATGTGGTGTGCGCCACGCTGCTGTTTCACGAAACGCCGCCCGCCGTGGCGAAAACAATCTTGCAAGAGAGTTGGCGGGTATTGAGTCCGGGTGGGCAATTGTTGGTGTTGGATGGCAATCAACAGACGCTGCGAGCGGTGGACTGGCGCAACACCATTTTTGAGGAGCCCTTCATTCGGGAATATGGTCAGGGCAACTTGGATGCCTGGCTGGGCTACGCCGGGTTTGAAGCGGTGCGCACTCAGGATGTGTTTTGGCTCAATCAGCTGAGTACGGCGCGGAAACCGCTGCCGGTTTCCACTCCAGCTCACGCCGCTGTTCAAACGCCAGACGAGACGCCTGGTTTTAACGACGATCGCCCCCCGGTTCCGGCCTGGTAGAGGCTCGAATACTGCTGTGCGATCGCTGAGGGCGACCGGGTAAACATCCGCTAAGAGACGTCGGGAGAGGAGTGATGAGTGGCGATGCAGTAGCGATTGCGGCCTTTTGATTTGGCTGCATAAAGCGCCCGATCTGCAAGATTGACAAAGGCTTCGGGCGTAATTTGCTTATTCGGGACAATCGTGGCAATCCCGATGCTCACGGTGACTTGCTTTTTATTAGAAGCCGCATGGGGAATCTGCATGTCATTAAGGGCCTGAATGATATCGACAGCGACGTGAACGCCGCCATCTACTGCGGTATTGGGCATGGTAATGGTAAATTCTTCGCCGCCATAGCGAGCCACAAAATCAGCAGGCCGCCGCGCCGCTGCTAATAAAACATTCGCAATGGTTTGGAGACAACGATCGCCCTCTTGATGGCCATAGGTATCGTTATATTTTTTGAAGTGATCGACGTCGCACAAAAGTAAAGTCAATGGCTGCTGGTCTCGCAGGAGTCGTTCCCATTCCCGCTCTAGATGACTGTTAAAAGAGCGGCGATTAGCCGTTTGAGTGAGGTCATCAATCCGAGAAAGTTTGCGGAGTTCTTCGTTGAGTCGCGTTAATTCTGTGGTGCGATCGTCAACGCGCGTTTCTAAGTTTTTAAACGACGCTTGCAGTTCTTGAGTCATCGTTGAAAACGATCGCGACAAATCGCCGATCACATCAGCGCGATCGAGATCAGAAACACTATGCCACTCACCATTGGCAATATCTTTCGCTGTGACGCTGAGCCGCAACAATGGCTGGGTGAGCCATTGGGTAATTAGCAGACCAATAAAGACAGTCACTAATAAGGCCACAACACACAAAATAACCGTAATTTGGGTATTGCGATGAATGCGTGCCATGAAATCATTTTCGGGAACGACCAACACTACGATCCAGTCCAATCCGTGGGGATCGTTGAAGCGCACCACCTGAATGTATTGCCGTTGACCTTCTAACAGAAAGATATGTTGTGATGACTCAACATTTTGCAAGCTGTCATAGGTCCGATCCAAATAGCCAGTAATCCCTTGGATAAGTGGATTTTCACTATCGCTGGCCGCAAGTAGCTGGCTATTGTCTCCAGTACCTTCAATGATCGGATCAGCGGTTGAGCTGGCAAGTAATGAACCCGCTGGATTCACAATAAAAGCGATGCCCGTTTCACTAATTTTCAGTTCTTGTAGAAACTCATTGAGCTCTTTAGAAAGAATGATGTCTGTTGCGCAAACCCCCAAAATTTCGCCGTTATTACTGTTATAAATGGGCGTGTTGGCGGTAATAGTTGGCAGCTTTGTATCAAAGTCGAGATAAATATCGCTCCAGGTTTGATCTCGTCTTGCTTTGGCTTTTTTATACCAGGGTCGTAGACGCGGATCGTAGGTTTCTACCCCTTGGCTGCGTAGAAAGGAACGGCTGCCAAAAGAATCAGCCTCATAATAATAAAAATAGTAATCAGTGGCTTCACTCGAAGCTTGAATTCGAAGTATTTCACCATTGCTATCGGTGAATCGTCCGACCCCTAAAAAGGCTCCGTCGGCTTCTGTGGCACAGTAAATCAAATTGGTAGAGGGAAAAACCCTGGCCTGTTGCCAAAGTTGATGTTCTCCTTTGCCAGTCGCAACATCCAAATCGCCCTGTAGGAGAGAGTTGGCATTGATCTGATTAATGATGTAGGGCCGCTCGACGACCGTTTGAATCTGTTGCAAAATGCGGCCTGTGAGTTCACTCCGAAGTTGCGATGCCAGATCGTTTACGGTGGCCTGACCATTTTGAAAAGATAGATAACCCACGACGCCGACAACGCCAACAACCTGGGCGACAAAAGGAATTGTCAGGACAGTGCGCAGCGGAAGTCGATTTAGAATTTTTGTCAATAAAGACACTGTCAAGCGGTGAGTCAATCCCCCAATCTTAACCGCTTACCGAAGAAAACGTTGTGATGACTAAAACACAACGTTTTTGATTTTGAAAATTGCGAAATATTACTGTTTCATAACTGGCATGACGATTAAAAAGGACCCCAATCGGCAGCCTGGAGACTGGGGTTTAACACAATTTTGAGGGACTCTTGATCCGAGAATTGGACGCAGTGCGCACTCAGGATGTGTTTTGGCTCAATCAGCTGAGTCCTGTGTCTAAACTACTGTCGGTTTCTACTTCAGCTCAGGCGTCTATGCATCCATCAGACAGGTAGACATCGAGCTTTGATGGCGATCGCCCCCGACTCCAGCCTGATCACTATTCGGCGATGGATTTGCGATCGCTGATGCTGGCTGCTGAAGTTCGATCAAGACTGCTCCTCCGCGTTTTAGGAGAACTAGGATGGATAGAATTGGCTCTACACCCTGATTTATGAGTGCGATCGCGTGGCCGCTGACTTTACAGACAGAACGACTGAGCCTACGGCCTTTGCAAACCAGTGATTACGCATCGTGGTGGGCGGGCTTTGCAGGGCGACTGCCCTCGCAGTCTCCTTACGATGAGGGCCTGGTTGACCTGACAGACTGTGATGAAAATTGGTTTGTCGGCTTGTGTGAGCGGCATCAAGCCCAGGCCATCAGCGATGCCGCCTATATTTTCGGCGTCTTTTCCCGGCTGACCCATCAGCACCTCGGGCATGTCGACCTTTCCACCATTCAGCGAGAAGAGAAGCAGTGGGCTAATTTGGGCTACAGCATCCACAATCAGCATTGGCGGCAGGGGTTTGGCAAAGAGGCGGTGAGTGCTGCCCTCAAAGTGGGGTTCGAAACCTTGGGCTACCACCGCATCGAAGCGGCGATTAATCTCGACAACTATCCTTCCATTGCCTTGGCTCAAGCGGTGGGATTACAGCGAGAGGGTCTGCGTCGAGGCTTTTACTACGAAAATGAGCAGTGGGTTGACCACCTCATTTATGTAGCATTGCCGACGGATGTAGGACTCATCGAGAGACCGCCCGCGATCGCCCTCTGAATGCCCACAACAGGCTTAGTATCAGCGGGTTTGAGAAAGGCGTTTCTGGGCCTCAACCCAGCTCAAACGATGTCACGCCAAAGATTTTGTCAGTCGGCAGTTCTGGCGCTGTTGGCAGGTACATGCGGGCGGTTTCAAACATACTAGTCATCGCATACTTTGCGGCCAAGGCCACTGCGGCGGTGTTGACTTCCGGCACATCTAAATAAAACGGCTGCCCTGGCTTAACCTGAGCCTTTAGCGCTAAGAACAAGGTTTCTGCCACGGTGGGATTATCGGCAAACAAGGGGCCAATTTTGTAGCCTTGGCGGCAGGGACGCAACAGGCCGTAGCCCATCAGCGATTCATTTTGCATGACAGCGATCGCGGTGCTGTCGGGTTGGGTGAGCCAGCACTGCAAAAAAGCGGTGCGATCGTCCGGAAAACACTGGCGGTCATACTCGATGATCTGAGCCATCGGCACGTTGGCTAATGGGATCACCTGATCAGCGGGACTGCTCGCTGGCATGGCCTCACCCACCCCCTCATAGCGAATGTTGCGGTAGGCCAGCTGAAAGCCTGACTTTAAATAGTTGTTTTGTTGATCAACGACGCCATCGAGGCCAATGGTACGGTTTTTGAGAGAGTCCAGACCCGCCTGCCAGATTTGCCAGCCATAGCCTTGACCGCGAAAGGCCGGTTTAACCAGGTAAAATCCCAAAAAGCTAAAAGATGTGCCGTATTTGACGACCGAAATAGCGGCGATCGGCTCATCATCCAACCAGCCCATTAAAAATCCTTCAGGGTCAGCCGCATAAAAGCAATCGGCGTCGTGCAAACCTGGATTCCAGCCCTCGGCGGCGGCCCAGTCGACCGCAATCTCTAGGTCACGGCGAGTCATGTGTTTGAGGGTGTAATTTGCCATACGCTGTTACCTAATTCAAAGTTTTCCTGAAACTGAGGTCAAACGCTCGATGTCTTCCCGTTATCCCCGTGATCTTATCGGCTATGGTCAAGCGCCGCCGCACCCTCAATGGCCTCATGGTGCGCGGCTCGCCCTACAATTCGTCATCAATTATGAGGAAGGGGGCGAAAACTCGATTTTGCACGGGGATGCCGCTTCAGAGGCCTTTTTATCGGAAATTATTGGGGCCGAGCCGCTACTGGGCGTCCGCCATCTCAATATGGAATCGATGTATGAATACGGTAGCCGGGCAGGCTTTTGGCGACTGCATCGGCTGTTTACTCAGCGGCAGCTCCCCCTTACTGTGTATGCCATTGCCATGGCCCTAGAGCGCCATCCCGAGGCCGGCCAGGCCATGGTAGAGGCCGGATGGGAAATCGCCAGCCACGGCTATCGGTGGATCGACTATCAATATGTGAGTGAGGCGACCGAACGCGAGCATATTCAAAAAGCGATCGCGATTCACACTCAGGTGATTGGCAGTCGTCCCCTCGGGTTTTATCAGGGTCGCGTCAGCCCCAATACCCGTCGCCTAGTGATGGAAGAGGGGGGCTTTCTCTACGATGCCGACAGCTATGCCGACGATTTGCCCTATTGGGTCACCGAGGGCGATCGCCCGCACCTGGTGATTCCCTACACGTTAGATAACAACGACATGCGCTTTGCCACCGCCCAGGGATTCAACTCGGGCGATCAGTTTTTCACCTATCTGCGCGATGCCTTTGATGTGCTCTACGCCGAGGGTGAAACTGCGCCGAAAATGATGAGCGTCGGATTGCACTGTCGCCTCTCCGGTCGCCCAGGACGCACGGCTGCCCTAGCTCGATTCCTCGACTACGTACAGAAGCATGACCAAGTCTGGGTCTGCCGCCGGGTTGATATTGCTCGCCACTGGCACGCCCATCATCCCGCGACTGCTCAGAAAGCCTGAACGATACTGGTGCTCCATGGTAACAACATGACCCTTCCAGGTTCTCTGCGCCCTTGCGCCCCAGCTATCGACAAGCGTAGGTGAAATAACGCCGCAGTCTACTAGCAGGCTACTCGGCAGGTTCGGCTTCAGCGTCAGGGGTTGCTGGCGCTGTCTCAGCGGCAGGCTCATCCTCAGCGGGACTCGCGTCTGTTGGGGTCTCGTCAGAGGGCTCAGCTTCTGTTGAATCCGACTCCGACGCACTACTGGGTAGGGGGCCGGGACGATTGCCGCGCTTGAGCGCCAGATACAGGTCATAGCGCAGGCGTTGTTCATCTAACACTGTTGCGGTGACACCGATCGCCTGCATCGCTTTGAGAAACCCTTGATTTTCAATGGAAAGATCGGGCAAGAACAGGTTGTTTGACGTCTGACTCAGGGCTTCGAGATTGACGTAAAAATAGCCGTTGTTGGGATAGGGGGCATCGCCGGTCGTGAGCTGAAACAGGGGCGAGCGGGCCAGCGATCGCCGGGGTTGGGGCACAATCAGCTCATCAGTGTCTGGCCCCACCGTCAAAAAGGCAATATTGCTCTCTAGCCAGCCCCGCGCCAGCATGGTGGACTCAAACGGCGACGTCCAGCGCACCCGTTCGACATCCTCGTCGGGTTCGTCGGTGAGGGTAAACCGATACCGATCTTCGACCACTTCATCCAATTGCGCGAAAGTCTGCTCCGCCTGCAGGCGATCGCTGACCTGCGCCAGCACCACCAGGCTCGGATTCGGCAAGGTCGGGGTCTCCTCAGCTTCTGAGTCGGCGTTGGGCGGTGGCATTAGGGCGAAGGCAAACTCCCCCGCCAGCCAGGGCAGCAGGTCATCTTCTAAGGTCAGGCCCGTACTGCCCTGCAGCGCCAGCGCCAGATTGTCGGGATTGAGGGCGGTCAGAGCCCCCCAGTTGCGGCGATCGCTGAGATCTTGCCAAAACTGTTGAAAGTTGCCGCCAGAGGCCATGACTAAGGTGTCACTGGGCAAATACTCGGGCAGTTGAGCCGGTACGTTGGTATCCACATAGGCGCGGTCACTGTCGGGGCCAAACCAACTGGTGCTCGCGACCTGCAGCCCCTGTGACTGCAGGGTCATCGTCGCGGCTAGCCCCCGGCTATCTTGAAAGCTATTGAGCAGGGCACCCGGCAGGGCAGGTTGCGCCGACTGCGCAAATAGTTGCGCCGCCGCTGGCACATTCAGATAAAACTTGCCAAAGGCTTGGGGCACGCCGATGTGCTCAAAAGAGCGACGATAACCGGCTAAATCAGCCAGATTTTTGCCCCCCTTGTAGGCATCGATCGCTTGCTGAGCCACGTTTTCGTCCTCCGCCACCACAATCAATTGGGTGCCCAGTAGCCCGATCAGCAGCGCTTCATTTTCATTACCCGAGGTCGGCGTCAGCGGGGTAAGCGTGACGCCGCGATACTCAATTTGCTCCGCTGACTCGGTCGCTAGGGGCAGCGTTTCCGCTGAGATTTGTGCTGCTTCTGGGTCGGCGATCGGTACCAGCAGCAGCCGTCCCTGCTCGCCTAATGACACGGTGCCCGACTCGTTGCCGGTGACTGCCTCTGACTCTGGCACCCAGGCGATCGTCACTTCAGAATCAACCCAGGGGGCAATGTCTTCCGCGTAGGCAATGTCGTACTGCGTCAGCCAGCGATCGCGCCATTCTGCTAGTTGTTCATCAAAGGCCGCTTGTGTTTCGGGGGTGCCAAACTGCCGCAGTTGCTGCCACTGCTCCGCATCCGTCGAGAGGGTGACGGCGGCCACAGCGGCTTGGGGCACCGCTCTGACCCCCACCGGCAGCCCCTGAGCACGGGTCAAGCGCCAGCGCAGCCCCACATAGGTCAAGACGCCAGCGCTTACCAAGACGAGTGCTGTCCCGATAGTGACGATCAAAGGCGGCTTTTTGGCAAAGATCATGGCGGTTGCCAGGGGCGGGTAGGGTGATTAGCCCTGACACTTTAGCAAACCCTTTTCGGAATAATGCGCCGAATGCGCCACTCGTTTCAAGATTGCTGATAACCCACCCAACTTTGATGGAAAACAGGATAATTCCGAGACTTTAGAGGAGTTACGCCTCCTTCTTTCGGTAGGTTTACGCAGCCTTAAGCCAAGTCTTGCTACAACCGCGCTGAACTTATCGAAAACTTTATAGGCTTTGTTCGTGACCTCTGCTAACTTTTACAACACTTGGGGGATACTACTAGCGTGTATGCCTTTAAGCAGATTGATAGGCAAATGCTCTCTGTTGTTTAGAGTTTAGGCTTTATGGTTAGCAGCGCACTTACCGCTTCGGCGCGTCCGTCCCTACTCTTCAGAGGAACGCCGCGATCGCACTCAAACCAAGAGGTTACCGCCTTGCATCGAGGGCGAATTTTAATCGAAACGTCACCCCACGGCATGATGGGAGCCGCCGTCACCGCTAAAATGTATGTCAAAGCCGCCCGCGCCGATATTTGGGCTCAACTCACCCACTATCCCCGCTGGACTGAATTTTTTCCCAACATTACTCGCAGCGAAGTGCTGACGTCTCACCAAAACTCTCACCGGCTTTATCAGGTCGGACGCAAAGCTTTCCTGGCGATCGCGGCTGAAGTCGAGATTTATCTCAAAGTTTACGAAGATGCCTTTCACAGCATTCAGTTTCGCCTGGAAAAGGGCACCTTCCGGGATTTTGGGGCTGACCTCACCTTGCAAGATTGGCAAAACGGCACGCTGCTGACTTACACCGTTCAGGCCACGCCGTTGATTCCAGTCCCGAGCTTTTTGGTTGAGCAGGGCATGCGCCAAGACCTGCCCAGCAATATGGAGCACATGCGTCGCGCCCTCTGTCGGTAAGCGTGGTTCTGATTGCCGACTCCTGATCAACGGAGAGCTGATGGTGAGTTTTGGCTTTTTTGAGTTGCCGATGTTTAGGATCGGAAATTCAATCAATGTGCCAGTTTTTC
>JBHJJI010000317.1:0-17638 GCA_050042805.1 Leptolyngbyaceae cyanobacterium
CGCTTTTGCAGCAGCGGCACTTTCTCCGCCTTCATCTCTACGCCTAAGTCACCGCGCGCCACCATGACGCCATCGGTGGCTTCTAAAATGTCATTCAGGTTGGCGATCGCCTGGGGTTTTTCAATCTTGGCGATGCCCGGCGTTTCGGGGGCACCTTCCTCTTTCAGCAACTGCTTGAGGGCAACAATATCGGCCCCCTGACGCACAAAACTCAACGACACACAATCAACTCCTTGAGAAACGCCGAATCGCAGATCTAGCTAATCTTTTTCCGACATCGACGGGAGCTAGAGGCAGAGATCGGGAAGAATGACGCCTTTGCGGCTTTTGAGCAGTCCCCCTTGCACAATGCGGCAGATGACTTTGGGGGGCTCTACGGTTTCGATTGTGAGTTCTAGCAGGCCGTCGTCTAACAGCACCATCATTCCCGGCTGCGCTTCGTCAGCCAAATAGGGGTAGTCAATTTCGACCCAGCCAGTCTGATTAACCGCGGCACCGATAGGAACTAAGGTGATCGTCTCGCCATCCACGAGTTCGATCGTGCCGTCGGCTAGCTGCCCCACCCGGATTTTTGGTCCCTGCAAGTCTTGTAGCAGGGTGATGGGTGTGTTGAGCTCTGAGGACACCGCCCGCAGCAGCTGAATCATGCGGGTGTGGTCTTCATAACTTCCATGGGAAAAGTTGCGCCGGGCAACATTCATGCCCGCCTTCACCATCTGGAGGAGGATATCGCGGGAACTGCTGGCGGGGCCGATGGTCGCCACGATCTTGGTGTGGTGCAAAAGCGGCTTCATAGGGATTTTGATGCCTGTTGCTTCCCGCCTATCATAGGAACTGATGAGGCCACAGATTGTTGTTTAAAGGTACATTTACCCATTGCGAGAGAATATCTTTATTTCACGCTTGCCCAGCCGCGATCGCGTCTATCACGCTGGAGCGGGAATACTGGAGACGCATTTGTTTTGGTCAGGCTCTTTACCTGTTTAGTCGATGTCCGATTCCACTCCCCTAGCAGCTGATTTCAGCGTGAGTAAGCAAGACTCTACCCCAGGGGCTTTAGGCATCGATTCGACCTTACAGGCGTTACCCCTTTACGATGCTCGTCTCGACCTCAAGACTGCCGGACGCCAAGCCGCTGAGCTGTTTAACCAATCGCCTGATCTACCGGGCCTCTTATTAATGCATCAGCAGACTGTGGTCGGTGTGCTCTCGCGCTATCGATTATCAGACTACTTATTGCGCCCGCGAGGCTGTGAGCTGTTTCTGTCAGAACCGCTCTCAGTGCTTTACAGTTACGCTCGAATCGAGCCTTTGGTATTTGCTGCCGACACACCGGTATTAACGGCCGCCCCCGTTGCACTCCGGCGACCAGCGGCATTACAGGGGGAGCCCTTACTCGTCAAAACGGCTGCGGGCGATCGCCTCCTCAATAGTCACGATCTCAATAAAGCCCACTGGCAAATTCGCGGGATTGAAACTCAAGTGCGCCACGAACGCACCCAAGCGGCGATCTTACAAAGCCAAAAGATGGCAGCTCTGGGCCGACTCGTTGACGGCGTTTCCCATGAAATTTTGGATCCTCTTGGCTTTGTTTGGGGCAATCTGATTCACGTTGATCATTACTGTCAGCAGCTATTAGCCTTGATCGCGGTCTACGAACAATCGTTATCCGATCAGGCGCAGCCGCAAGCCCTGACTGACTTAAAGGAAGAAATTGAGCTGGAGTTTTTGCAGACCGATTTGCCTGATACCCTCAACAGCGTTAAAAGTGGCGCAGAAAGGCTCAAACAGTTAGCCAGCAGTCTGCAAAACTTTTGTCACATTGACGAGGTATCTCCCAAACCCGCCGATGTGCACAGCCTGATGGATGGCATTGTCTTGTTACTCAAGAGCCGCTTAACCACTCAGATTGAGGTGGTTCGGCACTACACCTCCTTGCCGCCCGTACCGTGTTTTTCGGGTCAACTCAGTCAGGTTTTGATGAATGTCTTGACCCATTGCATTGACAATCTGCTGAGTTCAGCCGCTCGTCAGGCCGTGGATGCTGAACTTAAACCGGCTAACGCCGTGACTTCACTAACGGCGGCTCTAGTACCGCGAATCACCCTGACCACTCAACTCGATGACGGCGTCGAGACCGCCTCCAGCAGCCAGCGCTGGATTTCCATCAAAATTGCTGACAATGGTCCCAGCCTATCGATCGCTGCCCATCGCAGTATTCTCAACTCCTTTACCGTGCGGCGGCGCCTCGAACGCGAAACGGATTTGGCGGTGAGCTATCGCATCATTACGGCTAAGCATGGCGGTCAGTTTTGGGTGCGATCGCGGACGTCCCCGAATCCGACTTATCACGCTGACGCGGGCATAGAATTTGAAATTCGACTGCCGCTCTACAGCCGGTCTTCGTGAGATCTTGATATCGCGTTAGATCCTGAGCAAACTCCTGCAAAGGATCGGTCAGCAACAGGGCCAAGAACACGCCAGACATCCAGAATGTCATGCGCATGAATCTCTTCAACAGGTGAGCGCATTGCAGCGGAGCGATCGCGGCATCAAACGATATCTGCTTTATCAATAGGGCTCACCAAACAAGGGAGTCATTAAAGTTATTTCCTGGGTTAACACAACATTAAGGCGTTGGGTTTAGAATGATTTGTCTAGACCATTTAGGCATTGCAAAAAACGTCCGAAACATTTTTAGTAGCCCATTTTTAACTCAAAGTATTTATATCGGGAGGTGCGTTATGCCCGCTCAAGATCCTCACAACAACGAATTTCTCGCGCCTCGAAGCCGCTACTACGGCCATTTTTCGCCGCAGAATCTAGCGTTTAACGCCAACCTGCAAGAATTTTCTCTACGCGTCAACACAGTTTGCAATTTAGAGACGGGCGGCAAAATCACACCCGATGACGCCTATCAAAAGCTGAAACAACTCTGGCATCAGCTTGCCGATAGTTACCAAGCCCTAGATATTGAGAGCAACCGTTAACCTGATCGTTGGGATACCTGCTCACGGGCTCGTTTGAGCGGTCGTCTCGATATTGGCACCTCACAACAACAAGCGGAGTCATCGTCCTGGGGAAATTGCAAGGCTATGAGAGACTAGCAGCAAATCGATCCTCTTTGAGCGAAACATGCCCTCCTTTCTCCCTCCTTGGTATCTGACATCCGGGTTGGCAATGACGGTCTATACAGCCAAAGTGGCCAGTCAGCTTTGGCAAAATCAGACCCCTGACCCCGAACCGATTTATCGCAGCCATGTGTTTTCTGGCGCAGGGGATGTGCCCATCTACGGTCTGGTGGCAGTGCCTCCCCATGCCAAAGGGACGATTGTGGGGACTTACGGCATCACCGGCGATTTGGATAATCAGTGGTTTTTGCGGATTTTGGGCCGCAAAGCGTTTGCGCAAGGCTATGGCGTCGTGCTGTTTGACTGGCGCGCCCATGGCAAAACGGCGGCGCTGTCCCCTACGCTCACCTCCGATGGGCTGTACGAAGGCGAAGACTTTGTGCAGATTGCGGCTCAGTCAAAGGCGTTGGGCTGTCCCGCTCCGTTTTGGTTTACGGGCTATTCGCTCGGGGGGCAACTGGCGCTCTGGGGCGTTAAGGCGGCCCAAACCATCACCGACGCTGACATTGCTAGTGAAGACATTCGCGGGGGTGCAGTCATTTGTCCGAGTCTGGATTCACAGCGATCGCTGCGGTACCTCACCGCGCATCCCCTCGGCAAATACATCGAAAAGGCGATCGCTCAGCAGCTCAACAAACTCGCCTGGAAACTGCACCAAGATCACCCTGGCCAGTTTGATCCCGCCGCCATTGAACGTGCCGATAGCATTTGGGGCTTTGATCAAGAGTTGGTGATTGGCCGGTTGGGCTTTGAGTGCGTCGAAGACTACTATTCCGCGAGCAGTCCCCTGCCGCTGTTGCCCCATCTAAACAAGCCCACACAGATTCTTTATGCTGCCGATGATCCCTTGTTTGACCCGACTTTGGTGGCTGACCTACGTACCGCCTGTGCCCATAACGAGGCAATTGACCTGATGTTGACCCCTCACGGCGGCCATGTCGGCTATATCAGCAGTTCGGAGGGGCAGGCGATCGCCGGCGATCCCGATCCTTGGTGGGCCTGGAATCGTGTTTTAGACTGGTGTCAGGCATCTGCCTAAGCCATGAGGAGATGTTTACTTTGGTGCTGTTGAGGACTATTGAGCATGTGGCAAACCTACCTGCCGCCGGTTTCCGACCTGCTAAGCTATATCCCCTGCAAGTTCGAAAAAGCTGAGCATTGGCCTGACTATGTGCAGGAATTTGGGTTGACGCAGGCCCATATTCCTGAGCTTTTGCGACTGATGCAGGATGAGGCGCTGCTCGACTTAGAGCCGGAAGACGTTCAGCAGGATGCCGACTGGCCAGCGACCCTCGACCCAGAACTAGCACTTTGGGGCCCGGCTCACGCCTGGCGCGCGCTCGGACAAATGCAGGCGGTGGAACTTTTAGACGGGGCGATCACGATCCTCAATTCCGCTTCTGTCGATTTGGCCACAGAAGATCTGCTGGAAATTCTGCTGTTACTGGGGCCACCGGTTGTTGAGCCTTTGGGAGAGCTGGTTCATGCCAATTTGGCCACAGACAATTACATCTTGCCTCTGATTGAGGGACTCTATAAAATCCCTAAAAAATTTCCTGAAGTGCGCGATCGCTGCGTCGCAATTTTGCAGAGCGGCCTGCAAAAATTTTCGCAAAATACCGAGATAAATAACACCTTTTTGGTCTCGAGTTTACAGGATCTCAAAGCCGTTGAAGCCGTAGACACCATCGAAGCGGCTTATCAGGCCGGGGTGATTGATGAATTTCATGTCGGCACTTGGGCCTATAACCAGGTTTTGTTAGGGCTGAAAACCGAAGCTGACTTTACTGAGGCAGAACTCACGGCTCAAATGCCGCCCGAGATGCAACAGATGAGAGAGCTGCTCGATGCATTAGAGCGACAGCAAAAGCCTGATGCCCTATCACTTGGCCTCCCAGTTGATCCCGACGCCTATCTGCCTGCAAAGCCACCACAATTCAGCGATATTGCAAAAACTTCCAAAAACCCTCAGAAACCTATCTCCCAAGGATTTGGGAACCGTTCGACGGCCAAGAAAAAGAAGAAAAAGAAAAAATAGGGGGAACTCAACTTGGCAAAAACCGCCTGATTTTGTATGAGCGCTCAGGCACGGGTTACGCCTCGCCAATTTAGATCAAATGGCCGTCTCAAAGGTGACCGCAATCCGGTTTGTCTGAACAGGGGCGCTTTTGCCAGACCCCGGCAGCGTCTATGGACAAAATTTCTCGCGTGAAATTGAGAAAAGCCCTGCTACCCTAAACGGGGTGGTCGATGGGGGCACACTGGCTTGTCTATCGCCGATCATTCAGTCTTGAAGTTTTGCCACCCAGGGAAGGAAAAGTAGTATGGAAACGACCCGGCAGTCGAGAGAACAGGTGCTGCAGGCGTTGCGATCGCAGGTGACGTCAGACCAGGCCGTTTCTGCGACGCCCTCTCCCCATTGGACGATCGAAAAAAGTGAAGAGCTTTATCGCATCAAAGGGTGGGGTGAGCCCTACTTTTCAATCAATGCGGCGGGTCATATCACGGTGTCGCCCAAGGGCGATCGCGGCGGTTCCCTCGACCTTTATCACCTGGTGGAGTCGCTCAAAAAGCGCAATTTGGATCTGCCGATCCTGATTCGCTTTTCAGACATTTTGGAAGACCGCATTGAGCAGCTGAATGCCTGTTTTGCCAAGGCGATCGCCCGCTACAGCTATCACGGGGTCTATCGCGGCGTTTTTCCGGTCAAGTGCAATCAGCAGCGGCATCTAGTCGAGGATTTGGTGCGGTTTGGCCGTCCCCACCAGTTTGGGTTAGAGGCGGGTTCTAAACCCGAGTTATTGATTGCTCTGGCCACCCTGGATAGTCCCGGTGCATTACTCATCTGTAACGGCTACAAAGATCGCGAATATATTGAAACGGCCATGCTCAGCCAGCGCCTGGGCCAGACCCCGATCATTGTGCTGGAACAGCCCGATGAGGTGGGATTAGTCATCGAGGCGAGTCAGCAGCTGAAGATTCGGCCCATTTTAGGGGTACGCGCCAAGCTCAGCAGCAAAGGCGTGGGACGTTGGGGTGGCTCAGCGGGCGATCGCGCCAAATTTGGCCTGGCGATTCCCGAATTATTGAGTGCCGTCGAGCAGTTAAAACAGGCTGATATGCTCGATTGCCTACAGCTGCTGCACTTTCACATTGGGTCGCAGATATCGGCAATTAGCGTCGTCAAAGATGCCCTGCGGGAAGCCTGTCAAATCTACGTCGAACTGTCGGAACTGGGAGCCAAAATGGGCTTTCTCGATGTTGGCGGCGGTTTAGGCATTGACTATGACGGCTCCAAAACCAATTTCTACGCCTCCAAAAACTACAGCATTCAAAACTATGCCAACGATGTCGTGGCGGAGGTACAGGAAGCCTGTTCCGCCCGCAATCTGCCCGTTCCGACTCTGATTAGTGA
Source organism: Leptolyngbyaceae cyanobacterium (assembly GCA_050042805.1). GTDB lineage: Bacteria > Cyanobacteriota > Cyanobacteriia > Phormidesmidales > Phormidesmidaceae > Halomicronema. The sequence goes on from JBHJJI010000317.1 coordinate 6,547, forward strand.
AAGTGGGCGGGCGATCGCCTCACACCAGTCCATTTTGGTGTTTGACGTACTGGGCACCAGTGAGAAGCCGGGATTGGAGGCGATAGAACCGCCGCAGGAAGACGATCACGCCCTTCTGCGCGAGCTTTACGACACCTACGACTCTGTGCACCTGAAGAACTATCAGGAGGCCTATCACGATGCGGTTCAGTTCAAAGATGAAGCCATCAGCCTGTTTAACTTTGGCTATGTGAGCCTGACCGAACGAGCCAAGATCGAACGGCTTTACTGGGCCTGCTGCCGCCGCATTTTGGATCTGGTGCGTCACGAAGACTACGTGCCCGATGATTTAGAAGACCTGGACAAAAATCTGGCGTCCATCTACTACATCAACCTGTCAGTGTTTCAATCGATGCCCGACGCCTGGGCGATCGATCAGTTATTTCCCATCATGCCGATCCATCGACTGGATGAAGAACCGGTCAATCGCGGCACCTTGGCGGATCTTACCTGTGACAGCGACGGCAAAATCGATAAGTTCATCGATCTGCGAGACGTCAAACCCGTGCTGGAGCTGCATCCGGTTAATGAGCATGAGCCCTATTATTTGGGGCTGTTTTTGGGAGGAGCCTACCAAGAAATCATGGGCAACCTGCATAATCTGTTTGGCGACACCAATACCGTCCACATTCACATGACACCCAAGGGCTATCACATTGAGCATGTGGTCAAAGGCGACACCATGACCGAGGTTTTGAGCTACGTACAATATGACTCCGACGATCTGATTGAAAACATTCGTCGTCGCTCTGAGCATGCTCTGCAAGACGGCACGATTACCATCGAAGAGGCACAGCTGCTCTTGCAGCACTATGAGCACAGCCTTAATCACTACACCTACCTGTCGTCAGACTGAAGCCGGTTATGAAACCCTTTTGGGGCAGCTCCTCTTGCTCAAGCTGTGGGCGATCGCCGGTCAGCTTGAGGTCCCTCCCAACGGTTGAGGGGCACACAGTCCAGACCCAGCTGGTCTAACGCCCGCGCCACCACAAAGTCAACCAGATCCAAAATCGTTTGGGGCTGATGATACCAAGCCGGAATCGCTGGCACAATGCGGGCTCCAGCCTCTGCCAAGGTCACCAAATTACGCAAGTGGATGAGGCTCAGTGGCGTTTCCCGAGGCACTAAGACCAAGGGTTTACCTTCTTTCAGCTGCACATCTGCGGCCCGTTCTAACAGGTCAGAACTCAAGCCAGCCGCCAGTTTGCCGACAGTGCTCATGCTGCAGGGAATGATCACCATGCCCTGGGTTTTGAAAGAACCGCTGGCAATATTGGCCCCCACATCACTCCATGGGTGACAGCGCAGCGTTCCTTGCTGGGGCACCTCAGCCTGCTCCCGCCAAAACGCTGCTTGGGCCTCGACCTCACCCGGCATTTGGATACCCTGTTCAGCTTTCCACACCTGGGAGGTGGCTTTGGTGGCTACTAGCTCGATGGGAATCTCAGCTTCTAGCAGATATTTCACCGCTCTGACGGCATAGATCAGACCCGAAGCGCCGGTGATGCCCAGCGTAATCGGCAGCGATGCGTCAACAGTATTCATTACGTTCTAGCTGTCACCGCTGCTGCAGCGAGCAATATAAGAATGGAACAGTTTGGATCAGCAGACTGCGGCGTTAGGTTCACGATCACGAGGGGTGGCAAGGATAAGGTAGCGAGGATGCTAAGGAGCAGGGGGGGCCGCTGACAAGTCCTAATCAGGCTTGACGCCATCGTTGACTTGGAAAAACCATGGTGAGGCGAGGATGCTCGACTGTGTCCTGATCCGAGATCCCCTGCGCCAGTGGCCTGAATGGTTTATTCGGACTCGTCGTTAAGCCGCTCTTCGCCGTTGCCATTCACATCTTCATCGTCGTTCATATCATCTTCGCTGGCTTCGCTGCCCCCGCCGACGACCACCAAATCAATCTGCTGGCGATAGTAATCAACGCTCTTGACCTGCACCTCAACCCGATCGCCCAGGCGGAACTGACGGCGATTTTTGCGCCCGACCAGCTTTTGCTGCCGCGATCGGTATTCGTACCAGTCATCTTTGAGTGAGCTGACATGCACCAGCCCTTCGACCAGCAACTCTTCGATTTCAACAAAAAAGCCGTAGGACTGCACGCCCGTGATCAAACCATGAAAGACCGAACCGGTGTGGTCTCGCATGAATTCGGCTTTCTTCAGCCCTTCGAGATCGGTTTCAGCGTCCTGGGCCAGCTGCTCCCGTTCACTCAATGGCCCGACAATGCGCTTGATGTAGTCTTCGAGCTCACTGTTGATGTCAGGCGGCAACACATTCCAGTTGACGTTGCCGTGACTGCTACTGTGGCGCAGGTTGACCCGATCTTTTGACCGAGTCGAGCGGCGATCGCGGCCATCGTCAAATAGCGCATGCAGCACTCGCTGAATCATCAGATCGGGATAGCGGCGGGTGGGCGACGCAAAGTGCGTGTAGCCCTCCGTCAGGGCGAGGCCAAAATGCAAGTCGGCGTGGGTGCCGTAGAAAGCTGGCTTAAACGTTGACAGCAGCAGATAGGTAAGAATTTTTTCCGACGGCGATTCGGCAAACTGCTTTGTAAAACGCTGGTAGTCCATCGGTTCGATGGTGTCCTCTGCCGCCAGCGCCAGGTTGATCTCCATGTTTTCTGCAAGTTTCGTCAACTCTTGCACATCGGAGATGGTCGGCGTGCGGTGCAAGCGATAAATCGCCGGGATGCCCAAGGCTTTGAGGTGAGAGGCCACTAGCTGATTAGCCAGCAGACTGAACTCGGTCACCATCATGCGGGCCTTCAGCGAGGAGGACACCACAATGACGCCCAACAGTCCTTCGTCGTCGTATTGAAACCGTGGCGAGGCATAGGAGGCTAATGGCTCCTTGGCATCATCGGGAAACTCATGCTCTGGCAGATTGAGTTCAAAAGAACCTCGCGCCATGCGCTGCTGACGAATGCCCTGGCTGAGGGTAAAGAGGTCTTCGACGGTAGCAAACGCGGGTTCCAGCTTTTTCAGATCCTTGAGCTTGAGCCCGAGTTCACCCAATGCCGCTTTATCATCACGGGCTAAAATGCCCTGAGCTTGCTTGTAGTCGAGGGCGTGATCGACCGCAATTACGCTGGGCTGAATTTCAAATTCCAGCACTTTACCCTCAGCATCGAGCGTGACGATGACGGAAATGGCTAACCGGTCTTTGCCCTGACTAAATGAACACAGTGATGTGGATAACGGTGGCGGCAACATCGGAATCATGTCGTTGCCGAGATAAACCGCCGTACCGCGTTTGAGGGCTTCGCGATCAATGTGCGAATACAGGGGCACGTAGTGGGCGACATCGGCAATGTGGACGCCTAACTGCCAGTTGCCATCATCGGTTTTGCTGACGCTAAAGGCATCATCAATGGCTTGTGATTTAGTCCCATGAATGGTCACTGTCAGCTGCTCACGCAGATCGAGGCGGCCTTTCAGATCGGCTTTGCGCACCCGATTTGGCAAAGACTGGCTGGCCGCCATCGCATCTTCAGAAAAGGCGCGTGGCAGATCGTATTTGCAGTAGACGATGTCGATGTCAGAGGAGGCTTCCGCATCGCTGCCCAAAATCTGCGCCACGCGGCCCCGAGGTGGGTCTTGCGCTAAGGGGTAGCGCACCACCTCAATGTGCGCCAGCTGATCCACTGCTTGTGAGAGCGTGTCGGCTTCGCCCTGCAGGCTGAGTTCAAATAGGAGGCGATCGTCTAACGGCACGGCTTGATAGCCGTCGTTCTCATTTTTGACCCGAGCGAGCACCGAGGCGTTGGCCCGCTCCAAAATCACTTTGACTTCCCCTTCGGGACTGCGGCGACGACTGCCGTCTTTGGTGACGCGCACCAACACGCGATCGCCGTTCCAAGCAGTGTTGAGTTGACTCTCGCGGATGTAGATATCGTCGGCCGCTTCGTCATCTTGAATAGCAAAGCAAAAGCCCTTGCTCGAACAGCGAAGTTTACCCTCTACCACGCCCTCTTCGGTGGCGCGTTGATATTTCCCTTTATCTTTGGTGAGTACACCAATGCGCTCTAGGGCATCAAGGGCAATCTGCAGCTCTCGCATGCTGTCATCAGTATCGCAATGGAGCTTCTTTTGAATCGTTTTGAGCGTCAGCGTCTTGTCGTCGGTAAAATTGGCGAGCAGTGAGGCGATCGAGAAATTCATGAAGCGGGTAATCCTTATCCGATGCAGATGAGCAATACAACAAGCCCGCACTCATCAATCTTTCTAGAGAAGAGAGGGTGAGAGCTGACTAGCAAAGGGAGCATCGTTAACCGTTCCGAAATGCATTTGGTAACTACGCCCTGGTACTCAGTTCGCCGTGATAGCACATCCTAAAGCTGCGTTCCTGAAAAAGCTCAATCCGTACCCACGTTGGGTTGATACACCCCCCAGCGCCTATGCCTTTTCAGACCCTTCTCAGCCTTAGCAAGAACTTGCGGAACCCGATGACAGGAAACCGGTTAAGCCGTAGATGACTCAAATCACAGAGCCAATTCCCCCTAAGCCGTTACAACTATACCGTAATCTGAAAAAATACGGACATTCGGCATTCGCTGGGCGATCGCCCAATACCCTCAGCGCTCTAGCGACGTTCGCCGGTCACGACATAGGCGATGCGACGGCCGACATTGGTGGCGTGATCGGCCATGCGCTCTAAGTATCGAATCACTAGTACCAGCGATACCGTCACCTCAATGTTGGTGAGCATCCCCTCAGCATGCACCAAAGTGTCATATAGCCGCTCGTAATCGTCATCTACCGCGTCATCTTTAATCTTGATATCGAGCCCGACATCCGCATTGAGATCAGACACGGCCACCAAACTCAGTGCCACCATTGACCGACAACGATCGATCATCACCTGAATCTCATTTAAGGTTGGATGGGCTTGGTAAGGAAACAGCCGAATCGCCACCTCGCCAATGTCTTTGGCATAGTCCGCAATCCGCTCTAAATCTCGAATCAGCTGCATAAAGGCACTGACATGCCGCAGGTCTTGTATGCCTTGAGGCGGATGATTCAACAGCTCGACACAATCCACCTCAATTTGACGATAAAACTGATCAATTTGCTTGTCGTGGGCTTTGAGCTGCTGGGCTGCTTCTAAATTGCGATCGCACAGTGCGTGTCGAGCCAGCAGGCAAGAATATTCCACCAAAGCGCCCATTCTCAAAACATCTCGCTGTATCCGCCTGAGCTGCTGACTAAAAGGCGGTGAGGCTGGATTGTCAGGTGAGGGGACAGGCAGGGAGTTAGTCACAGGCGTTGTTAGACGTTGGCGTCATTATGTTGTGCGACTTTCTAAAAGGAAGTGTTTCAGGTCACCAACTCGGAAGCAGCAGCGGTTTCTTAACCTATCGGCGGCATTCAGCCTAGCTCAGACCAGCCACAAATGCCCCTTATCAAGTGGGTCATCCGGCGTCACGGCAATAGGTCTAGACCTTCAATGTAGCAGGACACCCCGTGAAGGTTAAGAAATCCAGTGTCTGAAATTAGGTAACGCTGTGTAACAGTTGCCCATCTAAAGTGTAGATAAATCAGCTTCTAGGTCAAAATTTTACTCAGTCTCTTTCGGTGAGACCGATTAGCGGTTTTTAAAATGACTGATAGCAATGTCAGATACTCAAGTTTTCGTCGCCTTGGCCGTTGCCCTGGTTCCCGGTTTCTTAGCCCTTCGCTTAGCAACCGAACTGTATAAGTAAGCCCTTTGTCCCACGCTTGCAACTGTAAGCAATGGGTTGTCAATTAAGCTCCGCCTCAATTTGGGGCGGAGTTTTTGTTAGCTCTGAAATTTCACGCGGACTGGACTTAATTCCACGCATAGATGGACTTATCAGGATAGCCAAACGCGGGTGGATTGTGTGTTCGTCACTGCCCTCAGCATTCGCTGCCGAGGCATCATCCAGCAACCGATAGGGCAGACGTTTCGCCGACCTGTCGAGATCGCCCCTACGACTCCCACAATCCCTGCTCACCATCATGCTCAGCAGCCAGTTCGTCATCGTTGCCCGCCGCGTTAACCGGGGAATCAGCTGGTCAACGCTATAGCCCTTAAAGCCCAACTGCGTTTTCAGCAATTGCTTGTTTTCTTTAGGGATCGAGCGGGTGAGCTGTACCGTGGCCGGGCGACTCTCGATAAAGTTCGGTGGCGTGGGAAATTTTTCGGCCCAAGCGGCCTCCACCGCATCGGTCTTCCACGTCTCGCTAGCGGCGTCGTAGCGATAGCCCAAATGATGCCACACCAACCGGTTGACTGTGTCATCATCGAGCTTTTCGTTGAGAATATCCCACAGAGTCGCGGACGATAGAGCAGGCAGAGTTTCCATGAGGTTTATCGATAACTTCAGAGACAGATTGAGTGATTTTGCCGCAGCAGTTTGGCGAGCAACGTTCTGATCCTATCGTCGTTTATCGTCCCAAAACTTTCCCACCCAAATGTTGGCGATCGCTCGCAAATAAGTTCCAGCCCCCCTGCCCCTAAAGCCTCCTTGCCCCTAAAGCTCCCCTGCCCCTCATCCTCGACAAGACCATTGCTATAAACAATCCCAGCCGCTTTCTAAGCCCGAGTACGGCCATCCCAAACGGGTCGTCGTAATGCCCCCATAGCTGGTGACGCAAGGGCTACGGCACACTATAGATAAGGCTTTAAATGGATTTTTGACCATGGCCACCCGCTCTACCTTCATCTATTCGGCGGCGGCGATTCGTCGATTAATGGGGCTACCAAACTCTGTGCCGGTTCAAATCCGAGAATTTCTCAACGTTGTTTGGGTTTGGGTCAAAGGCGATCGCCCCACCTTTGTCTCTAAAGCCAAATTGAAGCGCCACTTTGTTGAACGTCGTCAAGCCGAGGCCCAAACGCTCGAAGTAACCGACTGGCTGCAAACGCCCGCTCGCTACACCGTGACGAACCTTCAATCGGGCTCTCGACATATCGTGACCGAGCACGCTGATCGACTCGCTTGCGACTGTGAAGATTTCCATTGGCAGCAACGATTTCTGGGTCGAGGCTGCTGCAAGCACGGCTATGCGGTGCTCAACCATTTGGGATTCGATTCCCTCAGCAGCTTTGCCGCCGCCAAGGCAACCGGGTCGAGTCCGCTAACCCCGATGTCATAAGCGCCTTTGGGCAGGCCGCGATTCCGACTCAGGACTCAAGGCGGGCAGCCTACCACGATAGAATCAAGGCGCTGGTTCGCTCGTCGCTCTCCTCAGGTTTTGAAAATCAATGGTTGCTCAACTCAACGCCCCCTCCCCCCAGCGCAACTGGGATCCCATCATTCGCGCCTTTGAAAAAGCGCTGGGCAAAGACTTGGTGGTGCGGCGCAAGGAAGAACTACTGGTTTACGAATGCGACGGTTTGGCCAGCTATCGTCAGCGTCCGCCGGTGGTGGTGTTGCCCAAAACGACCGAACAGGTCGCTGCCGCCATCAAAATTTGCCATCAGTTTGACGTGCCGTTTGTGCCGCGTGGAGCCGGGACTGGCCTATCGGGTGGGGCTTTGCCGGTAGAAGACGCCGTGCTCATCGTCACTGCCACTATGCGCAAAATCTTAGCGGTGGACTATGACAACCAGCGGGTAATCGTGCAGCCCGGTGTGATCAACAACTGGGTGACTCAGGCCGTGAGTGGCGCAGGGTTTTACTATGCACCGGATCCCTCCAGCCAAAGTGTGTGCTCCGTGGGGGGCAACGTGGCGGAAAACTCTGGTGGTGTGCACTGCCTCAAGTACGGCGTCACGACGAACCACGTGCTGGGCGTTAAGCTGGTGCTGCCCGATGGCGAGATTGTCGAGATCGGCGGGGCGGTGGGTGAACAACCCGGCTACGACCTGATCGGTCTGCTCGTGGGTTCCGAAGGCACCTTGGGCATCGTCACCGAAATCACCCTCCGCATTTTGAAAGCGCCAGAGTCGATCAATGTGTTGCTGGCTGATTTCACCAGTGTTGAGGCGGCGGGCGCAGCGGTGTCTGACGTGATCAGCGCGGGAATTGTCCCGGCGGGCATGGAGATGATGGATAACTTCAGCCTGAATGCGGTGGAAGACGTGGTGAAAACCGAGTGTTATCCCCGTGATGCGGAGGCGATTTTGCTGATCGAGATTGATGGCTTGCCCAGTGAAGTCGCGGCCTGTCGCGATCGCATCACCGCGATCTGTCAGCAAAATGGCGCGCGCCAGGTCACTGTCGCCGCCGAGCCGGAAGACCGGCTGCGATTGTGGAAAGGTCGCAAAGCCGCCTTCGCCGCGATGGGGAAACTCAGCCCCGACTATTACGTGCAGGATGGCGTGATTCCCCGGACGCAGCTGCCCTACGTGCTGCAGGAAATTGCCGCCTTCGGTGAGAAGCACGGCTATCGTGTTGCTAACGTGTTCCACGCTGGTGATGGCAACCTGCATCCACTGATCTTGTTCAATAACCGCATTCCGGGCCAGTTGGAGGCGGTGGAGGAACTGGGCGGTGACATTTTAAAGCTCTGTGTTCAGGTGGGCGGCAGCATTTCAGGTGAACACGGCATCGGCGCGGATAAGCGCTGCTACATGCCGGATATGTTCTCCGCTACCGACCTGGAGACCATGCAGTGGGTACGTACCAGCTGGAACCCGAAAGGACTGGCGAATCCCACCAAAATCTTTCCCACACCCCGTACCTGTGGCGAAGCGGCCCGAGCTACCTTGCCCCCGACGCTGAATGAGGGCGATCGCTTTTAGCGTCTGATCGTTCCACCAAGGAATCTGCGCTTAAATAACATCCCCATTTGTGGAAACGTTTTCTGGCGGGGTTTGGCACTGCCAAACCCGACGATCTGGACCGGTGAACGAAAAAAAGCGCGGTATCTGTATCCAAAGGAAGCCGGATCATCACTTTTAGACTCCCTGAATGTGAGAGAAACCCTGTTGGGTAGGCTTTCTAGCCTGCCCGCCCCCACCGACTGCCCCAGAACGGCCAGGATGGCCATCAATCAACTTGAGACCAAAGTTATCTGAGACTGGATGATCTGCTGGATGTACCGGGCATGAGTCAAGCATCCCGCGGAAAATTTCGTCTATCCCTATCGTGACGTTATTTTCAAGCAACTCCCCAACTGTGATATGAACAGGACTGGCGCAGTTGCATCCGGTTTTGGCCCCCTTAGCCCCCAAGGCTAGAGAACCCGGATGCAACTTCTCCCAGAATAGGGAGATGCCAGGGGGCCATGCGTGAGTCCTAACGAAGTTTAGAATGCTGTATCGGTAACGGCGTTGGACAACTGCCATGGTGGACAGTTCTGATCGACAAGAACCAGTGGAGAAACATCGCCCTTTATCTCCGGCCAGTACGCTAGATGAAAGGCGACAACGGGCCTTAGCGCAATGTGATCATCTGATTCGAGATTTTGCGCAGCGGGCGAACCGTCACAAAGCTCGATATAAGCGGCTGCAGGTGATGAGTGTGACGCTGGCAATCAGCACCACGATTTTGGCGGCATTATCAGCAGGTAACCTGCTTGGGCAATGGGATTGGATCGTTCCCGCCATGAGTGGTTTAGCGGCCCTGGCAACGACCCTGCTCAGTCAAACCAGCACGCAGAAAATGTGGGTCGAATCGCGCAATATGGCTCAGCAATTTCAAATGGAACAGTTTCTCTATCTCCAGTCCAGCGGAGAATATGGCAAGATTCAGGACGAAGCCGAATGCCTCAAGGTGTTTTCTCATCGGCTTATGAGGATCTGGTCTCAAGCCCAAGAAAAATGGTCACAGCAAGCCACTGCCAAAAACTGACATGATAACGGTCTCTTCTCAGTCAAAGCGATCGCGAGTGGGGCGATCGCTCACCCCCTACCTCTTTTTGGCTCCAGCCCTGCTCGTGTTAGGGCTAACGGTCTTTTGGCCCGCTATTCAAGCGCTGTATCTGAGCTTCACCAGCTATGGCTTCGATGTAACTCAGCCGCCCCTGTGGATTGGCCTCGCCAACTTTCAGGAGCTGCTGAGCGATCGCACCTTTTGGATCACGGTTAAAAACACCCTGCTGTATCTCGTGGGGGTGGTGCCAGTGTTAGCGATTTTGCCGCTGTTGCTGGCGATTTTGGTGAACCGCCAGATTCGGGGCATTCGCTGGTTTCGAGTGGCTTACTACACCCCCGTCGTCATCTCGATGGTGGTGGCGGGCATTGCCTGGCGCTGGCTCTATGCCGAAAATGGCTTTCTCAATCAGATTTTGATCGGGTTGGGTCTAACGGACAGCGGTGTGCCCTGGCTGACCAGTCCGGCATTGGCGCTGCCCAGCGTCATGCTTGTCACCATTTGGAAAGGGGTCGGCTACTACATGGTGATCTACCTGGCCGGGCTGCAGACGATTCCCCCCGATTTGTACGAAGCGGCAGCGATTGATGGCTCTGATGGCTGGCGCAAACATTGGGATATCACCTTGCCGCTGATGCGACCTTATATTTTCTTGGTGACGGTGATATCGGCGATTGCGGCGACGAAAGTCTTTGAAGAGATTTTCATCATGACCCAGGGGGGGCCGCTCAACAGTTCCAAAACCATTGTTTACTACGTGTATGAACTGGCCTTTCAAGAGTTGGAGCTAAGCTACGCCTGCACCGTGGGCCTGGCCTTATTCTTAGTGATTTTAGCGCTGTCGATCTTGCGGCTGATGAGCGATCGAGCAGAGGTGGTTTAAAGTCAATTTCAATCGTTGACTTAGAGCCAGCCATGGAAATGAATGCCCCATTGTTGGGGCGGGTTTGTGACCGTCGGTTGCATGGCTCTTCGAGGCATTGGTCTAAACTCGCCCGTACCCGTACCGAGATATAGCTTTTTTCTTGGCACACTCGTAACGATAGAGTCGCTGCCGTGATGTCATCGAATGGCAGCCGTGCTTGTTCTGAGTCCATCCGGCTGACGGTCGCCAGCGGAAGGACTTGACTGTTATCAATACAACCAATCCCCACCCAAAAGTGCGTTATACCCTTGGGGTTCCCCTAGAAAGTGGGATTTCTTTACCGACAACCTCATTACTTATGCGGCATGCATTGACCACGGTCAATGGACCGGCCC
>JBHJJI010000318.1:0-17343 GCA_050042805.1 Leptolyngbyaceae cyanobacterium
CCCGTGACGATTAGCCCCAGCACGATCGATCGCTTAAACGGTTCGACAAAGTTGCCCACGCGCTGTTCTTGAAAAACTTGTCCCAGCCAGTAAAAACCAAAGCTGCGAATGGGAAAGGTCAGGGCGCCATCTGGCCCTTGCAGCGACAGGATGAAAATGGTGATCATCGGGCCGTAAAGAAACAGCACAAACAGGGCAAAGAAGGCCGCGAGTAGATAAAAAGAGAGCGATCGCGATTTCATCATCGTTTAGCCACTACAGCAGGGAAACAGCTCAAAGCTCTTTGCGAATGTTGACCACCCGCAAAATCGAGAACACCACTATCAGCGTCACCGCCAGCAAAATAATGGCGTTGGCCGCCGCTAGGGGATACTGCAAACTGCCAATTTGCGTTTGAATCAGCTTGCCAATGGAGGCCGCTTGGCCGCCCCCCATCAGTCGTACCGTAATAAATTCGCCCATCACCAGCGTCACCACAAAGATGGAGCCGATCGCGATGCCCGGGGCCGACAACGGCAGAATGATTTCTTTGAACACATCCAAACCGGAGGCTCCCATGTCTTCGGCAGCGGTAATCAGGGTGCGATCGATGCGCATCAGACTGTTGAAAATCGGCGCAATCATAAAAATGATGTAGAGGTGCACCATCCCCAAGACCACCGCAAAGTCTGAGTACAGCAAAAACTCTAGCGGCTGGTTGATCAGGCCAATGCCCAGGAGCAATTGATTGACCAGCCCCTCTTTGCCGAGCAGGGGTACCCAGGAGATCATCCGAATGATGTTCGAAGTCCAAAACGGAATGGTGCAGATCAGAAACAACAGCACCTGCCACTTCAGCTTTTTGATGTGAAACGACAGAAAAAAGGCCACCGGATACCCGATGAGCAACGTCGCCAACCAGACCATGCCGACAAACTTAAAGGTATTGAGATAAGTTCTGAGGGTGACCTGAGAGGTAAAAATGCCGATGTAATTGTCCAGCGTAAATGCTGGCGTCATGGAGTACCCGTTGAACTCCCAAAAGCTCACGACCCCAATCAGCAAAATGGGGAAGACCAAAAAAATAGCCAGGGCGATCGCTTGGGGAGCGGCCAGCAAATAGGGCTTGAAGGCTGTCCAGGTTTTAGACATAAAAGCCAAATTTCCCCTGTCGGGGAAGATCACTAAACTTTGCAGCAGACGGAGCTGCCGGTGGGGTTTGGCACTGCCAACCCCCTGAGCGCAGGACTAATTTGGGACAGTTCCCGCAAACGCTGCCGGCTATTTCTGAAACACCGAATTTTTGACAACCAGAACGGATGTAGTTCTAGAGCACCGGTACAGTATTGCCAGAAACCCGGTTTCTCGTGTCAGGCAAGGATGGCATGAGTCCCTTTTTGCCTCAGCAACCGGGTTGCTGAACCGACGTTTTAGGAGGCGATGAACTCATTCCACTTTTGGACGAGGTAGGTGTTCTCTGCCATCGTGGAGTTCCAGCAAACGATGTTGCCAAAGCGCTCCTTAAAGGAACCGCCATCGCGAACTGCTCCTGACTTCGCCAGCGTCTTGCCAAACGGATCCACCATGTCTTCAGAGGCCGCTTGGCCCTCATACCAGTAGGCCCATTCCGCCGCTGACATGTACTGCTTAGAATTCTCCGGTGCCGCGCTGTAATTGCCCTGACGACCCAAAAAGGCCCCGACCCAACCTACCAGCATCCAGTCCAGATACTCATAGGCCGCATCGAGTTGAATGCCTTCCAGGTTCTTCGACAGGCCAACGCCGCCGCCCCAGCCGCGATACCCCTCTTTCAAAGGCGCATAAACGCATTCAATGCCCTTCGATTGAACGGCGGCGACCGCTGGCGACCACATCGACTGCAAAACGACCTCGCCGGAAGACATCAGGTTGACCGACTCGTCAAAGGTCTTCCAAAAGGCGCGGAACTGACCCGCCGCCTTTTGCTCTTTGAGAATACCGATAATCTGATCGATTTCGGCTTTGGTCATGTTGCCTTTATCGACAAACGTCATCAACCCCAGCGATTCGGCCACGAGGGCAGCGTCCATAATGCCAATTTGGGGAATGTCGAGAATCGACGTCTTGCCCTTGAACTCCTCGTTGAACAGCTCGCCCCAGGTTTCAATCGGGCGATTGACCAAATCGGGGCGATAGCCCAGCGTATCAGCGTTGTATTGGAAGGGAATCAGCGTTGCAAAATCAGTGGGCGTCTCCGAAAACTCGGTGGAATCCGGCCCGGTCAGATACATCACTTTGTAAGGGGCGGTCCCTTGTGAAGCTTCGACGGGCATGCCTTCATATTTGCCACTGGTGAAAAATGACACGATTTTGTCCCAATCGCTCACTTTAGAAATCTCAATGGGTCGCAGGTTGCCGGATGGCACCACCAGCGGCAAGCTGAAATACTCGCCATCGAAAATGTCGTACTGATCGGGCTGAGTAATAGCAATTTGATTGTTTTCCTCGGTGCTCAGGGCGCGCATTTCTAAGCTAAAGCCCAGGTCTTCTTGAGCCTTGTCGCGAATCTCATTGATCTGAGAGACCCCGGTCCCAATCAGTCGCAGAGTGACATCCTTAATCTGGTTGGTGTTGACCTCTGGCCCAGTTGCCGGATTGTTCGGCGTCCCTTCGGGGGCACCCCCGCTGCAGCGCGCAGCGGCGACTGCCGCTCCAGCCGCCAATCCAGTTCGAAGCACGTAACGACGAGAAACATTAGCCATGGGAGCTCTCCTTGCAGAATTGAGACGATTTAAGGGCAGATTAAGGCAATTCGTCAACAGTCTGGTCAATAACAGTCCGAATCAATCCGCCAGAAACACACAGTCGTGAGCCGACCAGCGCAGGGTGACCGTCTGCCCTTCGCTGATACCGGCATCAGCCCAGTCAACCGTACGGACTTTATACAGCAGTTCTTGGCCAGTGGCTTCGGCCAGCAGCCCGACGCGGGGGACGTAGCCCGTCAGCTCTACATCGACGACCCGCGCCGTGATGTGATTAGCCTGGGGCGAAGGTGCTCCATCCGCCGTTGAGACGATGGTGAGCAGGGCAGGGCGCACCGAACAGGCGGCGGTTTGCCTGACCGGTAGCGCCTGCCCCCGGCTAAAGATTGAACCGATGCCCGCCACCCCTAACTCGATAATGTCGAGGCCATCACTGTCGGGTACGGCGTTAAGCACAGTGCCCTCAAAAATATTATTGTCGCCAATAAATTTAGCCACAAATTTTGAAGCGGGTTTTGCAAATAGGTCACTGGGGGTGGCGACCTGGTCGATATGTCCGTGATCCATCACGACAATTTGATCGGAGAGGGAAAAGGCTTCTTCGACGTGGTGGGTGACTTGAATAAAGGTGAGGCCAAACTGTTTTTGAATATTGCGGAGTTCGCTGCGCATCCGCACCCGCAGGTTTTCATCGAGGGCGCTGAGGGGTTCATCCAACATCAAGACTTGGGGGCGAGTGACCAAGGCGCGGGCCAGGGCGATGCGTTGCTGCTGACCGCCGCTGAGCTGGTCGGGTTTGCGATCGCTCGTATGACTTAATCCCACCAGTTCTAAAATTTCGCCCACTCGGACGCGGCGTTCGGCGGTGGGCACCTGTCGCATCCGCAGGCCAAACTCGACGTTTTGCCATACCGTTTTGTGGGGAAACAGGGCGTAGTTTTGGAACATCATCGCCGTGTTCCGTTTGGCTGGTGGCAGCGCATTAACGCGGCGATCGCCGATGTAAATATCACCGCTGGAGATCGATTCGTGACCGGCAATCATCCGTAATGTGGTGGTTTTACCACAACCGCGTGGCCCTAACAGACAGCAATAAGAACCGGGTGGGATATCGAGCAGCAGATTTTCGACGGCGATGAAGCTGCCATACTTTTTAGTGACAGAGCGCAAAGAGACGCCAGCAGCGCCCCGGGCCAGCACTTCTTTAATATTCTCTTCTGAACCTAACGTTGAGGATTGAGTTGGGGTCGGGGTCATGTCTCGAGCATCTAATGCCATTGCACTTCACATTGGGAGTGGCCACCGTTAACGAGCCGTGGGCACCAGAGTGCTGCCATCGGCTGCAGAGATGGGGGTCGCATTTGCTCCTCATTCTGCCAGTTTGTTCATAAGTCGGGGACAATATCGATAGCGCCCTATCGATACTTTAAAAGTGATCGAATTGGCATTGAGGCAAAGTCAGTATCTGACTAAAAACTTCATGGTTGCGAACATGCATACTGTATACATCTCAATCGGCGTCAAAGGTATCGAACTATACTCTTTGCGTGATAATTACGGTCTATCTGAGATTGTCGCGTGAGCCAACTGCCTAGCGGGCACCCCTGACTGACCTAATCCCCCAATTGCCAATAAAAAATCCCTCCAAAATCTTGGAGGGATTAGAGTTCCTGAAAATCGTCACTGCCTTAATATCGGTGCTAAATCGCACAGTGACAAGGGGGGTACAACCCATCACTGGTCATGCCCGTTGGCCAGCGATCGATCCCAAATCTGGGGGCGCTCAGCCAGGGGCACATACTTTTGCCCATGGGAGCCGGTATAGATCTGGGTGGGTCGAAAGATGCGGTTGGTTTTGATCTGCTCTTTCCAGTGCGCCAGCCAACCCGCCACGCGAGCGATCGCAAATACCGGTGTAAAGAGATCGGTAGGAATACCCAGCCGCCGATACACCAGCCCCGAATAAAAATCGACGTTGGGATAAACGCCTTTGTCGCCTAAACGCTCAGTGACGACCTGCTCCAGTTCTAAGGCAATGTCGTAATATTCATCGCTGCCAAATTTTTCAAACAGCTGCTCGGCTAACTTTTGCAGAATCTTAGCGCGGGGATCTTTCACCTTATAGACGCGGTGGCCAAAGCCCATGATCTTTTTCTTGTGTTTTACACAATCGTCCACAAAGGGACGCACGTTGTCGACGCTGCCGATCGCCTCCAACATGGCAATGACTTCTTCGTTGGCGCCGCCATGCAGCGGCCCCGCCAGCGTGCCCACCGCCGATGCGATCACCGCGTAGGGATCCGTCAGCGTCGATGCTGTGACCATGGCTGAGAAGGTCGAAGCATTGATGGTGTGTTCGGCATGCAGGGTCAAACAGATATCAAAAATGCGCGCGGCCAACGGGTCGGGCTCTTGCTCGTTGAGCATGTACAAAAAATTGGCAGCATAGTCCAAGTCATCCCGCGGGCGCACCGGGTCGTTGCCCTTCCGCATCAGTTGAAAGGCCGCGACCATGGTGGGGATTTTGGCCAGCAGCCGCACCACAGCCTTTTGAATATAGAGGGGGTCGTTTAATGCGCGTTTTGAGTAGAACAGCCCGCGCGCCGCTGCACAGGCCTGCAGGGCATCCATCGGATGGCCGCCCTCCGGGAAGCACTTCATCATGTCGCGGATGCGATACTTGAGCCGTCGATGGTTGCGAATCTCGTGTTCAAAGTCTTCCAGAGCTTGTTTCGTTGGCAGTCCGCCCCAAATCAGTAGATAAGCCGATTCTAAGAACGTGCTGTGTTGGGCCAAATCTTCGACTCGAATGCCGCGATACTCTAAGATCCCCTGTTTGCCATCGACGTGGCTAATCGCCGATTGGGTTGCCGGAATTCCCTCCAGACCGGGCTTGTAGTCACAAACTGTCATCTTTGTATCGCTCCCATATTGTTGATGTGTGCCGCTATTTGCCTGCCCCGTGATCGGTCTCTGCGGCCAAGCCCTCTGGGTGAGCCCCAGTCGGATTCCGTTGACTGGTATGACCCTTAGAATACTGCGTGGTCGGGTGTGGTCACTTCAGGTTGGATTGGCTTAAGACCTTTCAATACCAGACTTTGGCTGCGTTATTCTGTACCGCATGCCGCTTCTACAGGAAGGATCTGGTGGTCTAGCTGCGCGCAAAACGTGGGTTGGCTGCCGGGCACAGAGCGGCATTGTTGGTCTCTATTATGTGCAGAAGTGTTCTCTGAGCATAGGCCCTCTCGGCGATCTCTCCTCACAGCAACAGTCGCGGTGGGGTGAGCCAAAACAGCTCGCTATTCCCGATCGCCGTCTCCGCAGCGGGCACGTGCAGGCCAATCACGCCCGCTTTCTTGAGCCGCCAGCGATCGCCCCCTTGCCCGGTCACCAACTGCTGTGCCCAATCACTCAAGTCGGGTTCATGGCCCACCAGGGCCAGCCGTCCTGACGGCTGCTCTGTTTGCCACTGGGCGAGTGCTGGCAGCCAATCTAAAAGCTGCCCACCGGGGGCGAGGGTGGCGCTGGTGGCGACGGTAGGGGCGATGCCAACTGCCTGCAGAATCTCAGCTGTTTGCTGGGCTCGCACTAAAGGGCTCGTCAGAATTTTGTCAACTTGGCAGCCTAAATCAAGCAGCCGTAGCGCCACAGCGCGGGTGCGCGCTTTCCCTGGGTCGGTCAGGGGGCGTTCGTTGTCCCTGCGATAGGTGCCGCGCTCGGCGGCAATACCGTGGCGTATCAGGTACAGCTCAGTCGGTGGAGATAAGGCCATCTTCGGGGTTCACCAGTCGCCACAGCTTCTGTTTGACCTGGGTGTCAAAGACTTCCCACTTTAAGCGGTTGTAGTCGCTGTTTTCGTAAAAGCCCGAGAGAAAACCGATGGGAATCTCAAACCCGCCCGCCGTGGTGCGCCCCCCGCCAAAGAAACGTCCTTCCGGATCTTGGCCAAAGGCTGCTTTAATAAATTCGTCGGGGTCGAGGGTGATTTTGCTAGTGCGGAGTGAGCCGATTACGACCTCCAACTCTTCGTCTTCATCGTGGACGATGCCGTAAACCACGGCGGTATGGACGTTTTCTTCGGTGACTAAAAAGTCCGCCGCTTGGGGAATGGCGTCGCGATCGTCATAGCGCAGATAGCCGACCCCGGCGATCGACACATTGTTTTGCACTTTGCGGTTGCGCAGCGATCGCTCGATCACATCCATCACCCGCTTTGACCGCGAGGCGCGCAAAATGGCCGCCAACAGCTGCGGGTCGTAGTAGTTGCTGAGATAAGCCGCCGCCTCAAATTCGGCTTCGCCCGCATGCATCAAGTTGCTGGTGTCAGAGCGGATGCCATGCATCAGTGCAGTAGCACATTTAACGTGGGTGCTGTTGCTTTTATCCAGCACCAGCAGCTGCTCACTCTGCAAATACTGGGTCATAATCGTCGCGGTCGCACGAATCTGGGGGCGCAGATCAACCAGATTGGCCTCGATCGCTTTTTGCGGAGCGTGGTGATCCACCACCAAAAACAAGGGCAGTTGCGAGGCTTCCACCGTGCGAATCAACTGGCAGGTCGTGCCTTGGGTGTCGAGCAGCACGTAGGCCTGATATTTGTCGAGATCTGGCCCAGTCTTGGTTTGCGGATTCCACCGGCGTACTGGCAGCCCCGACAAGCGCACCAGGGTGATGTTTTCCTGATGGCTGAGGGTGCCGCCGTAGTAAATGTCGCAGTCAATATTGTAGTTTTTGCAGATCAGCTGGTACGCCCAGGCCGATGACAGCGCGTCCGGGTCAGGAAAGTCTTGAATCAAGACCAGGTGGCGATCGCCCGACCGCTCCAACAGCAATTTTTCCAACGCTGACACGGTGCTGGCGTAGTCTTGTGGATACGTCCCCGCGATCGCTGGCTTGCCCATCAAGGAGGGAATCGCTTTGGCGGTTCCAGGTTTTGCGGCGGGCAGATTGTCTAAAGCAGCAGCTGGCGAAGCGGTAGGATCAGGCACAAGCAATTCAATAGCGTCTATTACTAAGATAGCTCTCCTAAACCCGCCTGGCACCTCTGTCGATAGGTGCAGAAACCGCCCTAGCACTGGCGGCGCACACTGCAGGCGATTGGCTTTGGGGCTAACGCTGAATCCGGCGACCCCTGGCAGATGCTGACTCCCCTAAAACTCTATCTGCCGGTAGATGACACCCGCTAACGAGTCGATACTATAGGTGAATAGACGGGGAAATCTGCGACAGAATACGGGAAGCCGATTAAACTTTTCTCGTCGAATGCCGTTTCTTGTGTTATGTTGTGCAACTGGAAGCGAAATAAACAGCATTTCAATAGTTTCAGAGGCTGTTTAGAGAATTTTTGCCATCGTCGCGATACAGGAATGACCCAGGGTTTTAAGCACAGCCATGCAGGTGCTAACGGCCTTTTTGGGCCTTGAGTGGCGAAAAAATTTCTCTCTTGTCACGTCATTGATAACCACTCTGCTGTTTTTGTAATTTTTGAAGGTTTTTTAAACTTGAATATGAGCGAAACGATTACGAGCCAACAGGTTGCTCACCCGATGGCAAAGTTTCAACGACAGGTGCAATCACTCGTCAAGCGCAATGTCGTCAAGCCGAGCGATAGCATTTGGAAGATTGCGTTTTTGTTTGGCGACGAGTGGCCTCACTGGCGCAAAGAGCTAGAAGATTTCGAGTTTTCCACCAAAGATCCGATCAGCGACTTGCTCGCGGTCGATTGTTGGGAAGAAGACTGATTTCGACGCAGGCTTTCTGCCCCCGCTGAGCAGGCTTCAGGTGCTTGGCCCAATGCGGAGAACCTGCGGCTAGTAGACTGCGATGTGATTTCACCAACCCTTGCCGGTGACTAGGACGCCGTGGGGGTAAGGGGGCAGAGAACTTGGCATAGTCGTCTGACTGTTGCCGTGGAGTACTAGGAAAACACCACAGTGCGGTTGCCATAGACCAAAACTCGGTTTTGTAAGTGCAGCCGCACGCCGCGTGATAGCACAATTCTTTCTAAGTCTTTGCCCTTGCGAATCAGGTCTTTGACGTCATCGCGGTGGGTGATCCGCACTACATCCTGCTCGATGATCGGGCCAGCATCGAGGGCTTCGGTCACATAGTGGGCCGTTGCTCCAATGATTTTGACGCCCCGTTCGTGGGCGCGATGGTAGGGTTGCGCCCCCATAAACGCGGGCAAAAATGAATGGTGAATATTGACGACGTTGGAAAATTGCTGCAAAAAGTCGCCACTTAAAATCTGCATGTACTTGGCTAGCACGACCAAATCAATGTTGTATTGCCGCAGGAGCGCGAGCTGCTTGGCTTCTTGCTCAGTTCGGGTGGCTTTGTTGATCGGCACGTGGTGAAAGGCGATATTGAACTGGTCGGCAATGGGCTTGAGGGTCTCATGGTTGCTGATGATGAGCGGAATTTCGGCGGCAAACTCTTGGGCCTGATGCCGCCACAGCAAATCTAGTAAGCAGTGATTTTGGTGACTCACCCAGATGGCCAGGCGCGGCATCGCGTCAGAAAAGCAGAGTCGCCAGTCTGCTTGCAGGGGCTGCGCGATCGCGTTAAACGCAGGCCCAATCAAGTCGCGAGGCAGGTTAAACCCAGCTAGACTCCATTCAATGCGCGACAAAAACAGGCCGCTGGCCCCATCACGATGCTGGTCGGCATGGATGATGTTGCCGCCATTGGCGTAGATAAAGTTGGCAATTTTAGCCACTAGCCCTTGCTGGTCGGGGCAAGAAATCAGTAGTGTGGCCGAGGGAGAGAGCGTCGGTGGCGTCATAGCGATGGGACGAGTGGGCAATGGTTAGAACTGGTCATGCCGATTCTCCGTGATCGGACTCCTGATGCCATCTTGGCAACGCCGGGCAGCTAAGGGGCAAGGGGGGCCAGATTTATTGTCTTGCTTTAGAGAATCGTGATAAAGCCATCAATTAGGACAACTAAAGCAGTTTCTAAGAAAGAATTTACCGGGGATGTAGGGGCGGGTTTGGCCAGACGCCTGGTTTGGTGGGCAAAAGGTACCGACAAAACCCGCCCCTACCGATATCGTTTTTGCCAGAAATTCCCTAAAAACCGCTGGGCAAAATTCTGCTTGATCGGTTTAAGAGTCGTCTGGCTCGTCAGGGGGAGGAGCATCTTCAGACTCGATCTCCTCATCCGGCTCATCGACTTCCTCCGAGGCCTCATCCGGTACAGCGTCGCTGTCAGCCTCCGCTTCGGTGTCTAGGGCTTCAGTATCGGGGTTAGCCGTGTCTGCAGGGGCAATATTATCTTCTGCAGTGGGTGCTTCGTCGATCGCGGCCTGCCACTCTTCTAAAGGGCGATCGACGCCGTTGCGAATATTCTCCGTAACGATGGCGGCGTCGACATCGCCTGTGGTTTCAGACAGCGGTAGCGTTTCAGGATCGAGCAGCGCGTAATAGTTGAGACCACTAAAATCAGCCGCGCCCAGCACCAGCTGGTGAGTCGTATCGTCCGCCAGGGTGAGATCGACCGTGGCAAAGGGATCATCAAAGCCAAATTCAGCGGGATTGCTGGCGTCAATCGTGGTTGTCTGCACCAAACCATCGGTCGTCAGACGGCTGAGCAAAAAGGCGATCGCAGCTTCCTCGGCGGGCTGTTGTTGCGGTTGTGTCATCTGCCAAAACCCCGCTTCGTCCCGCTCAAAGCTCACCGTTTGGTTCTGGGTTTCAATGCTGAGCCCCACCACGTCGGCTTCTTCAAACTCAAATACCGGGGTTGCTGCGGCATTAGATTGCCCGGTGGTTGACCGATTGGGGTTGGCCTGCCGGGCTTGAGTAAATAGCACTGCGCCCCCCAAGACCAGGGCGGTCGCCACCAAAATCATCGTGCTGCGCTGTAGTTTCATGTGTTTACCGTCGCCGCCAGGCCATCAAAATTGCCAATACTATCCCGGTGACGGGCAGCACCAACAACGAAAAAATGCTCAGCCCCAACGCCTGTTGCCCCGTCATTGCCATGCGGCGATCGGTGACGGTTTTAGGCCGAATCGAAAGCGTGGCATCACTCTCCTGGCCCAACCAGTTCACTGCGTTGAGAAACACGTCGCCGTTCAGCTGTTGGTCAAAGGAGCCATCGATCGCGAAGCTAGTGTTGCCAATCACCACCAAGCGAGACTCATCCGCTGGCTGGTCGGTGTCCGCTGGGCTGTCCTCTTCTACGGCTGGGGTATCCTCGCTGTCGGCAGTGTCATCGGGGGCAGCAGATTCTGCTGCTGCAGCCTTTTCTGGAGTGGTGGCGGGGGTGTCGGACTCGGCTTCTGCGATCGCCTCGTCTTCTGAGACTACAGCGTCGGCATCGGGGGTGGCCTCAGGGGTGTCGGCGGCATCGTCGCTGTCGGCATTGGTGATGTCTTCATCGGCAGCGTTGTCGGCGGCAGCCGCTTCCTCCGGTGTCGCAGCCGCCGCTTCCTCCGGTTCGTTGCTATCGGCGACATCGGCATCGTTCGGCGCGGCTTCCACCGCTGTGTCTACTTCACTGGGTTCGGCTTCAGTTGCTGCAGTCGCTGGTGCCGACTCGACAGGGGCGGCAGTGGCGGCGGTGGGATCTGCCGGACGACTCAACGCTACGCCCAACACGTAAGGCCCATCCGCAGGAGCGTTGGGGTCAAAATTGAGATCGCCCGTATCAGAAATCGCTTCAGCACGGCTTTGCGGATCGGTCAGCAAGAGCGGTGTGGCGTTAGTGTCGGGCAGCTCGCGACTTTCGATCGGGCGCGCTAGCGGAAAAAAGGAGCGACCATCACCAAAGTCTTGGGTGATGGGGTGATCGCCATAGTTGCTCACGATGGGGGCGGCGGGGCCGAGCCCGACAAACTGACCGGCTCCAGAGGTGTCGAGCACCAAGCGATCATCTAAGATGACGCCCCAATCATCTAACAGGGCGTTGAGCCCCCCATCCGATCGCGGATCGAGCATCAGCATCAGTCCGCCACCGGCTGACAAATAGGCTGACAATGCCTCCACTTCGGCGGTGAAAAAATCTTGCGCTGGGCCAGCAACGACGACGACATCTGCATCGGCGGGCACAGTGCGAGCGGCGGCCAAATCCAGCGGCTGCACCTGGTAGTTTTTGTCGGTCAGAGCTGCAACCGCTTGTCCTAGCTGAGCTTCTGGCCCTTCAATCAGCGGTTCGTCATGGCCCTGCACAAAGTACACCGCCAGGGTGCGATCGCTGACAATTTGGTCTAGGGCATTGGTGAGTTGTCGTTCTGACAGGGGTTCGACCGTTCCCAAGCTTTCGGTGTTGGCGGTGTTGCCGATGGTTTGCAAAAAGCGGCGATCCTCACCCATTACCAAAAACACCATGCCCGCTTGGGTGGCTCCAAACGCCTGCGCTCGGGTCGGATTCGCCAACGGGTCGACATATTCAAAGGTGAAGTTGTCGCTAGCCTGACGATAGCTCTCTAGCAGTTGCACATCCTCAGGATTTTGCACTGCGTCAAATATCACGACCTGCACCGGCTCTTCAAGTGCTTGCACGATCGTCTTGGAGGCGGGAGCCAGCGTAAACAGTCGGGTTTCGGTGAGGTCAAACCGAGGGGCATTTTGGACGGCCACAAAGTTCACCAACCCGAGAATTACCAGAACCGCGAGGGTGGCGATCGCTGCATTGGTACCGGCCTGAGTCGAACGCTGTTGCCAAAATGCACCGGCTGATTTGCCGCTAAAGCTTAACCCCAGCAGCAATAGGCCCACCCCCGCTACGAGTAAAATCGTCGGCAGCAGTTGCCAACCCGAGAGGCTACCGGCCACGAGTCCCGCCGTCGCGGCGGCGAGCCCTGGCCAGGTGAGAAACTTGAGCCACTTTTCTGAACCGGTAATCCCTTTCATAAATGCGATGACATCGTCATAACGGGTCGTTGAAAAGGAGGCTTAGCCATCGCTAATTGCGCTGAAACCGCAACGCTTCGATGGACTGAGCCGTCAAAAAAAGTCCTAACAGACTATAGGACAAAAAGAGCACGACGCTGCTGGTGTCGAGGACGCCCTGGGTGAAATCGTTGAAATGCTGCAGCATCGATAAATGGTTGAGTGCTGCCCCCAAACCGCCGGGAATCGCGCGAGCGATGGCATCCACAATCCACAAAAAGATCACCAACGCAAAGGTCAAAATTGCGGCCACGACGGTGCTACTCGTGAGGGAAGAGACAAACATGCCCAATGACAGCACGCTGGCGGCCAGCAGGATTAATCCCAGATTGCCGACGACTAACAGCGTTGGGGCTACGGCGGGCTCGGCGGTACCCAGAGCGATCGCCACGCAAAGCATCAGCGGCAGCACCATGCCGACATAAAACGTCACCACCGCCAGCAACTTGCCTAGGGCCACCACCCAATTCATCACCGGTGACGTGGCCAAGAGTTCCAAAGTTCCTTGCTTGCGCTCTTCGGCATAGAGGCCCATGGAGAGAATCGGCAATACAAACATCGATAGCGAGCCTAAAACGCCCAGATACCCCCGCAGAAATTCATAGGCGACATCCAGCGGCGCTAGGGTGGCCCCGCTCTGCAGAACCTGATCGCGCTGGGCTACTAGGGCTAACAGTCCCTCAGGGCTAAACAGCACCAGTACCAAAAAGATGCCCCCTAGCAGCCAAAAAATGGCGGCAACCAGATAGGCCAGCGGTGCCGCAAAATAGCTCTGCAGCTCACGCCGATAGACCGCTAATAAACTACTGATGACCTGTTTGATTGTCATGGCACTCCAGGGATGACTGCTGGGGATTAAGGGATCGCTGCTGCGGTTGGGGCATCCGTCTTATGTCGTCGGTTCTGTCTGATCGGTCGGATCGGCCGCGGCGTGAGCGTTAGCGACTGTCGAGCTAGGCGTCGCCACGGATGTTGGGGGAGACGGTTCACCCGCTGACTCGCCAGGTTCCTCCGTCGTCAGGTTGAGGAACACATCTTCTAAGCTGGCCTGATGACGGCGCAGTTCACATAGGCCAAAACCGGCTCGCACCAGCGTGGCCGCGATCGCCTCACCCGGATCCCGCGCCGTCGCCTTGAGGGTAAATCGATAGCGTGAATCCATCTGAGTTGACGAGGTGGAGAGTTCCACAGCGGCCACTCCCGGCACCCCTGCCAGCGTTTGCTGTACCGCTGCGGGGGCACCGCGCACCTCTAGGTCATAGCTCACGGCCCCGGTCAGCTGCCCCATCAGGGCGCTCAGCTTGCCAGCGGCGACCAACTGACCGCGATTGATGATGGCGACCCGATTGCAGGTGGCATCCACCTCCGGCAGGATGTGGGTGGACAGAATGATGGTGTGATCGCCCGCCAGACTGCGAATTAGCTCTCGCACTTCGCGGTTTTGCCGTGGATCGAGACCGGAGGTTGGCTCGTCGAGCACGATTACCGGCGGATCGTGGACGATCGCCTGGGCGATGCCCACCCGCTGCCGATAGCCCTTCGAGAGTTTGAGAATCAGAACGGATTGCTTTTCTTCCAAGCCGCAGCGGCGAATCGCATGACTGACGCGGGCGGCGCGATCGCCCGCCGCCACCCCTTTGATGCGCGCCACAAAGTGCAGAAAGGCGGTTACTGTCATATCGGGATACAGCGGTGGGCGTTCGGGCAGGTAGCCAATCCGCTGGCGCACCGCTAGCGAGTCGGTATGCACATCAAACTCAGCCACTCGCGCCGTGCCGCTGGTGGCGGGCAGATAGCCGGTCAAAATTCGCATAGTGGTCGTTTTGCCCGCACCATTGGGCCCCAAAAAACCCAAAATTTCACCGGGCTCAACGCGAAACGAGACGGCCTGCAAGGCCACCGTAGAACCGTAAACTTTATGGAGGTCGTCAACTTCAATCATGGGCCAATGGCAGTCTCAACTGGGCTGGCGCGTTTTACAGTATACGTATAGCGGTATGCGATCGCAGGGGTCTAGATTAGCAGCTCCTGTTAAAATTTGGCCGGTGGCCCTGGGCGATCTCGGTTCATCCCGCTGACGTTTGACCCGAGCGCGATCGCGCTCCTGGCAGACTCTGACGGAATGTCGGCTAAATCCTTCCCCCCGCTCGCTGACAGAAACCTTGCCCTTCCCCGAAACCTATGACCGAAACGCCTGATTCCCCCGCTGCCGCTGATTTGTCCCTTGATGAGGAACTGCCGATCGGGCCGGGGATGTCCTTTACCTTCCTCTATTACTTCTCAACGGCGGCCTTCATTACAGCTTTGTTCACGGCAAGAACCCTGGGTGTTGGTATCATGACGCCTTTGCCGCTTGAGTTTGCGTTAGCCGGCGGGGCCTTAGGCAGCACCTTGGGCGTCATTTTTAACCGCTCAAGTACGCTGACCATTCCGGTGACGAGTCCCAAAAAGTTTCGCCAAGAGGCGACTCGGGTGCTCGGTGAAATGGGGTACTCACTGCAGGCCACTGAGGGCAGTGTCTCGCGCTATCAAAAAGCCAACGCCAGTCGGTTTTTTGCCGGTGATATCTATGTGCAGCCGCGACCCGATGCGACGGTCTTTGTCAGTCGGGCCAGCAATATTCGCACCCTCAGGCGGCGGCTATCCCCGTAGTTTCAGAAGATTTCTCAGGGGCTAATGCGTCAGTCCTAATCGTAGGAAGCGGGTAACTTGTTTTAGGGTGACAAGAGAGCAAGCAGGCTGACCGTCTTATGCCGATCGGTCGGGATACCGGGCTGAAATGCTGGGCCGGTTGTGAAATTGCCACCCGGCCCTTGGGGGGGCACCCCTGGGGTCATCGTTAAGGATGAGAGAACGGGAGCGATCGCGCCCATGGCCAAAAAACAGAAGTTTCCCCACTTAGTTGGGTCAAAGTGGACAGCGCAGCAAAAAACCTTTGGCTGGCGGCACTTTCACGTCGTGAACCGCAAAAACCAAGACGGCTTAGTCTTTGCTGAAATGGTGGCCGCCTGCGACTCCGAAGTCCGCTTTTGGGTTAATGCTAAGGGGCTCAAAAATCCAACCGTCTGGGCTGCCGGATGGCAATCTCGCCAAGAGCAAGCCAGTCCCGTTGTGTAAAAAATCGTTAAGCTGTATAGGCCGCCCGTACAGACAATTTTCTTAAGTTATGTTTCCTCCCGACTCTCCTCACCCGCCCGAGCAGCCTTTAGTGCAGACTGTGCTTGAGCCCTTGCTCGACGACTTTCAGTACTGGTTTGGCGAAACCCTTGTTCTCCTGGCCTCCCCACCCGCTCAATGTCTAGAGTCTCATGATCGCCAAGCGCTAGCGGCGCAACTGACGACGGCTCAACAAGCGGTGGCAACAGCCAAAGCCCTACTGCTGGCTACGGAGGGCCAAGCCGGTGTCGATATTGCGGTTGTCGGTCAGTGGCATCAACTGGTTAGCCGCTGTTGGCAAACCTCCCGATATGTGCGCCAGCACAGTCAAGCGGATTGAAGTGAGAACAGAGGTGCCTCTGGTGTCAGTTCTGGTTCTTAGCCTTTTATCCGCAATCCCTGTGCTCAGACAGCGGTGAAGGCGTCTCAAAATCAACGTTTTTGCAGATGACCTAAAATTGAGCGGCGGCTTTCGATAAACTGAAGATAGCGATGCGTTGCGATCAATCCGCTATCCATTTGGTCATCCAACCTTTCCATTGCAAAGCCCTTAGGGAGCAACCTTTACAAAACTATGCTGCACGCTCTTTATCTCGTTGCCTTCGCAGTTTTGTCGGTATTGGCGATCAGCAATCTGATCCGCAATATTATGGTGTTCGGCGCTGATGCTCGCCGCGACCCGCGTCAATCCTCCAACAAATCATCGAATCGTTCGACGCCTCACCCCGAAATGCTGGACGACAAAGGGCAGGTTTTGGATGAGCCCCTGTTAGTAATGAAGTCCATCTCGCTCGAAGATGCCCGTGAGCAGCTTGATGCCCTTTACGACGGGTCTTCGAATGGGGCTGACGGTGCTGCCGACGAAGAGGGCTAGCGACAAGCACGAACGCTGGTGAGCGATCGCTAAGCTGAGACTTGGCTCAATGGCGGTTGTCTAGTCTCCGGTTAGCAGCCTTTTAATTCGGTGTTGCTGAATCGAAGTATGGATCTACCTGAGTTGCCAGTGCTCTCGCCCTCTAAATACCCCTTTCTTGAAAGTCCGGCGGGCTTATTCTGAGGGACTTCAAGAAATCTGGCTCCCCCAGAATCGGGGGCTGGGGGGGCGAATTCATCCCGTAATTCAGCAACGCCTTTAATTCTGACTTCCGACCGCCGCATTCGGAATTCTGCTATATCTCTTGATTCGCTGCCCCAGCGCTAGCCGATGAGCGGCACGACCTCAAGCCTAAGGCAGTCGCACCCGGAAGCGAATCGCGCCAAACTGATTGGACGGTACGTCAAAGGAGCCCGCCACCACGCCGCCGCCCGCGCCGACGCCTAAGCCGCCGGTGGGGCCGGGTGGCCCGAGGGGAAAGCTGTCGGGGGCCGAGATGCAGGAACTATCCAACGGGGCACCGGGCGATTGCCCCTGCACCTGCGACCCGCCACCAAAGAACACCGGCGGCGATAGCGGCCTGACCGACGAGAGCTGGAGCCCGGCTGCCGTATTGAGCACACTGGGCGGCTGCAGCTCATCACACAGTCGCACTTGGCTCACGGCGCTACCGCCATTGTTCCAGAAGTAGATGGTG
>JBHJJI010000319.1:0-5125 GCA_050042805.1 Leptolyngbyaceae cyanobacterium
ACTGCTGACCTGAAGGCGAGGATTTTAGACTTTATTGCCTACTTCAACGACACGATGGCCAAGCCCTTCAAGTGGACTTACCAGGGGAAGGCTTTGAAGGCTTGAAAATGGTTGGGGCATTCCCGCCAGGAAGTACTAGCGATTTAACTTGGGCGCTGACGTTGTTGATTGGGGTGCTCCCCATTTGGGTGATGCAAGCCGTGGTGACTGATTGGGCCTTGGAACCGCAGGCAAATACAGTCTCCATCTATGACCATGGGCAGGTGGATCGAGATCTTTGAGACAACTCGAACTGGCCTCTGGAGATGCTGAACGCGGCGATCTCTCAGGGACTCAGTCTGCTCATCCTGTAGGCTGTGCGTCACGGGTTCACTCCCGGTTGTTGCTCTCTGCATACTGCTAGATGCCGGCATGAGTCGACAAAAAGGGGGAACAGTCAGTTGACTGTTCCCCCCCAGATTAAAACGGTGAAAAGTGGTGTGGATGTTCCATCAGGATGGAAACATGATGGTTAGCTCAGGCTAACTTTGACCACCTTATCTTGCTCCTCAGGGGCCTTAGGCATGTGGAGCTTCAAAATACCGTTGTCATAGTCTGCCGTGACGCGAGTGTTGTCGATCCGCGTGTTGAGCGGCACCACTCGCCGAAAAGCACCATAGTGAAACTCGCTGCGAGTTACCCCGTTTTCTTCACTCTGGGTTTCAGATTTGCGCTCACCGCTAATTGAGACCGAATCAGCTGTTACCTGAATGTCGAGATCTTCGGCGCTTAAACCCGGTAGCTCAACTTTAAGATCAACAGCTTCATTAGTTTCATTGAGCTCAGCAGCGGGCACAAATGCCCCTAAATCGAAGTGATCATGGCGCAGCGGACTCAGCGTATCAAACAAGCGATTCATTTCACGTTGTAGCGTGTTAACTTCTTTAAACGGTTCCCAACGTACGAGTGCCATAGGTTTTGCCTCCTGTAACTTGGTTGCACATATCCCTTCAATCGCGAAGGGGCTCCGGCTAGCAAGAAAAGAACAGAGATAAACTCTCTAACGTTTTTCTTGCTTCTCTTGATTAATAGAATAGCGAAATCGACCCAGTAAAAAATTCGGTTTAAGTCACCTTTTTGATAGGGTTTACCCATCAATCTGTGTCAGGAATTCGGTTTCCCGTTCTGGCTTTGCGGTGAACCGAATTCCTGAGAAATATTCCTTAGAATTAAAAATTAAGACATTTTCTTGCCAGGAAAGAAATTGGGTTGCCATACCGTTTGCGCATTAGCAGCGCGATCGCGAATGAATACGGCATGGCCCCTGTACCGCGAGGCCATGAATCCTGGAACCTGATTTGACTGCTCTTCAACCAACCCAGATAGATTGGACAGAATAGGGCAATCTATCTGGCAGCGACAGCGGTAGATGAATATTTCTGTCGAAGTTGTTGTGTTGGCAGGCGTTTGAATGACTTTTGTCGCTGAGTGTGAGGTTATATGTACGCAGAAACGCGATCGCCTTTTAATCACTGCAAAATGACCTAGCGGGGATAAATCCCAATGGTCCTTTTCTGGAACGCTGCTATGGTCGCCTATTACAAAACCCCCTCGACTACCCACGAAAATGAAACCGAGGCCAAGATCTTGACGGCTGCCCAGCGGCTCTTTGCCCGGCGCGGCTATGGCGGCACGACCACCCGAGATTTGGCCCAAGCGGCGGGAGTGGCGGAGGGCACGCTGTTTCGTCACTTTGACAGCAAAAAAGCCATTTTGGTCAAGGTCGCCACCGATGGCTGGGTCGAGCTGCTCACTGACCTGCTTACCGAACTCAGCGCCATGGCGAACTATAAAGCCATTGGCCAGGTGATGCATCGACGCATGGGCGATTTGCCCCACCATGCTGATCTCATGCGCGTCTGTTTTATGGAAGCGCAGTTTCATCCTGAGCTGCGCGAACAGGTGCAGGGCGAAGTGATTACCAAAATGATTGACGTCACTGAGGCGTTTTTTCAGACGGCGATGGATCGAGGAATTTATCGACCGATGAATCCGCGCGTGGTGGCGCGCATCTTTTTAGGCATGTTTGCGATCGCGGGGGTCAGCCAAGACACCCTAGGTGAGGCGACAGCTTCCCCGAAGACTCTGCAAGATTTGGCTGAGGGGTTGGCCGATATCTTTCTCAATGGCGTGCTGCTAGAACGTGAGCTGGCCTAGGGCCAATGCTCAGCGATTCAGACTCCCGAGGCAATTTTGTCAGCGTTGGGGAGCCCAAGGGCAGGGAGCAGACTTATCGTCTTTTTTAGAAAAGTTGGTATAATAAACCCGCAAAATTGATGACCGCCTCTAGATTAACCCGGAGGCACTTCAGGATTAGAGAACGGGGGCTCGTTCGGGGCCACATAGGCATCGGGCTCTGATGCGGGCACGGGGGCTGCAGCCCCATCCTCGGTTGCCGCTGGTGCTGGGGCTGCCGGTGCCGATTGATCAATGCCGACCGGGCTGATTGGTTGGCTCATTTCTTCATAGAGTCGTCCGGAAACTCGGCGGATTAGCTCACCCGCACGCCCATCATTGAAGGGGCGATCGACTAAAATGCTGACGAGATAACGTCGGCCATTCACCAGATCAACGAGCGCCACATCGCCCAAGGCTTCACCAATGTCACCGGTTTTGTTGTAAACCAGGGCCGTCTCGTCATTCAGTCCTTCGGGAATCAGCTCCCGCCTCACGGTGCGCTGCATGATGGCGAATAGCAGATCGCGCGATCGGCGGCTGAGCAACTGCTCTTGTTCGACTAGGGCCATGATCCTGACCAAATCGGCGGAACTGGTCGTGTTGGTGCCCTCTAAATCAGGCAATAAATTGCGTAGCGTAGTTGCCTCTAGTCCCCAAGCTTGAAACTGCTGATTTAAGGCATCAATGCCTCCTAACAGCGTAATAATCAAATTGGTGGCAGTATTATCGCTCGTCACAATCATCTCAGTCGCCACCTCTAAGGCGGTGTACTGAGTCCCCATTTCGGCGGTTTGCATATCGCCTGAGCCACTGGCGACCATGTCTTCGCGGAGCGTCACGGTTTGATCGAGTCGTACTGTGCCCGCATCCACAGCGGCCAAAAAGGCTACTAAAATCGGCACCTTGATTGTGCTAGCGGCAGCGACCGCTTCGGTGCCATTCAGGTCAATATAGTTACCCGTCTGCAGATCATAGAAAAAGACAGACTGGCTCAAATTGGGCGTCATCAATTCTAGCTCTATCAGGTCGGTCTCCACGCCGACGAGTTCTGTGGCGAGGGGCAGGGGTTGATCCAATTCAACCGCATTTTCTCGTTGACCCGAAGCGGCAGTAGTTGACACATCCGTGGGGATGTCACCGGCTTGGTTGGCATTGCGATTGGGGTTGAGTGATGTCAGCACCGTGCCCGCAATGGCGGCCATGCCCGTGCCCAAAATCAGCAGCCGAATGCCGTATAAAACCGGGCGGGGTGCTTTCCGCTGCGGGCGACGAGGTTTGCTGCGACGGGTGGCGATCTGATCGGGGGTGCCATCACTAGGCGTCGACCAAACCGGTCGACGACGCAGGGGAGTCACATTGTTAGCAGGGCGCTGCGGCGGACGGTTCCGAGGACGTTTGGCGGACGATGGGGTCGAGCGTTGCGGGGGCTGGCTGGGCGATCGCCCAGGCTGCTGGAATGAGTCTGGCGCATTACTCACTGCCGGTGTCGGCGTCTGAGGCGCTGGCCCTGACGAGGGCGACGGTGGGTGAGGCGCGGGTCGGCGGGTTGATGAGGGGGCGTTAGGGGATTGGGGCGATCGCCGCCGGGGTGATGACGGCGCGGCGGCGGACTGAGTTGAAGGAGCCGCTTTTCTATTGGGAGCGGCGGCCTGCACCCACTGCCGCCAGCGGCTGCGGGCCTGACGATTGCGGCGAGTTGCTCCCGGTGATGGGGGTGAGGTTGATGCCTGAGGCGATCGCGGCAGCGGGGCGACGTTTTTGCCGTTGCTGCTGCCCGAGGAAGTCGGCGGCTCATACCGACGAAAAGGTGAGTGACCGTTGCTTGCGTGATTGTTGTCTGCCATTTATTGTGTCCTCTCACCTGAGCCTTGCGAAGTGTCTTGAGGGGGTGAATCGCCTGTTTCTAAAGGGATACGCTCGCTGGCTTGGGTCGCAGCCCAGGCCATTTGCCTCAAAATCCCCCTAAGCATAGCCAACTCTTGCGGAGTCGGCGCAGCTCGCAAAAAGAAACGCCGAAATTTTTCCATGCGACTCTCTGCAGTATGGGGATAAAGATAGCCAATTTTTAGCAAAACCGATTCTAAATGTTGATTAAATCCTTCCAGTTGGTCTAGGGAGACGCGCTCTGAGCACTGCCGGGGAGCAACGGCGGCAGTGGGTGCCTGACGAGGGACGGTCGCCCGCGCCAGTTCATAACAGCAGACGGCGATCGCCTGCGCCAGATTAA
Organism: Leptolyngbyaceae cyanobacterium; assembly: GCA_050042805.1. GTDB lineage: Bacteria > Cyanobacteriota > Cyanobacteriia > Phormidesmidales > Phormidesmidaceae > Halomicronema. Next base: position 4,445 of record JBHJJI010000319.1, read on the forward strand.
GGGAGTCATAGGCCGAGTCGCTGGGAATGCGCACAAACCGCTGGGCATAATTCAACTCTTCGTTGCTGAGGCCCCGATCTTCTGGGCCGAAGATCAACGCCGTGGGTGTGTCTTTGCCGTCGCCGTTGAGCAGCCAAGGGAGAGCAACCTCGGGCAATTCCATCATCGTATTCAAGGCCCGATTGCGGGCGGTGGTGGCGATGGCGCGATCGCAGCCGATCAGCGCGGCGGGTAGTGTTGCCACCGTTTTAGCCTGCTCTAAGATATGGGCCGCATGCACGGCCATCCGCCGCGCCTCATCCCCCAGCGGATCACAGTGGGGTGCCACCAGCACCAGTTGCGACAGGCCCATGTTGGCCATCACCCGCGCCGCTGAGCCGACGTTCAACGCGCCTGCAGGTTCGACCAAAACAATGCGGATATGTTTGAGGGCGAGACGCACCATGACACTTGTCCATTAACGGCTAGCGAAAACTGCTTGCAGCCTCTCAGTCTAACCAAACGTCAGTACGGGATAAGAGAGAGCCTACGCTGCCTAGTCGATGTTCCCCTCTCGGGAGCTATCCATTACGCATAAGTATGTAGAAAGATTGCTGTGAGGGCGTTTCGAGCCCAAATTGCGCGAAGGTTTCACTATTGAGTTTCCCACTAGAGTGACCCCCCTCATGCAAGATTGGATTA
>JBHJJI010000320.1:0-6002 GCA_050042805.1 Leptolyngbyaceae cyanobacterium
ACATCCCGTAACCCAAGACACTCCAAATACTAGCACAGCGGGCCAATGGCTTGGCTCTACAGGATAAGACGACGATCATCTACAAGAGTTGTGATCGCCCTTGCCTCCAAGCACCGTGTTCGCTTTCCACCCGCGAAAAGCTCAGAGCCGTAGCGCTGCGCCACCAAAACTGAAGACTATGCACCTCAACGACCTGCCCAATACAAACCCAATACAAACCCAATACAGAACAGCAACGTTTTCTTAGGCCCTGCCCCTTCGGCTCCCTCAGCCCCAGTCTCTTTTGCTACCCCAGCCCCTTCTGCTCCCTTGCCTCTCTGCCCTCTACAGCCGAAAGAATTTGCAATTGTGGAGAATTGCTGTTAATTTTCTTAACAATTTTAATCTGGAGCGTTGCATTCTTCTCTAACTTGCTAACGTCTATGGAGTATTTTTGGCCGCAGGTTGTTTCTACACGAGTCATTTGACGGTGTTTCCGTGAGAATAAGGCATGATTGACAGCAAAGCTTCCCTTTCAGATTCTCAGTCGGCTGCCGCGCCACCGCAGCCCGAGCAGATGGCGGATGCCTCAGCTGATCGCTTGATGAATGAGCTATTTGACGGCGTAGAGAGAGCTTTAGAAGGAGACATTGAGGCGTTAGAAGTTCCTCTGCAGCCAGACATTGCCGAGACCCCAGCAGCGTCAGAACTAACCCTGAGCTTTACCGAAGGGGGGCTGCCTGCGGTGTTACTCGATCATGCGGCTGAGGATACGCTCACTCAATGGTCTCCCGAGGCGCGCACTGAGACGGCCACGCCGACCTCAGCGCCTCAAGGCTGGCGGCGGTTTTGGACGATGAACCGAGCGTTGTTAGGCGCTGCCGGTCTCTCGATCATGGCGACGATTGGCCTCTGGGTGCATCAACGGCAGCAGGTGCCTCTGGCCGCAACGGCTCCCGCCGCTTCGTCAGTAGAGGTGCCCACGGTGGGCAGCGAGGTTGAGTTTTTAGAGTATTTGCGGCGATCGCTAGAGGTGATTGCCCAAAATTCTCCCGCCACCTCGACCGCTACCACCGGAGTGCCCGATGTCACAGTGGCGCTCAATAGTGGCAACGCAGTCGGGCTACCGCCCATCGGCAACAATGCTTTGCCATCTCCCTCCCCCGTAGGGGCACCCTCGACGCCCGGTGCGGTTAACGTCATTGAGCGGGTTTATGTGCCCTATCCCTCAACTGCCGCCGCCGTCGGCACCCCAGCGCCAGGGGCCGCGACGGGGACGCCGACGGCTGGGTCAGGCGCTGTCGCCGCTGTCGCCGCCAACCCACATACGCTACTGGGCGTATTGGAACTGGGCGATCGCTCTGCTGCCCTGTTTGAAATTAGTGATGTGCCCCAACGGGTTTATATCGGCGAGCGTATTGGCAGCAGTGGCTGGTCGTTAGTCTCAGTCGCGAACGAAGAAGCGGTTGTACGGCGTAATGGGGAAGTCAGAACCCTCTACATTGGCCAGCAATTTTAGGTCGGCTTATCCTAAAGTGATGACAGTTCACCAGAGGAACCGAGCTACATGGGCTTGTTTGAAGATCTGAGTCGGTTTTTAGAAAGTCGTTTGGACGAATTTCTAAAGGCGAATCCTCAATTAGAACTCATGGCGCTCGAAGAGCAACTGCGAGGCCAAGAAGAGGACGCCATCAATCTGCTGGGCGACCTGAAACGTCGAGAAAAGCAGATTGAAGACAGCATTCTATCAACCGCCCAAGAGATTCAGCGCTGGCATACCCGAGCCGCCCAGGCCAAAGCCGCCAACCGTGAAGATTTGGCACAATCGGCGCAAGAGCGAGAAGCCGCCTTACTGCGTCAGGGGAATCACATCTGGGGCCAAATGCAGGGCGTCAAAGACCGGCTTGAGCAAACTCGTCAGTTGCAGCGTCAGATTCACGATCGCCGCCGTGAGCTCAAGGTCAAAATGGCCGCTGCCGAGGCTAATCGAGCTACCGCTCAAGCTACCTCAACCGAGCCGAGCGGTCAAACAGCGGGTTGGCAGCAAAGCCCCTATCAAAGCTTCAACAAACCGGTTGATCCCTTGGAAGAGACCTTTCAGCGGTGGGAAACGGAAACGGAACTCGATGAGCTGAAGCGCCAAATGGGCAAGTAATACCAATCGTCCATGACGCCGTAGCGACACCCCAAAAGGATAAAAATGGGTCGTCAGATCCCTGATTTCTTCGTGATGACTCGTCAGTGGCCAATTTTCCGACAGAAACCGGGGATCTTCGAACTCTATTTTTAGAGCAACGGCTCATGACGCGGGCGTGTTACTCCGAACCCTGAAAAGGGGATTGGCCTACGGGTGAGGATTGGTGGGCCAGGATGACTTCTGGCAGGGAATTGAGCGTGATCGGTTGGGCGTTGACCCACCCTACGCGAAGTCTATTTTCAGAGCAATTCTCTAAAACAAGGCGATAGATCTGGCTCCGCTGCCCCTCGGCCCCGGCGTTGCCAGGATTGCATCGGGAGTCTGATCCCTCAGAACGGGTATAACCTATACTGCCGCGGTTTTTGAGCAGTAAGCGGACGATGCATCCGTTAACAGATTGGGCTCCCCTGCGTTTGCGCCCCTCTGCCACGATGTGTTGCATTTGCCAACACTTTGAGGGCATATCGCTAAGCAGAATGCAGCTTAACCGGCTGAGCGAGGGCCGTTTTTTTCAGAGAGGACAAGACTTGCGTGACCTGAGCTAAAGAGCGATGGTTGCCCTGAGCATGGAGCAGGGAGGCCGCCATTTCAAGATCGGTGATAGCGCGGCTGATATCGCCTTGGCGCTGGTAAGCCGCACCGCGATGACAGTAGGGCAGCGCCATCTGAGAGCTTTTTTGAATCGCGGTAGTGAAATCCGCGCTCGCCCCCAAACTATCGCCCAACCGTTGCCGAGCCGTACCCCGATAAAAGTAGGGAATCGCTGAAGTCGTATCGGTTTCAATCGCCTGGTTGAAATCGGCGATCGCCGCATCCAATTGGCCCCAATGCAGGTATAACCAGCCGCGATTGCACCAGGCAGCAAACAGTCGCGGATCGCTGCTCAGGGCATGGTCAAAGTCATCCAGCGCTCGCTGATACTGTTTCTTTTCCGCCCAGATCAGGCCCCGGTTGTTCAGCGCGATGGCATCCTTGGGGGCAAGGCGCAACACGTGGGCAAAATCGGCGATCGCCCCCTCGGCATCCCGCAAATCGTAGCGAGTCACCGCCCGGTTAAAATAGGCCACGGCATCTTCGGGCAGCGCATCGGGATGCTCAAAGCGATGGAGCAGCTGATCAATCACGCTAATTTCAGTAGTTTTAACCCGCACATCCAGTTCGGGAAAAATGCTGCTAGCGGCGGGTAAGGCGTCGATGCCGACAATCGCATAGCGATCGTCACAGACGATGAACTGCTCTTTGGTGCCCAGAATTTTGAACGAGAACAGGTGTGGATATTGCTCTTTGAGCGGCAGCAGCAAATTCAGCGTCGATTTCAACAACTGGCGCTGGGCCGTGGTGAGATGCCACTGCTGAGTAATCTTTTTAAGCAGGCGACCTTCGTGGCGATCGCCGGGATGACACCAGCCAATTTCGAGCCGACAGCCACTGGCCAAAATGTCGTGAAACCGCTCGATGAGTTGCTCGTCGAGCTGCACGGCTGATGACCAAGGCCACACCAACACCAGCCGTTCAGACACATCATCTAAGGCCTGCAGCAGCGCCTGATCAATGGCTGACCAAGCGGTAGTCTGCGATGTAATCTGCGACTGCCCGCGAAACGCCATGAGCCACTGCAAAGAGCCATCGGCTGGGGTCGGCGACCCTGCCCCCGCCGGCAAAGCCGCCACGGCAGGTTGATTCGAAGGGGCAGCGTTCCCCGCTTTTTGCTGGGCCATCAGATCCTGAGTCTGTTGCTCCAGCAGCGCGAGCTGCCACTGCAAGCCACTGAGATAGGTGGCAGTCGTGCCCCGAATTTCTGAAGTGATGTCAAAAGGCACTGAAATGTCTTCTAAACGGCCTTCCATCTGCTGCAGACTTTCCGCCATGATCATCAAGTCGGCCTGCAACGTCTGGAGGTCAGCCTGCCTTGCGATACCGTCTGGATCGTCTGGATCAGCATTGGGTTGAGTCGATCGCAGGCGATCAACGCTTTGCTGCAGGCTCTCTTGGCTGGCCTGCAGGGCTCGAGTTTTTTCCGATAGGGCACTAAAGTCACGGCGGGGCACGAGATCGGCCATGGCTTTGATGAGTTCTCTCACCTCACCCTTGAGCATGTTGGGGTCGGCGCTGTTGGGGGCCTGACGCAGTCGCCGATCGAGATGGCGCACTGCGTCTTGCAATGTGGCCTGTGCCGTTTTGCTTTCGCTGCCCAGGCTTTCCAAACTGACTCGCAGCTGCATAACCTCGGTTTGTAGCTGTGACACGTCATTTTCCGTCGCTTCCATGCGGGGTTGGTGAGACAGCCGCTCAATCTGCTTGCTCAGGTTACCGAGGGTAGCGCTGACATAGGTGTACTGGTCTTGTAGCTGAGCTGTGTCTTGCTGAATGTGGCTCAGATCAGGTCGTTCGATCGCCTCAATACGCTGGCGGAAATTACTCTCAGTCGCCGCGATCGCCTCCGAAAATTGCACATACCGGCGATCGCTGTGTTCCATCGCTGACCGCTGCAGCTGATTAATGGCCTCGGGCGTGGGGAGGGCCGACACCTGCTCGGTCAAAATCGACACTTCCGACACCATTTGACCTTCGAGATATGCCAGGTTGTCGTCGGTCTGCTGCAGGTAGCGATCAATCCGGCGGCGGTTCAACAGGCCCATGGCGACCAGTGCGGTCATGGGCACCGTGGCGACGGTGGCGTTTTGGGTGGCAATGGAGGCGATCGCCCCGGCCCCTGACCCTAACAGCAAGGCATAGTCAGCGATGGGCGACCAACGGCTCGGATTTAGACGATTATTCACAGGATGCACTCACAACTCAAAGGTAGGTTTGGAAACAGAAATTGCTAAAACACTCGGCAGACATCTTTTCGAAGGCAACGCTAGCGGCTGGGGCAGCTGACTGCGATCGCTTAAATCGAGGCTGGAAGATGAAAAAATGCCGGTTTGCCTGAGCGACATCGTCCTGCAAGACTCAGTTCACTAATTCTGTTTTCAAATCGGAAAATTCTGAATCAGGAAAAAGTGTCAAGCTGTCATATGAGTTTTTGATGAACTGCAGCCAATCAGCGGCGGCATTCGCCATATTCACGGCGGCATTCAGAGGGAGATCGCGCCCGCCAATTCAGAACTCAACATGGTGGCAGCGACATGGACGTTTATGCTAAGAACGCCATCTCGATGAGCAGACATGCCGCAGGGAGGGTGATCAGGGGCGAGTCTTCGGCTCCAGCAAGTGGGGTTAATCGCTTGGACGCGGGCGGAAGCGCGATCGCTCACAGCCGCTGATGTCCGTCACACGCATGCGCCACCGAGTCTTGAGAGTGGAGATCTTCAGATCTCTCCCCGAGGCAGACCGCTATCGGCAACGTCAGGAACATCATGGGTGAACAGATCGCAGAAACGGTCGAGAGCATGACAGCAGACAGAGAGATGGCGGCAGTATCGGTCGTGATACCGGTCTTTAATGAAGAGGATGGGGTCGAACAAACCTTAAATGAGCTGCATCAGGTTTTGCGTCAGGCTCACTGCACCTATGAAATTGTGGTGGTGGATGATGGCTCTCGCGATCGCACCGCCGACATTCTCACCACCCGCATCGATATTCAACTGATTCAGCATCGCCGCAATCGAGGCTATGGCGCGGCGCTTAAGTCCGGCTTAGCCCAGGCTATATATCCCCTAGTGGCGATTACCGATGCCGACGGCACCTATCCCATCGATCGCCTCTCCGAGCTGATTGCGCTGGCCCAAGAAGCGGATATGGTCGTGGGCGCGCGCACGGGGGCGAACGTCACCTATTCCAAACTGCGGAGCGTGCCCAAGTTTTTTCTCGTGGCCTTCGCCCA
>JBHJJI010000321.1:0-5288 GCA_050042805.1 Leptolyngbyaceae cyanobacterium
GATGGTAACAGGGAACAGGGTGAATGGAACTGGGTTCTGGGATCAGGTAACAGGAAACAGGATACAGGAAACAGGGAACAGGAAACAGAGAACAGGGTGAAGGGTCGTAGGGGCAGGGCAGGCGGACAAGATACTGACAAACTCAAAGGCAACTTTCGCAGCCGAATGGCTTGCCCTTAGTCGATATAGCCGGTGTGCCGCATAAACCGTTCAGCGACGGTTTGGGACTGGGCGATCGCCTGATCGACGGAAGTCGGATCGGCGAGGGCAGCGGCCATGCGTTGCCCAACCTGGGTGCCGATGGCCTGAAATTCAGGAATATCGACGTACTGCACCCCTTGGTAGGGGGTCGGTAGGGGGGAAGGGTTGGTGACATCGGCAGACTCAATCGAGCTGAGCACGATGTTGGCAAAGGGGGCGGCCTGCTGATAGTCAGGGTTGGTATAGGTGGAGGTGCGGGTGCCCGGTGGCACGGCCAGCCAGCCATACGTCTCCGCCACGAGTTGGATGTAGTCCTGAGAGGTGGCCCAGGCCACAAAGCGCTCGGCGGCTTCTGGCGATTGCGATGTTTGGGGCACCGCTAAGGCCCAGGCCCACAGCCAGTTTGAGCCATTGGGGTAGGATTCCACCGGGGCGGGAGCAAAGCCGAGGCGATCGGCCACCTGCGATGCCTCAGGATTCGCCAACAGTCCAGCGGCGACGGTGGCGTCGATCCACATGCCACATTTGCCCGTGGAGAACAGCGCTAGATTTTCGTTAAAGCCATTGGAACTGGCTCCAGGTGGGCCGTACTGGCTCATCACGTTCACATAGAAATTGATGGCGTTGTGCCACTCAGGGGTATCCAGAGTGGGCTGCCAGTCCATGTCAAACCAGCGGCCACCAAAGGTGTTAGTCAAGGTCGTGAGAAACGCCATGTTTTCTCCCCAGCCCGGTTTACCCCGCAGACACATGCCGTAGACGCCGTTGTCGGGGTCGTGCACCTGCTTGGCCCATTCGCCCACCTGGGCATAGGTGGGCGTCTCCGGCACCGTAATACCCGCCTGATCAAACAGGTCAGTGCGGTAATAGAGCATCGAGCTTTCGCCGTAGAAGGGCACCGCATAGAGGGAACCGTCGTAGGACAACCCGGTGCGAATGGGGGCAATTAGATCCTCGATCTCATAGCTCGCTGGCAGCTGATCGAGCGATCGCAGCCAGCCGCGCCGCGCCCAAATCGGCGTCTCGTAAGAGCCGATGGTCAACACATCAAACTGACCGCCGCCACTGGCGACATCGGTGGTGGTGCGCTGACGCAGAATATTTTCTTCTAGAACCACCCAGCGCAATTCAATATCGGGATTTTCGGCCTCAAACTGGCTGGAGAGGTCTTGCATGATCACCATGTCGCCATTGTTGACAGTGGCGATGGTTAAACGGGTTTTTCCGGCGGATTGGGGGCCTGCCGCACAGGCGCTGACAAGTTGCACCACCATGATGCCAATCAGGAAGGCAACCATCACCTTGGCCCAGCGAAATAATCGCATTACCCGGCTCCTCTGGTTTCAAATTTCAAAAAAATCAAAATGAATTTATGCTCTTTTATTGAGCAAAAGCTCATTAAGGGCATCATACTGGCGTCCTTGAGAAAAATGAGAAGAACGGTCAAATCCGCAATATTTCTTGATTGCGGATTGGCTAAAGAAAATCGGCTTGAAAACTTTGATCTCAAGAAGATCTCCGCGATCTCTGTCTGGGTGCAGGTTCTGGGAAATCCTTCCGAAGGAATGCCCTTTCCGGCGGCGGTGAGATATTTGCGAAGAATGATAAAAATGAGCACAAATTATGTTTTTGAAGATATGCTCATGTCTTATGCGGATGTCCTCATGGCGCGAAACCCTGGCTGCGATAGTAGATAAGGACTCGCTTCGAGGAAAGAGATGGCAGACCTGAATGTGGAACGGCGCGATCGCAAGCTGGACTTGGCTGCCCACGCGGCTTGGCTCTACTACATCGCGGACAATACCCAGGAAGAAATTGCCACCAAATTAAATGTGTCGCGTCAGGCGGCCCAGCGCTTGGTGGCCCTCGCTGCCAGCGAAAAACTGATCAAATTTCGACTTGACCATCCCCTCAGTCACTGCATTGCTTTGGCCGAGGCTTTGCGAGACAAATTTGCGCTGTCCCTTTGTGAGGTCGTCCCCAGCCCGGTCGGAGGAGGATCGCCCTACAACGGCTTAGGGGTCTGCGCCGCGACCCATCTAGAGACCTACCTGACGGCGAAATCGCCTGCCATCCTAGCGTTCTCCTCCGGTCGCACCCTGCGGGCAGCGGTGGAGCAACTCCCTTCTATGGATCAGCCCCATCACAAAATTGTCTCTATCGTGGGCAATATGTCGCACTACGGTTTGGCCGGTCGCTACGAAGTGGTAATGCATCTATCAGAGCAAATCGGCTCCCAGGCCTATCCGCTGCCGGTCCCCACCGTCGCCAACAGTGTTGAAGAACGAGACCTCTTGCAAACCCAGAAAGCATTTATCACAATCCAATCTCTGGCAGAGCAAGCCAAAGCCACCTTCGTCGGCATTAGTCACATCGCCTGGAATTCGCCCCTGCACGAGGATGGCTTTATCAACGATGCCGAACTAACTGAACTGATTGAGCGGGGTGCTATTGGCGAAATTGCGGGCTGGGCCTACGATGCCCAGGGCGTTTTGTTGCCAGTGGGTACCAATACTCGTGTTGCCAGTGTTCCTCTAGCACAACCAGCCCAGCGCTCAATCATTGGTGTGGCGGGGGGGATCAACAAAGGCGAGGCGATTCTCGCGGCCCTACGAGGCCAGCTTGTTACCGGCTTGATTACAGATGAAGCGGCTGCTGAGGTGATTTTGGCAAAAGCTTAAATCAATGCTCTCAACCACACGTGGGGCGGGTGCTGCCCAAATCACTTGAGGAGATTTGGAAAATATCATGACCGCATCGGTAATGTGCCTGGGAGAATGCCTGGTCGATCGCCTATTTGAACTGGGCGAGTCGCCTCACAGCTCCTCAAATAGCGGCACCGACTATCCCGGCGGTGCCCCAGCTAATGTGGCAGCCGCGATCGCCAAGCTCGGTACCCCGACTCGTTTGGTCAGTTGCCTCGGGCAAGATGATTTAGGAGATTGGCTGCTGCAGGTGCTCCAAGCTCAGGGGGTAGACTGTCAGATTCAGCGGGTGACGCAGGTGCCAACGCGAACGGTGCTGGTGCAGCGAGATGCCTCGGGCGATCGCCAGTTCATCGGCTTTAGCCGCCCAGACCCCACTGCCTTTGCCGATGCCTATCTCGCTCCCGAATGGATTGACACCCTGGATTTTGCTGAGGTGGACTGTCTGGTGATGGGTACTCTCGGCCTCGCGTACCCCACCACGGCCAAGGCGATGGCCCGCGCCCAGGAAAAGGTGCAAGCCGCTGGGGGCAAGCTGGTAGTTGATCTGAACTGGCGGCCCGTGTTCTGGCCTGAGGTAGCGCTAGCCGCTCCCCAGATTCGCCCCTTTTTAGAGACGGCTGACCTGCTTAAGCTTTCTCGAGAAGAGGCCCTGTGGCTACTCGACACCGACTCCGCCACCGAAATTTGCCAGCAGTTTACTCGGTGTCAGGCGGTGTTGCTGACGGATGGCGGCAACGGCAGCACCTGCGCAACGAAACACCACACGGTCTCTCTACCGGCCTTTGGGGTGGCCAGTATCGATACGACTGGGGCCGGAGATGCCTTTCTGGCGGGGGTAATTCATCAGCTGCAGCAACGATCCTGGGATGATTTGCAGAAACCGGCTGAGGTTGAAGATATTTTGCACTACGCCAGCGCGGTGGGGGCATTAACAACGCTGAAGCCCGGCGCGATCGCGGCCCAACCAACCCCGGAGGAAGTGGCTTCCTTTTTGGCTCAACCTGGGGTCGGTATTAGTGCGTAAGTCCTCAGATTGAGGCTCAGCGCAGGAGAAACTCAAAATTTCCCACCTCTGGGTCGCTGAAGAATTATTCTGTCGCCGGCGGGACAGCCGCCGGGGGAGCAGCAGGTTCTGCGGGTTCTGCCGCTGGGGGGGGCGCATTGAGGGCGGCTAAGGCTGCAATCTGCTGCTGCAAAGCCTGGTAATCAGCAGCGGTGAGAGTGGCGGTGGGGGCAGGCCCGGTTAGCGTAGCAGACGCTTCGAGGCTCGTTAACGGGGTGAGGGCTCTGGCTAGTTGCACCTGCTGTTCCAAAATTTCGGCGCTCGATAGCAAATCGCTCAACCCATAAATCAACCGGCGCAGATCCTCCCGAATGTCTGGGTTGCCCGTCAGCTCATCAACATCTGACAAAACTTTTTGCGCCCCTTGAAACACATCGCGAGCAGATTCTAAGGTTTGCTGTAGCAGCAGCACGTTTTCGGGCTGGTTGAGGGAGCCGGTTAAGGTTTGCACGTCTAACGACGCCTCTCGAAAACTGGCTGAGGCGGCAACGGCGTTCGCTGATAGCGTGCGCAAATCCGCCAGCAGCTGGGGATTTTCGACTTCGGTCGCCAGGGTGTCAATAATCACCGTGAGGCGATCGGTACTCTGGGTAACGTTGTCCAGCGTCGTCGTCAGGTTAAAGCGATTCGCATCCACCAGGCTGCGCACGTCAGTGGCGGTGAGCTGAATCTCTTGGGCCGCGACCGCAGCCGTATTGCTAGCCTGCTGAATGGAATCACTAATGGGCGCAACTTCACCTTGGGCCGTCAGGGTGAGTTGGGTCAATTCACCGGTCAGTTGGGTGGCTTGCGCGGTCAAAGATACGGCATTGTTCAGGGTTTTCTTGAGGTCTTCAATCAGGACGGGGTCGGCCAGGGTATTGGCCAGGGTTTCCGCCGATCGCAGCAGCGACTCGTAGCTCACGCCAGTAACGCCCGCCAAGCGATCGCCATCACAAATGATCTCACCGGCATCACAGTCATCTGCCGTCGGGCTCACGGCCTGGGCTGCTTCCGTCAGTTCCCCCATGGGGGAAATATCAATGGTGGTCTCACCAATGAAGCCGGACTGGTTGGCGGCGATCCGGACATTCTCGGCTGGAATGCGTAGATCGGCCTGGGTGATTTCTACCAGCACGTCTACTGCATTACTGCCCGGACGAATATTGACGACGCGCCCCACGGGCACCCCGCGATAGCGAACAGCAGTGCCCGCCTGCATGCCCGCCGTATCAGCAAACGTCACCGTCACGTTGTAATTACGACTGCCCGGATTTAGGCCTCGCAGCCACAGCACTAGACCACCAAACAGGCCCACGCCAATTAAAATGAGTAGC
>JBHJJI010000322.1:0-36778 GCA_050042805.1 Leptolyngbyaceae cyanobacterium
CCCCCCATGGTTTGGCAGTCGGGCACAACGCCAGTCGGGGTTTCGACGACCGATAACGCCATTGAGCGCACCAGTTCAGCCATGTCAGAATTGATGACCACTGGGGGATAAAACGGATTGTAGTCGAGTTCGTAGGTAGCGCCATGGGCCTGACAAACGCCGCTGATAATCTGATCAAGTCGGGTTTCAAAAAATCCCTCATAGGCCGTGTCAAAGTACCGTACCGTACCGCTAAGTCGCGCCTGATCCGCAATGACATTAACGGCTGAGCCAGCATGGAGTTCTCCCACCGTGACGACGGCTGACTTCAGCGGATCAACATTGCGCGCCACAATCGTTTGAATCGCGTTGACCACCTGGGCGGCTACGACAATCGAGTCTACCGTTTGATGCGGAATTGCCCCGTGTCCACCTCGCCCTTTAATCGTGCAGTGAAAAAATTCGGTGGCGGCCATAAACGGCCCGCTTTTAACTCCCACTGTTCCCACCGGCAAATTATTCCAGAGATGCAGGCCAATAATGGCATCCACGTCAGGATTTTCTAAAGCCCCGGCCTCAATCATCGGCTTCGCACCGCCCGGCCCTTCTTCCGCCGGTTGAAAAATGATTTTCACCGTGCCACTAAAGCAATCGCGATGCTGAGCTAGGTAATAAGCGGTGCCCAAGGCGATCGCCACATGGCCATCATGACCACAGGCATGCAGCACCCCGTCTTGCTGTGAACGATAGTCAACCTCATTCATCTCGTGATTCGGCAAGGCATCCATATCGGCTCGAATCGCCAACACCGGGCCTGGGCGATGCCCCGGAATGACCGCGACAATGCCGGTTTTAGCCACGCCACGCCGATGTTCGATACCCCATTCAGATAGTTTTTGGCTAATGAAATCAGCAGTCTGGGTTTCATTGAAGGCCAGTTCAGGGCGCTGGTGGATTTGCCGACGCCACAGGGTGACCTGCGGCTGCAGCTGCCGGATCTGCAGTCGAACGCCATTGAGGGTGGGTGTAGAGGTCGGGAAAACCGTTGAAATCATGGTGGTGTAGACTAGCCTGCTTGGATAAAGGTGAGCTGGATGAAGCTGAATACGATGACCGCCACAGCGACGTTGGGCTTTGCCGCTTTAAATCGCGCTGCCGATAGTGGGAAGTGAACGATCACGATGGATTCTGTATTCCCTCAAGATTGCCAAAATCGCGATGTTTTCTGAGCCGAATCGGCGCTAGCCGATTGAACGACTGAATCCTAGCCTGCCTGGTTGAATGAAGGAGATCGCGCCTGTGAGCTCCTAAGTTGAGAAATGTCATCGATATCTCATAGATATCAATCAATAGAAAAAATCCAGTTTTTTCTACCCGTAATCAACTCGCTCGACCATTTCGATACACATAAGAAACCTCTATTAATTATGAGAGATGGCTAATGGCATAGATGTGATCCCAGTCTCTTTATTAAATTAAGTTTTCGTGAGGCAGTTCCGTGAGATTACGGACAGAAATCATGATCTTCATCTCAGCTTCATCAAATACTCACAGGAGATTTCAATAGATCCGGAAGAATCTGCACCTTCGGTGGGCCAAATGCGTAGGGTTTCATCAACTGCCTGGATGAAATCAAGACGCTGCTAGGGTCTGGACAAAAATATAAAGTCTTCTTTAACTTTGCAGATTTTTCATGGAAAAAGTTTAGAAAATTCTAGCGATTTTTCTCTCTCGAAATCTGTCACCAGCCTGATTCATGGCAATGCTTTGTTCTGCTCGGAGTCCTAACCAACCGTCCGCAGCTTTGCGTTTCGTGCAGGCGTTGTCGAGTCACGGTTATTTAATCGGTGGACAGAAACAGGGGGACTCAGGTACGGTTTTTCCTCGCCGCTGGCAACCCGGCTCGGTCGTAATGCCAAAGGCATACACCGACACCGTTCCTCACCGCCATTCTCAAGTTCTAGCTGACTGCAAAAGGGGGAAATGCTCAACACAGCATCTCCCCCTTTTGCAGTCATAATCGGTCAGCCTTTGTGTCAATAATGCTGGGTCCACGCCAACCGACTAACGGCGGCCGAGCAGTAAGAAGACGTAGTAGAGCAGGTTCAACAGGGCATAAAAAGCCGTTGCCACATAGGTTAAAGCAGCTGCTTGCAGGACAGCACGGGCTCCCTTATTTTCTTCGCCCTGCAGAATGCCATATTCGTCAATCAGCCTCAGCGCTCGCTTAGAAGCGTCAAATTCCACCGGTAATGTCACAACGTGAAATAGCAATACTGCGGCGAAAAGAAGGATTCCCAACCAGGCCAAACCCAGGAAATTGAGAATCAAACCGCCAATAATCAGGATCGGCCCTAGTCGAGAACCTAAGTTCACCGCGGGCACTAAGGTTGCCCGCACATTCATAAACTTGTAATCTTCCACGTCTTGCAAGACGTGACCGCACTCATGAGCGGCTACGGCCGCCGCCGCCAAAGACGTTGAACTATAGATGCCTTGGGATAGACGGACAGCCTTTGCACTGGGGTCGTAGTGGTCTGTAAGCTCTCCAGCAACCTGCTCTACCCGCACACCCTGGACACCCATTTTCGACAAAATGGTTTGAGCCACCTGAGCACCGGTCATGCCCATGGTGGAGGGAACTTGGGAATAGCGACGATACGTTCCTTTAACCTTGTTTTGTGCCCACAGGGTCAGCAATAAACCAGGCACCATAAAAAACAGGTATGTCGGATCAAAGAACATCAGCAATTCATCCAGTTCAACAAACAGCCCAAAACATCAAGGCAAATACAGACTTTTCAATCAATTTATCTCAAATTTCTGTATTTTGGGGGATGTTTATGCACCGATAGGCACACCCATCTTTGACGCGAGATGAGGGGGATGAGTTGAGCCAAAGCTGTGCATGGTCTTCAATTGGCAGGTCTGTCGCTAGTCTGAGGTGGCAGTTCCTGATGTTTCACGCCTAAGCTGAATCAATCGAAGCTTTACTCCTTGTATGTTGAGAGTAGACATCGGGTTCACCCCAGACTCTTGAGGGACTCGCAGGCAAATAAGTGACATCCCACTCTATTTTTAAATGTCCACCCTCTACCCCTTACCTTCCCACTCACCACAGCCGACTAACGGGACTTCTATAGCCGAATTCGGAATGAAGAAGTCGGAAGTCAGAATTAAGAAGCTTATCTGATGGTGATTTCAGGTATTGGGGGTGACCTGATCAAACTGCGGCTTGCTATATTTTCCACCGTTCCCTAAGTCCCCTGGCGTCAGCTCAGCGTCACCCCATCACCAGCGCAGAAAGGGGGTTCCGTGTCAGGTAAACGACCAACCGTTCACTTGTCGTTTACCTGAAGCATGAATCCATCGCTGCAGACGCCTGGCACGGTTAATTTAGAAACCGCTCTAGATCAGCTGTAGAGGCCATGCCTTCAAGCAATGCGAGACCTACAAGAATATGCGGTTGCTGCAGGCAACCAATGTAATAAACACATGCCCATCGAGCAAATGTTCATCGGCAACTTTCTGAGTCGTAGCTGGCATGAATAGATGAAATAGCTTCTTTAACTAGAATTTGTTGTAGATTTCCCTTGCAGTTTATCTGCCAACTCATTGAATGTTTCTAAAGTGTGATGTAGCTGGAATGGCCTCGGACACCGATGTTGACACTCTTCTGGGAAGGGCTTTGAGTCAGCTCGTCGAAGGGGATTTCCAGACTCGATGGGAAGCTGCCAAGCGGCTGGCGGCTTTTGGCCCCGATGTCATTGAGTACTTGATTCCGCTTCTTGCCGATGCGGAACTCGATTGGGAGGCCCGGTGGTTTATTGCCCGTACCCTCGGAGAGTTTGACCATGAGGCGGCCCTAGAAGCGTTGGTGCAGCTGCTGCAAAAAACGACTGAGCCGGAGTTGATTGCGATCGCCGCTGAGGGGCTGAGCCACTTTGGTAAGAGCGGCGTTGAAGCCTTGATTCCGCTGCTGGACAAGCCATCGCACCGGCTGACGATGGTGCAAGCATTGGCTCGCGTTCGTGACTCGGCAACTTTTGAGCCGCTGCTCACCCTGGCGAATGATCCCGACCCCACCATCAGAGCGCTGGTGATTCCGGCCTTGGCCAACTTTAAAGTGCCGTCGGTTGATGCCTTGCTATTGCAGGCCGCCAAAGATTCCCATGTCACCGTGCGACAGGCAGCCATCACCTATTTAGGACTACGGCCACATTTGCTCGCGCAAATCGATCTCGTGAGTCTCTTGATGCCTGGCCTGTGGGATCTGTCTCCCCTCGTCAACAAGGCCACGGCGATCGCCTTGGGGCGACTCAATACCGAGGCGTCGGTGACGAGTTTGGCCCAGGTGTTGTCGTCTCCCCACACGCCAGAGACCCTGCAAATTGAGGTGGTCAGAGCTCTCGGCTGGATTGAAAAAAACTCAGCGCTGCTAACCCTCTTGTCAGCTCGACGCCAAACTTCTGTGGCTGTACAAGTGGAAATTATTAATACGCTGGTGCGTTTTCGGGATCCTCAACTGCAGAACCACGCTGGCGAAGTGCTGTGCAGCTGGCTCAACACTGACCTAGCTGCGGCAACTGGCTCAGCCCCGGTGCAACAGGCGATCGCCCTGGCTTTGGGGCAATTACATTATGCTCCCGCATGGTCGCTGCTGACTGAGCTAAGGCAGGGGCCAAATGCTCAAACCCGATTGTACGCTGAGGCCGCCCTCAAGCAGCTAGAGGCTTAGGGGCGATGATTAAAGCTGGGTGATTGTGGTTGCAGTCAAGTAAGCGGGAGGCTCAAAATAGCGTCCTGAGCACAGGGATTGGGCAGTACCAAATCCTTACAGAAGGGGGGTTACTCGCTCTGTTACTCGAGTACAGATGCCTCCGCACTCAGGCTCACGATATCGGCAAACAGCTTCTTCTCTTGTCTCAGCAGGCCGCCATGGGCCAAACTGCACGCGGGAATAGCTCCAAATCATTAGTATTGAGCTGTTGAAAAACAATCTGGCCAGACCCAATGCACTTAACTGTCATAGCATTGCCACAGTCAGATGAATTGATTTAAGTCAATCGTTTTTTGCTTTTTGATTTATTAAGTCCGATATTTGCAGTAGAATTTTTGTGAAGGAGTCATCTGCCGTTCGAGTGCGATCAGCGCTCCTGATGTCGGTAGGATGAATTCAGCTAGCTATCTCGTTTGGATAGCTGTTCTGTTGATGCACACAGGAATCTAGACATGACCGCAGTCACCTCTAAGCCCACGACCCCGGCATTTTGCGAAGGGATTCAGCATTTTGCTGAGACACTGCCCGAGTTTGATCAGTATGGCAGTGCTCCGGCAATTGGCGAGGCACAAACGGCGATCGCCGATCCCACCGATGCGACTGCGGTTTATCAAACCATGCTGGCGGCGGATGCGCTGCGATATTTGACGCTGCAGGTGACGGCTAGCAAGCAGTCGGGTCACCCCGGCGGGTTTGCCAGCGTAGCGGATGGTATTGCCTCCCTAGTCATGCTGGGCTACAAGAACTTGATTACCGAAGTGGGCCACCATGCGCCCGGCTTTTACAGCACCGTCTTTTTAGATCGCTCTTTAGAGGCTATGGGTATTGAAACCGTGTCTCAAATGTGCGATCGCTTCCGCGAAACCCACGGTCTACTCGGTCACCTGTCAGGCCAAATTCCCGGTTTGCTCAATCCCGCCGGGCCGCTGGGGCAGGGGCAGCACTTTGCCATGGCGGGGGCGAAGCTTCATCCCGGCACCTTGTTTCCCGTGACCATTGGGGATGGGGGACTGGGCGAGCCCTACATCATGAGCAGCTTGGGCCATTTCCACACGGCCTACCCCAACGTCACCAACTTTTTGCCTATCTTGGTCTGGAACGGCTATTCGCAAGAGCATCACAGCATGGTGTCGACCCAATCTAACGAGACGATGCTGCCTACTGGCGGGGCAATGGCTTTAAGGAAGTCATTTTGGTTGATGCCAAAGCCTATGACGATGCCGGGCAAGCCGGAGATTATGTAGATAGCACAGCTTTCTCACCCCAGCTGCGGTTCGCCTTCACTCAAGCCGTGTTAGCAGCCACAGACAAAGCGGCTAAATCAGCGCTCGGCGGTACGCTCACTGTCCTCATCATCAAACAGCTGAAAGGGGCCGGGGTGCATAAGCGGGGTGCTAACTCCCATAACCTCTACCCCGGCGACAGTTTAGATAAAGACATCATTGATGATGCGCTCCAAGCTCGTGCCTTGCCCCCAGCGGCCTGGAACTTAGTGCGCACTAACTTTGAGCGATCGATGGGTGGCCCCAATTCCAAAATGGCCGTAACCGAATCGGTGCTGCCAGTGCCCGAGTTAGGCTCGCTGCCGCTGAACGAATTTGCCGTCGGGGGCGACAAGCAGGTGGCGACCACAGCGATGGGTTTGCTCGTCGGCCATGTCGGACGGCAAGATTCGCAGTTTGTGGTGACGAACGCCGATGGCAATGCCGCCTCTGGCATCAACAACATCAACCAGGCGCTCAAAATTATTCACCCCACTCAGGATGATGTCTATTTTCAGGGGCCTCAGGGTCAGGTTTATGAACCCCTGAGTGAAGATGCCTGTGCCGGGCTGGCGGCAGCGCAAGCGCTGTTTGGGGCGCGATCGCTCTGGTGTTCCTACGAGTCGTTTGCCATCAATGGCCTGCCGATCTGGCAAACGGTGACCCAGGCGATGGCCGAGCTGCGCCGACCGACCCCGTCGACCATCACCCTATTTACCGCTGGTGCTTTGGAACAGGGCCGCAACGGCTGGACCCATCAACGTCCCGAAATTGAGAACTATTTTGCCGGGATGATGCGTAACGGCAACGTATTTCCCCTCTTTCCGGTAGACGCGAATAGCATTCAAGCCTGTTACGACTGGGCGGTGACCACCCAAAACAAGGGCATCACCATTACGGCAAGCAAGTCGCCCTTACCGATTCGCACAACGTTTGAGCAAACCCGTACCGCTTTGCAGCAGGGGGCCGTGGTGCTGCACTCAGCAGCTGGCAGCAAAACTTTGGTGCTCGCGGTGATTGGCGATATGACTCTGATCCCCGCTTTCGACGCGGCTGAGCAGCTTGCCGCAGCGGGCATCGGCGTCCGCATCGTCTCGATTGTGAATCCCCGGCGGCTCTACCGTCCCAGCGATGTCGCTTGGGAAAGTACCTCTCAAGCGGATGGTGACTTTCTTAGCGATGCCGACTTTGAGCAACTCTTTGGCGGTGATGCGCTGATTGGCGTGACGGGCGGCTCCTCGGCCATGCTGGAGCCTGTGATGCTCCGCAGTCTGGCTCCCCGCGATACCTTTGCCTGGAAACGCGGCGACACTGCCAGCAGCGCCGCCCAGGTGATGACGCTCAACGGGATTACCGCTGATAACTTTGTGGCTCGAGCCAAAGCACTGCTGGGATAATTCACCTGTCCTGAGGAGCATCCTAGGCATCCCTCCACTGCAGGGCGTCACGCGAAGCCCTGCTCTCTGGGCTATTGCTCAAAGGGCTATACGGCACCCGACCAGGCATAGCTACTTGCTTGAAACTCTGCTGGAGTGGGGGAATCTATGCCCGACGCCGCCTTGGTTGATCGATCACTGTACAAGTTCTGTTCGGTGCAGCGATCGATCAGTAATCGAGGCTGAGGCATTGTCCGCATTGCCCTTCGGGTTAGAAAATTTAAAAACCGCTGCCGAAACATCATCGATATACTGGACGCCAGGAGTCACCATGGCTGACCTGGTCTGGCTTGTATTGTTTGAGGCGATCGCGGTTGGATGGTTTTGCACGAACGAACGACCCAGACAACAAAAGCCTCTCACAATTATCAGTCTGCAGCGCGGCACCGGGCCCTGTCTGCTGTTCTGGTGAGCGAAATCCTGCTGAGTAGCCTGGGAGCAATCTGGGTGGGCGGATTTCAGCAGCGCGCGATCGCGGCTCCAGCCCCGACGCTAGCCCGATCTACGCTGGCCTATACCTTTCCCATCCGCAAAGACCGATTGCCGGATTTACTGCAGGGATTACGGCGCGGCAAAAATGCCTTCTTAGTAGAAGCGCAAAAAGGCGGCTTCATCGCCCTGACTGGCGTGCAGCCCCGGCAACCGATTTGGCTGCTCGAAGGCGCAACCTACGGCGTGGCTGCAGACAACAGCATTACCTTTACCCTGGCTGATGGCACTATCGTGCCGTCCCTTTCGCGCGCGGGCTACGATGCCATCAAAAATACGTTGCCGGTGAATCAACAAGAGGTCTTAGACGACAAATTTTTCTGGCATCTCCAGCGCAATCCTGCCATTCCGCTCATCGCCGCTGGTCTAGCCAAAGGAGAGTATCGCGAATTTATCAGCAATCAGGTGTTTGACACCGATGCCTACTATCTCAAGCCCTTTTTAGGACATCTATTTTGGGCCGCTCAAAAGGCCGATGTGCCTTTGCAAGCGGTGATCCCCCTGCTCGAAACCCATTTGCTCACCCTGGAATTTCCTTACCTCCGAGAAACGGACTTGGGCAATCGGTCCGGTTCTGTGCATTCGTTTTACCGCTATGAGCAAGAGCTGACCAATAAGCAATATTTGCTGCGATCGCTCCTCACAACGCCCCTCGAACCTTGGGCGCGGCTCGAAGCCATCAAACAGGTTGAGGAGGTCAAGATCAAAAAAGACTATACCGATGCTGATTTCACTAGCACGACGATCACCGTCGGACGACTGCCGTTACCCACGCCCACTGCTGCCGAAGACACCCCGGCCGTCCATGCCCTCAATATTGCCGAGGTCGCGCAGCAGGGCATTGACCTGTTTCCTGATGATTTGGAGCAGGCCGCAGTTGAATATCGTCGCCGATATGAACATCAGCTGGCGCAAGAAGAGGCCCTAAAACTTCGCTTGAGAGCCTTTGCGGATCGTCATAGCGGCAAAATTCTCACTTCAATTAACAACTATCACAGCGAAGACTTTTGGCTCAACATTGGCCTGACCGAAGACCTCAGCCGCAAGTCGGTGAATCAGATGGATACATCGCGTTTGGTGGGCATTTTTGCCACGCGGATCGAAGGGCTCAATCGAGCCTCAGCCGCTGAAAGTTATCCCGATGCCAGGGCGCACTTCATCCAGTTCTTTCAACAAAATTCTCCCAATTTGTCAGAAGCCGAACTGCTGACCGTGCTGCTTTGCGACCAGGTATTTAATCCGTGGTTTTGGAAATCCTTAAAACGAGATCAGCCGGAGCTAGCGCTGGAATTAAGGGCGCTGCAAAAAGACATTCAGGCCTTGGAAACCCAATATGCGGAAGCAGCAGCTCAAGAAGCCAAAGTTTTTCGACTATTACAGCACCACGATTTAGACATTACGACAGAGGCTTTGTCGCTGTTATCCGTCGCCATGGCCAAGCGACTCAGTGGTCTAGTTGATGAAGCGTTTCAACCGGGAGATCGCCGCGATCCCGACTACCTTAACTTCACTCGTGCCTTGTACCCCTTTATTCGCGATATGCCTGACCTCAACATGATGTGGGGCAATGGCTACGATATCAAACGATTTGGCCTCGATAATTATGTCGTACCCGATTTGATGGCGCTCACGGCAGCGGACTCACCCACGCTATCCGCCATGGGTGCGCTCTGGTACAAAATGGTCTCCAACAATGACCTTGATCGTTGGGACATTAACAAATTTATGAAGCTGGTGAACACGGGCTACAACCTGTCATCCAACCATCCACCCGCTAAACTCCCCGCTGAACAGGTGGCAATGCTACCCCTGGTTGACCAATACCGCCCCGAACTTAAACGCGTGGCCGGGGCAGACGGGAGCAATGCCCCCACCGTTTTGCACGGCCGTTTCCGACTCGATTTTAGAATTGATAGTTGGCCGCGCGATCGCGACCCTAATCCACCCCGCATTAACCGAGTAGACTCGGCTGCCCTGCAGCAAATCTTCCCCGACTTATCTCCCGAGGGTATCGATAACCTGATCTGGAAGCTGTCAAACCACAGCGGCGAGATCGCCCTCTCACTACCGCTGGTTTTGCTCAACGATCCATTATTTGTCGGCAACCAAAATGGCGCGATCGACCTGTTGTTTAAATTCGATGGCGAACAAATGGTTTTTCCAGAAATCAGTCGCCATTTTGAATCAATTTATTCTCCAGCCTATATGGCTCGGATCGCCCTACCTCAAGAGCCGAGCCAAGCCGATATCGATGCCCTCAATCAAGTAATTCGCCAGACCCATGCCCTCTATGGCGGCTACACAGCAAAAGTCATGAGCCTCCCAGAGCCCTTACAGACACTACAGCGTGAATGAGGCAGGGCAAGCACAACAAAAGCCTAAGGCCAACTCTTGAACAACATACTTATCCAGATATCTTTTTAGATTTTGGGTGGTTTGTATCCAAATTTCTCAACTATAAGCTTATCTATTTCACCAACAAATTTTGACGTTTCATCGTTGTAGTAATAATCAACTTCTTTTTTTCCAGATGAAGCGTTTGTTTTTCCCGATTTCTTTATTTCCATCTCCTGTTCGTCTGACAAAGCTACTCCACATTTTTCCAAGGTTTTTATAAAGTCTTCTTCTAAGAATTCGTTTCTAATAAAATGATCTATGTAGCAATTCTGAGATTCAAATTCTTTGAGTTCTTCATAGTTGAGTATTCTCTTGAATCCATCGTTTTTAGGGTTTGCACAAAATAGCTTTAAATATCTATAGGTTAACAAGCCTGAAAAATCACTAATCCCAGAAAAACCATATCCTCCAGCATGATCATTACGTGACTTCTTACTATGGATCATTTTCAGCCAAGCTTGAAAAACACTTGGATCATTAACATCAGAGTAGCAATACAACCAAAAATCACGATCTCGCGAGAAATCTGTTGCCAGTAAATAAGCTGATTCGAGTGGACTTTTGCGCCAATTAAAGGTTTTTATCTGCCCTTTTGGTCTCGTTACACGTTTGAAAATTCCTCCTCGACGATTACAGCCGTATGCCCATAAAGAAACATACCATTCCCAAGGATTTCTTACAGATCCTATAAAAGATCTATTGCCATTAAATAAATCTGCGGTCGCTGGGTTATGTTTTCCTACTTTGCGGCCACTCAAAACTTGAGCTAACAGTTTATCGATATGGGAAGAACCAGTTTTGTGAAGTTCAATAAATACTATCTCTTTAGAAACAAACATGGAATTCTCCTCTAGTTTTAGTCTGACTTTTATTTCTAACTTTATTAGAGATGCTCTGATATGTTTAGAACTTATATCGATATCTGATCAGTAATGGCCATGTCAAAAAATAAACTTTTGACTGATCAATCATAGGCATTTTCTTCTTCCAGACCTCATCTAGGCGCAGAGAGATTGTCCCCGTCTCAGCTCTATTATCATTGCCAAAAATACTATGGGTTGCTTCCAGCGATACTGTTGAAGGCGATGAGAAGGTTAGCGAGTCCGTGGGCATTTCTGCAAACTCTAAAATAGCTTTTGCGCTTTCTTGAGGGTGATTGACAAAATCTTCATAGCGCAGTTGATGGTATTTAATGTTTGGATGCTTTCTTAGTGTTTCAGTGGCCACATTTCGCAAATCCCATCCCAAAGCGCTATCTTTCAGTGTGTATGAACCCAGACCATTTTTGCAGCGCTTTTCCCAAGAATAAGTGCAGCCTCTAGCATCTCGAATCAGATGCACCACAAACACCTCTAGATTGGGTACTGAAGCGAGCGTATAAGCATATCCAGGATGTAGAGAGTCATCCACGATCGCCTCTGCACCACAGACATCTTGAATACTGCTATACAGTTTCTCTAAAACATTACGATAGGACTCAGAAGTATGCAGAAAGTTTTTGGACTTCTTAGATGAAACTAAAAACTTTAATAGCTCTGATGTTTTGGGTTCAGATTGACGGCGAAGCTGAACCATGGCGGGCAAATCAACCCGTTCGATACCACCAAAAGCTTGATTCATGATGGCTTGCCACACATCACAATCGTGAGTGGGTGTACCACAACCGCAGATACTCTTAGACTTAAACCCGTCTGTCCAGATGGTTCGCAGCTCTCCCATGTGAGCAACGCCGTCTACTTGTCCCAAAATTCGAGCAAGTAGCGTGCTACCGCTTCGGCCCCAACCCGCAATGTAAATTACCTTTAAAGGATTATGATTCATAGGAGATTTGCCTTATGGCTGAGTTTCAAAAAGGTTAAGCTTATTTGTCAGAAACTGAGGTTGTCAACGCTAAGTAATCTGGAAGACAGGACTGCCCGATGATGGCCAACTGGAAAATCAGCTATGAGCTGACTATAGGCAATGAATCTCTTACGTTGAGTACCTAATGAATCTCCAGAAGTTCATATATTTCCTAATATCTATTCCAGCTTCATGCCAATCATCTAGTCACTGTGAACTGCTCTTTAAATTTACTGATAGAGAAAATTCATGGATAAATTCCACCATACTTGAGTCCTCTTCAATCATGATTCACTGCCTTAGCTGCTAAGGATGTCTCTAATGTTCAATTTATGATGTCGATGTAGACAAACTCTTGCTGAGATCTAGATTGTCTAGACAGAATTCCTGCCGAAGCTCACTAGAAATCTTTTTGCGATTCAAAAAGTTAAAAGATAGATTCTCTTCGTTGCCTGAAATGTTGTCCCCTGTTGCCAAAATATAGACTGCACCTTGAAAAGGTAATGGCTGCATAAGGGCACCTTTCTCTTCCATGAAGCCTCTAACTTTCTGGTGATCGATATAAAACTTGTAATAACCATATCCCCGGTTGTATTCAGGAGTTTCTGGCAAGTCTAAATAGTCGTTGTGAACGATATTGGCTGTGCCAGACATAGTGTAAAATCGGCGACGCTTGAGGTAGATGTGAGCTTCTCCTTCTCGATACTTCCACCCCGTATTGAGATACCAGCCGTTAGTAGTAGGGTTTTGGTCAACAAAACCCGCCAACCGGCTGCTAACACAGTCGTCAGCATCCACAGTCATGACGTGAGTAGGAGAAAATTGCTGAGCATGCATCATGCCTTTGAGAACTCGTCTTCCCTTGTCGGTGAGCCCTCGCGGGATGGGATTTGAAACCTTTTCTGGCGGCAGAAAATCCACTTTCACATATTCAACATTTTTGTGCTGAAAGGTGATATCAGGCACCTCATTGCAAACAACAATAGTTCTAAAGTTGTCATGGCTCTGATTGCAGGTCGATCGCAGACATCGTTCAAACAATGCAGAAGTTCTCTGCCAATCTTTAGAAACTTTGGCACTTTTCAGAGGAATAATAAAAGCCAACATAGTTAAATATAATCACTCAGTCATTAACAATAAAAATGCTCAATGAGAAGGGAACTCTGTTTGGCTGAGAACGAGAGAACTTTGCCCTACTTGAGCAGTTATGGAGATCTGTCACGCTAGCTTCGGCTTGCATCTTCATGAGGTTTCAGAGCTCCGCAAGTCAGGAAAGGTCAATCGCTAGCGACCGTTAAGGTCTGGCGGATTACCTCTCATTGCGGCTTAAGGGGCTTCAATTCTCTGGCGATCGCCTGCTCAGTATTCCCACTTGATTGAGTTTCAATCGCCCTTGGCCTCTCTTTTTGACAACTTTGGCTGACATCCATGATCTGCCTGGACGGGTTCGTCCAAACGACCCGCTAGACACAGGCGTTACGCTGGCATGGCCAGAGTTGAGCGAAAGCGTCTGATTTCAGCCCTAAAAGCTACTTGGCCTGTGCCTATCGACGTTGGCGACGCACGCAAACTTTTGTTGCATTGATAATTTTTAGTAGACCTCAACACATCAAGGTTCTTATTCATTTTTATGATTAAGAATAGATGAACGTCTCGTAGAATATTGATAATGAACCACGATGTGAATGCCAATAGTTCTGTGACCACAACGGCAGAGAGTTTGCTGCCCAAAACAGTGTTGGTTAAGGAAGGCAAAAAGAAAGTAGGGAAAAAGAAAAAGAAAGCGAAAGAAAAAGAAATTAAAGCAAAACATAAAAAAGGTAAGAAACCAAAGCACGATATAGAGGCCCCAAAAAAGGGACATTACCTCATCTCTGAAGGCGAAGGCAGTTCGAAACTGCCTAAAAAGTTCTATGAAAAAGAGCTGGCCCGGCTGCAAGTCGAGTTGGTAAAAATGCAGTACTGGGTCAAACACACCGATACTCGGATTGTGATTTTGTTTGAAGGCCGCGATGCGGCCGGCAAAGGCGGCACGATCAAGCGCATCACTGAACCCCTCAATCCTCGGGGGTGTCGCGTCGTGGCCTTAGGGACACCGAGCGATCGCGATATGTCGCTATGTACTTTCAGCGCTATGTTGCGAACCTCCCGGCGGCGGGCGAGATTGTCTGTTTTGACCGCAGCTGGTACAACCGAGCCGGGGTTGAGCATGTGATGGGGTTCTGCACAGATGAGCAGTATTACGAGTTTATGGAGACCTGTCCCCAATTTGAACGGATGTTGGTGCGATCGGGCATTATTTTGCTGAAATACTGGTTTTCGGTCAGTGATGACGAGCAGGAGCGACGCTTTCAATCGCGCACGACTGACCCCGCCCGTCGGTGGAAGCTGAGCCCGATGGATTTGGAGTCACGCGATCGCTGGGCAGAGTATTCCCGCGCTAAAGATATGATGTTTGCCCATACGAATATCCCTGAAGCCCCCTGGTTTACGGTGGAAGCCGACGACAAAAAGCGCGCTCGCTTAAACTGCATCAATCATTTCTTGAGCAAGATTCCCTATGTCGACATGACCCCAGAACCCTTGGAACTGCCACCGCGCAAAAGTGCTCCCCTCGACTATGTGCGCCCCCCTCTCAATGAGCAATTTTTTGTCCCTCAAAAATATTGAGGATTTGAGACTACGGGCGCTTGCAAAAACAGAAAGTTGATAGAGGCCTGTCTTCTCCTCGGCAAGAAAACCAGGTTTCTCAGTTAATTAAGTGGTACGGGCGGGCGGTAAACCGTTCGTCCCTTTCCGATAACTGGCTCCGATATCTGGCTCCGATAAC
Organism: Leptolyngbyaceae cyanobacterium; assembly: GCA_050042805.1. Taxonomy (GTDB): domain Bacteria; phylum Cyanobacteriota; class Cyanobacteriia; order Phormidesmidales; family Phormidesmidaceae; genus Halomicronema. Next base: position 15,016 of record JBHJJI010000322.1, read on the forward strand.
TGGAACGACTACTGCGCTTCTATCTGATCGGTGCTGTCTTGAGTGTAAAAACTGGCATCAGTCTATGGTGCAGGCGCTTCCTAGCGGAAAACTCCTATGGAAAGTCTCTCCCCGCCATCGTTTTTATAGGGGAATTCTCACCTTTTGACTATATTCAGGACGCTACGAGTAACGCTAAAATTACCTCTAGTGTTTTCTTGGGAGACGATTCCTGTGCTGAAGGCGTTGCGAGCTGATTTCAAAATTGTTTTTGAACGTGATCCGGCAGCCCGCAACTGGCTAGAGGTGTTGACCTGCTATCCGGGTCTACAGGCCCTGGCCTTCCATCGGGTCGCCCATTGGTTGTGGAACGTGGGTTTACCCTTTATTCCCCGGTTGCTATCCCATGTCAGCCGCTTCGTGACGGGAATCGAAATTCATCCTGGAGCCACAATTGGTCAAGGCGTTTTTATTGACCACGGCATGGGCGTCGTAGTGGGTGAAACCGCTATCATCGGCGACTATTGCTTAATTTATCAAGGCGTTACTCTGGGCGGCACCGGCAAAGAATCGGGTAAGCGTCACCCGACGCTGGGCACCAATGTGGTGGTTGGGGCTGGGGCCAAAGTGCTGGGCAACATTCAAGTGGGCAATGATGTGCGCATTGGCGCGGGCTCAGTGGTGCTGCGAGAGGTGCCTTCTGACTGTACGGTTGTGGGCGTGCCCGGACGGGTGGTTTACCGCGCCGGGGAACGGGTTGGCCCGCTAGACCATGACTGCCTGCCCGACTCTGAGGCCCAGGTGATTCGCGCCTTGGTCGATCGCATCGAAGGGCTTGAACAACAGATCGAAGACTTGAAAACCCTCAAAGTCAGCCAAAGAGAATTAGACGCGATCGCGCCGACTCAGAGCTGCCGCATTCAAGATCGGGCCATTACTGAATATTTAGACGGCGCTGGCATTTAAGCTTCAATGGGCACTCTCTGATGACTAGCCGTTAGGGCTGGTGGTGGATTTTATGAACTGCCTCAGAGCAGCCCATAGCGCTGTAGCTCACCGTCAACTTTTGCTTTCAGCTGAGCCGCCAGATCTGAGGCGTCATGAAACACGATCTGCTGCTCAGAAGGCACTTCAAAGGGAAAGTGGCCGGGCAGGTCGTCGCGCTCCTGCCGCGCCAAAATAATTTGCTCTGGACGCTTGCACTGCAGCGCATAGCCCAACTCAATACAAACGTTGGCGCTGGGCAACAGTTGGGGCGGCGTACCGGGCAATTGAGCAACGGACGTGCCATCGGCAATGAAGATGAGAGATTTGCGCAGTTTCCGCATGAGGGGACTGTTGCGCCGCAGGGCTCCTTCGCCAGCGCGGTTAGATTCTTCGAGTGCAAGGGGTAAGCGTGATTTCTTATTGGTCTTTTTCAGCAAGCCCTCTAGCTCGTCGCGCAGCAGCGAACTGGATTCTGAATAGGCCGTTTGATAGCAGAAAAAGATAGACGGTTCGAGCTGCACCAAAGACTCTTGCTTGGTGAAATAGATCTCGTGGCTGAGCAGGTCAATGTTAGAAATCGCATAGGTACCGCTGCCTTCAATGTAAAATTCCACCGCCTCACCCGACAGGTACCGCTGGAACCAAGCAGCCTCGCGCACCTCTTCACTATCGTCCAAAAAGTCAGCCCGCAAACCAGACTTCAGCAGGCTGTTACGACTCAGGCGGAGATCTTGGGGACGTTTCTCTAACTCCCGTGCGGGTTCATATTGTTCTAAATACCAAGCCTTGAGGGCAATAATCGCCATGAAGTCAACCTTTCTCGGCGGGGGCCGAAGACAATAGAATATCCGCTACTTTACGCGGCGGCGTCAATAAATCAAGTGCCATGTGAAATTTTCAACACATCAGAGTTTTTGACAACTCTGCCGCTGACTGATGCACGGCTGAGGCATCCCTAGACAGCAGCCATCGATTCCTGGATAGATCAATTGTACTATTTCTGATTGTCAGATGACAGGGCTGTTGTCTGCCCCCCTCTAAGACGTTGTCCGATCATTTGTACGCCTAAGGCGAACAAGCCGATCGCGGCCATGCCAAAGACGCCCGTCCCCATTGCCACAACACCGACGACTAAGGTACGTACTGCTGATGAGAGGTTGATGACAGTAATGTTGTCAGAAACGACGGGCTTGTTGGCAAAGGTTGTCGCGATCGCGACCGTCATTTTGTAAAACAACATCGTAAACGTACCGGCCATCAACGACCCGGTAAACGCGCGGAGGATGCGTTGCGTAGAGAGCGGATCTTCAGCGGGCTTGGCCGTGTCATCCGGAGCAGCTGCGTTATTCGGATCAGTGGTTGACGAAGGAGTACCCATGGCACCGTAAATTTCAAGCTGGTCACTATCCTGCCACACAAACCGAGGCCATCAGCATCCTGCTTACGAATCGATATTGAACAACCGTCTCACTGAACCAACTGCCCTGAAAATAGACTCCGCGTAGGATCGGTCAGCTCCCCACAGATTTTGCCCAACTCCCCACCAGTGAACCGTCCGACCCACCGCCCTACCGGTAACGAACCCTCGCTTTTTCATCGTACGGGTAGGGCAGCTCTGTTGAAGGCTGGTGCATCACCGTTCCCAGCGGCGAAGTTTGGTTTGCCGGGGCACATAGAGCGGATGCCGAGGCTGGCCGGTCTGGTTTTGTCCCAGACAGTAGAGCCGATCGCGATGAGGTATGAGCAAATTCAAGACCGCGCGATCGCGCTGCTGCAGACTGCCCGCGTTACCCCAAGCCACCACAATGGTGTCTGCAGCTTCGCAAGCCTGCAGAATATGCCCATCATTGCCAACACCCACTGGCTGACTTACCGTTTTTAAGACCTTGGGCGATGCCGTGCAGTAGGCAAACAGGTTGACCACAACGAGACTGCCATACTGCCATTGCTGAGCTAGCCCGATACATCGTCGCAGGGTGGGGTCATCTTGCTGATGGTCGGCGCGGCTAGGGTTGAGCATGATCAGGGCGATCGCGGGCCTGGCCGGATGCCACTGTCGTTTTAGCCAATATCGATACTGTCGCGTGGAGTCAAACTCAGCCGAGCGCTGCATGATGTTGGTCGGCACAGTGTTGCTAGCTTGATAATAATTTTGTCTGCTATCAACCGCCTGCCAAAGGAATGTGTTTTGGACCAGCAGGTTTTAGGTCAGAGGGCACAAGCTCTAGAAAGCACAGTCCCCAGGTAAAGGCTCCTCTTCAGCCAGCGCTAGAGCGAAGTTTATTGGCAGCGTCACGGTCTCAAACCCATCAGTGATGCTGCCCTGCATGGCCTGCGGACCATAGCCGCTAGGATGCATATGTGCCCGCACGATCACGGTTTGGTCAGGGGCAACATTGACTGGCCCGCCGGTGCGTTCAAAAGGCTGCTCATCCACATGGCTGTGGGCTAAAATTCGCCGATACAGCAGATCGCCTTCCGGCGTAATCACCTCCCACCAGTCGGCATATTGATCGCACCCCGTGTCGGGGCTGCTGATGGTCACGGCAAAGGTATGGCTATCCGGGGATTGAGTGGTCGTCTCAACGATGGTGACAGTAGCCACGTTGTCGGGAGAGGATGCGATCGTTGCTGGCGTGGCATCGGATGGGGGCGGGGTCTCTGCCGCCGGTTCGGGTGAGGATGACTGAGGGGCGCAGGCGGCGAGGGTGAGCCCCAGCAGTAGCGATAAACCGGTGGCGGCGATCGCGCTAACAGTGCAAGGCGTTGAGCGATTAAACAGTTGGGTGGGCAGCATGGCTCTGGGAGAGTTCCAATCTAGACTGTTGTGCTGAGGTGAGACCGCGTTGTTTCTATTATCGTCGGCGATATCCTGAACGGATGCATGGATGGATAGACGCATCGATAAAGTGAACTTTGTTACATTTGGTAACAGCTATAAAATCCCCTAACGATGGGAGCGAGGTGCTGTGAAAGTATTCACCACATTTAGTCCGGCACTCCGCTGGAATTTGACCATCTTATTTATCGCTGGGTTGTGTTTTTGGGCCGGATTGGCGGGGTTGCTGCCGACGTTGCCGCTGTTTATTGAAACCCTGGGAGCCACCGGATCGCAAATCGGTGTCGTCATGGCCTCGTTTGCGTTTGGCCTGCTGGTCGCGCGTCCTTGGCTAGCCCGCCTGGCCGACGAGCGTGGACGCAAGCTAGTGCTGCTGCTCGGGATTGTGGCGCTCGCGCTCGCGCCTTTTCTATACCTATTAGCGGTGGTGCTGCCGCCATTGACGGGACAAATCAGCCTAGGCGGCCAGACCATCACCATTAACGGTGTGCTGCTGCTGTTGATGGTATTCCGCGCCTTTCATGGCTTAAGCATTGCCGCTTTTGTGGTTGCCTATAGCGCGCTCATCATCGATATCTCGCCGCCGGCCCATCGGGGTGAGCTGATTGGTTACATGAGTTTGGTCAATCCCATTGGCATGGCCCTAGGGCCAGCGCTTGGCGGTTTTTTGCTGGAATGGCAAAATTTTTCTGTGGCCTTTGTGGCCATGGGGGTTTTAGGCATTCTGGGCATTGTGTGCGTCACCCAGGTGAAAGAAACCTACACGCCTCGTCCCCAAGTCCTCGCTGTCGGTGCTCCCCGGCCGGTTTTTTGGAGTCTACTCTGGACGCCGCGCGTGCGCACTCCCGCGACGATTTTGCTGCTGGTGGGCCTCGCCTTTGGCACCCTCAGCACCTTTGTGCCCCTGTTTGTGAGAGAAACTGGCCTAGCCCTGAATGTGGGGTTGATTTATACCGCCTCCGCGATCGCTAGCTTTGGCATTCGCTTGTTAGTCGGGCGCGCCTCCGATCGTCATGGGCGCGGGCGGTTCATTACGATGGGGCTGCTGCTGTATACCCTGTCGATGCTGACCTTCTGGCAGGCCACCACGCCAGCCATGTTCCTGATTGCGGGCCTGATTCAAGGCGGTGCGGCGGGCACGCTGATTCCCATGATTGCGGTGCTGATGGGCGATCGCTCAGCGGCTGACGAGCGCGGCAAGGTGTTTGGTCTCGTCATGGTGGGATTTGACGTCGGCATTGCGATCGCCGGGCCTGTGTTTGGTACCTTTGCCGACTGGGCCAGCTATCGTGACTGTTTTGGCCTGGCCGGGCTGATGACCTTCCTAGGCTTCCTGATCTTCATTACCGCATCTAGCAAGAGTCTCAAGCATTCGCTGCGGTTCTCCCTGGGGCAGGGTCGCGATATCTATGCCGTCGAGGCGCAGGCGGCTGATTAAAAACAGAGCAATGGCCCATAACGCTGGCGCGCCACTCCAAACGATGAAAATGCGGTTGTCCGTTGCGGGTTTGAGGTGGTGGGCCAGACAGCTGACTGGTGGGGAGTTTTGAGCGAACTGTGAGGGGATTGACCCACCTTACGCGGGGTTATTTTCAGGGCAATTTCTGAGAAAAAATATACGGATACTGTTTAAGGACGAGTTTAGCTAAAAACCTTAAGTTCATTGCGGCAAAGCATCCGCAAAGCCCACAGGAGCAGGTCAAACACCCAACCAAAAAAGCGCTGTCGAGGTCACTTTAGCCTCACAGCGCTTTTTTGGTATTAAGAATGCAAACGGGCATGGAGGGATTTGAACCCCCGACACCGTGGTTCGTAGCCACGTGCTCTAGTCCACTGAGCTACACGCCCTTATAGGAGTTAAATAGTAGCACAGTCCTCGGTACAAAAATAGAGATTTTCCATGGCCCAAACAGAAAATTCCCCGACGGCATTAAGTCACCTAAACGCAGCGGGTGAAGCCCACATGGTCGATGTTTCCCACAAGCTACCCACGGTGCGAGTGGCGATCGCAGAGGGGGTGGTGCTCATGACTTCGTCAACGCTGGCCCAGATCGAGCAGGGGGATAATCCCAAGGGCGATGTATTGGGCACCGCTCGGTTGGCTGGCATCATGGCGGCAAAGCAGACGTCGGCCTTGATTCCCCTCTGCCATCCACTGCCGCTCAGTAAAGTTGAAGTCACGATTGCCGCTGAGCCGGAACTACCGGGCTATCGCATTCAAGCCACCGTGTGCATCAAGGCCGAAACGGGGGTCGAAATGGAAGCGCTGACCGCTGTTTCCATCGCTGCGCTGACGCTATATGACATGGCTAAAGCGATCGAAAAGTCGATCACCATTCAGTCGGTGCGCCTGTTACGAAAAACTGGGGGAAAATCAGGCGAATATCAGGCCGCCCTTTAAGATAAGGGTGTGAACTGTTTGGATCTGTCTCTATGCCGCCGCGTTGGCCCCGTAAACCCGATCGCCGTGACCCCGCCTTTCGCAAACTCGATGACCGCATGAATTTTGCCATCCACGTGGCCTTATTTGCTGCCATCAATTCTGGACTGTGGTTTGCCCATGAAATTAATGGTGACTGGGTCGCTTGGGTCAGCAAATTGACGTTAGTCTGGCTGGTCGTTTTAGTCAGCCACGCCCTCTACATTTTTGCGATCGCCGATTATTCCGGCACCTATGTGCTGGAATCTGAAGATGCCTCCGAAGGAGGAAGCTAAGCGGCGATCGCGCCTCTATGCTGTCAGCGATCGTGCGGTTCAAAGCTGCAGCAGTGGCACTTGCATGCCCGACCAGCATCCCCAGACTCGCTACTGACTGAACGAGCTGGGTGAATCGCGTAGATCAGTTGCCCAACCAGATTGTTAGGAGAATCACAATGTCTTACTCTCCCCCAGCTGAAACCATTGAGGCGCTGGCCGCTAGCATCGGTGAAGTCGTTTACATTGATGTGGCCAAGTGGCACCTCTATTTAAACGATGCGAAATTGCATACCCTCGTAGCTCAGCGTCTTTATCCCTTAGTGGCTGACAAGCGTCTGGCGGAAGCCGATATCGCTCAGGTGCTGCAGGATGTGCCAATTTCTTTAGGAGGTGGACGCAAGCAACTGCCGTTAGCCGATCTGGTGCCCACTGCCTGCATGAGCGACTTGATCAGAGCGTTGGAAGATTTTCAAGATCGCATCTAGGCAATCAAGCTGCTGGCGATCGCACGGTAATTGCATTTCTCAGTGATTGGACTCCTGATGCCATCTTGGCCAGGTAGGGGAGCTGAGGGGCAAGGGGGCCAGCTTCATCGTCTTATTTCAGAGAATTGGAAACCGCTACGACAGGCAACAGCGGATAGCTCTATGGGTGAGACGTGCCTCCTGGCATCGCGTCTAGTAACCCATGGCAGAAGTAAGGCCACCACACACCAGTTTCTCTGGTCCCTTGCCCCCATCGCGCCCCAGCTATCGGCAATGGTGGGTGAATAACGCCGCAGTCGATTAGGCTCATCGCTATCGCTGAAACCAGGCCGTCAGGGCCACCGCCAACCCATCGGCCGCGTCATCGGGTTTAGGAATTTTCGGGAGTCCTAACTCTCGCATGACGGATTCTTGCACCATGGATTTATCAGCATTGCCATGTCCGGTCAAGGCCTGCTTGATTTGGGCGGGGGTAAACTCGACGGGCAAGAGTTGATGCTGGGCCAGCACTAACATGATGACGCCCCGAGCTTGAGCCACCAAAATCGTATTGCCCATCCGATAAAAAAACAGTTTTTCTAACGCGACGCGGTCGGGCTTGAACTGCTTGATGAGGCTGTGCAAATCGTCATGGAGCGTGCACAGGCGATCGCCCACGGGGGTTTTAGCCGGTGTTTCAACAACGCCAAAATCGACCACCTCCGCCCCCGCCGCCGTGGTCGCCGAGGTGCCAATGCCGTCAATCACACCAAACCCTAAAATTGCCAGCCCCGGATCTAAACCCAGGATGCGCTGTGTCACTAGCGAGCCCCAACCGGTTGGCGACCATTGGGGGCCGAGTCTTCATCGGCTAGGGCAACCCCAAATACCTGACTAAAGACCTTCTCAACCTTATAACCCGAATCGATTGACTCTAGGGGATCTTTGCGCAGCCGATGGCGCAGGCACATCACAATCACGCGGCGAATGTCATCTAGGGTGACTTCGGTGCGGCCTTCAAAGGCGGTCAGCGCTCTCGCGGCCCGGTTGGTGACGATATCGCCCCGCAGCCCATCAACGTCTAGCTCTGAGCACACTTGAGAAATTTTGACCCGATAGTCGTGGTCAATCACTACCTCTGGCAGACGCGATTGGGCTTCCACAATTTGCTGTTGCAAAGCCGTTTGGGTCTCAGAAAACTTTTCCAGATAGGCTTGAGGGCTCTGGTCAAAGTCAGAACGCTGCTCCACAATTTGCACGCGCAACTCCGGGTCGCGCACGGTGCGAATTTCGACATGCATGCCAAAGCGATCAAGCAATTGGGGGCGCAGTTCCCCCTCTTCGGGATTGCCTGAACCGACCAACACAAACTGGGCGGGATGGCGAATCGAGATGCCTTCGCGCTCAACGGTGTTCCACCCGGAGGCGGCTGAATCGAGCAGCACATCGACCAAATGGTCGTCTAACAGGTTGCCCTCGTCAACATACAAAATGCCTCGATTGGCTTTCGCTAACAGCCCTGGCTCAAACGCTTTGACACCTTCTGACAGGGCTTTTTCAATGTCAATCGTGCCGCAAACCCGGTCTTCGGTGGCCCCGAGGGGCAGGTCAATCATGGGCACCTTTTTTTGGGCCACGGGGAGATCGGTGGTGTTTTGCTCTCGCTGCACATCCGGATCTTGAGGAGAGCGACTGAAGGGATCGTTCGCGACCACGTCAATTTCAGGTAGCAAATCGGCCAGGGCGCGAATGGTCGTAGATTTACCCGTGCCGCGATCGCCCATAATCATGACGCCACCAATACGCGGGTCAATGACGTTCAAAATCAAGGCCAGCTTCATGTCTGCCTGTCCGATCACAGCCGTGAACGGAAACACAATGCGGCGGGGAGCGGTCGAACGGTCAGCAGTCGCAGTCACAAGCAATCAACTCTCTTACAAACTCTTTAAACAAGCTTTACAGGCTTTAATAGTCAGCCTTTATTGTGCCACAGGGGTTTGCGCCAACAACCGACATTTCACGATTGGGCACAAACTTTAGTCGTCAACGTCTTGCTGGGGGCGGTTGATTTGTGAGCACGCCATCGACAAAAATAGTCTCAGCCAAGCGTGGCGATCGCCCTCACTCCCGGTTGTGAAGATGGCCAGCCTCCGTGCCCCCGATTCATCCCTTTTGAAAGGGACAACTACATCAATCGGAGCGAAGTAGCGCCTGCCCTCACGAAAATTAACAGTGCGGTCCCACCAGTCGTATCCCGCTGCAGGAGAGGCTTTATCCGATTCGGGCGGCCGGTGGGGCAGCATGGGATTACAGCATTTTTGCCGTGAAGCGACACATGTGAGATGGACTACCAAGCTTTTAAGGTGAATCGGCTATGATCGCAGCCAAATACTTAGAAAAGCCACTGCCTGTGGGAAGCTTCTTTCTTTGTTTGGGGGCTCTTGCGGTATTGCTTTAGTTCAGGTTTGTTTGGAGATTACTGTGACTATTTACGTTGGTAATTTGTCATTTCAAGCGACAGAAGATGACCTACGTGACGTGTTTGCCGAATATGGTGAGGTCAAGCGCATCAGCTTGCCCAGCGATCGCGAAACTGGCCGTAAACGGGGCTTTGCTTTTGTCGAAATGGCTGAAGTCGCTCACGAAGATGCTGCCATTTCAGAATTGGATGGGGCTGAGTGGCTAGGACGCGAGCTGCGCGTTAACAAAGCGCGTCCTCGTAACGAAAGTGGCGGCGGTGGTGGCGGTCGGGGTGGCGATCGCTCCAACGTCACGAGCAACCCGCTTTAGCCCTATCGGCATTGGCGATCGCGCCTGGTTCATGAGTGAGAAGATCGACCAGCCATTCGCCTGCCCGGTCTTCTAAAAATTACTGGCCACAGCTTTCCCGGCGCCGTGTTGATCAGGCGGGCTGTTGAACGGCAACCGTTTCATTGCGCGGATTGTTGACGGCACTGGTAATTGGCAGGGTTTCCATCGCCGCCGCGGTAAAGGGGCACAGCAGTGCCTCTAACATGCCAGGGTTATAAAAACTGGAGTCGAGCCAGGCATCATAGTCACGACTGGATAAAATGACCGGCATCCGGTGATGAATGGGCGCTAAGGCGGCATTGGCGGTGGTGGTCAAAATCGTGCAAGAGAAGGTCGTCTCATGCGTTTGCGGATCTTGCCAGCGCTCCCACAGCCCCGCAAAGGCAAACAGCGATCGCGACTTGAGCCGAATCAGATGGGGCTGCTTGTGCTGCGTTTGCGGATCTTTTTGCCATTCGTAAAAGCCGTCGGCCACAATCAAACAGCGCCGCTGCTGAAAGGCTCCGCGAAATGAGGGTTTAGTCGCCACCGTTTCAGCGCGGGCATTGATCAGTTTGTAACCAATTTTGGTGTCTTTGCTCCATTTTGAAATCAGGCCCCAGCGCTTGTCATGGCATTGGCGATCGCCCGTGCGTCGAGCCTGCGTAATCACGGCTACCGATTGACTGGGGGCAATGTTGTAGCGAGGCGTCAGCTCCGGCGTTACCGACAGTTGAAACGCTGCGGCAACGGTTTCTCCGGTTTGGGTCTGGGCAAATCGACCACACATATCAGCTATCCCACAATTCACATCTTATCCTGTCAAGAAGCCTGGCAGGAATGGCCTAAGGAGATTTCTAGCAAAGACGATACCTGTAGGGGCGGGTTTTGTTGATTTCTGGTGGCAATGATCATGAAGGTTACTCGCTAAACCCGCCCTGACAGTGCCGGTATATTCTTTCTCGGCATTGTCCTAAGGCGGCCTTCACAGAGTTTCGAGGCAAAGACACGGCTCGTCTACTCGCGTCTTCCCGCAGAAGCTCTGAAAATCTATTGTCAGGTCTACGAGCTCCCTTTATCGACGCTCCATTTCAGCTCTTAATTCCGCCATCGTTTCGGTCAAGCCTGCTTCAAACACTTCGTAGAAGTAGGGTTGCAATGGCCCCATGCTGGCTTTCGCCACAATGGTTTGCACTAATAGCGTTTGGTTTGCCTCAGCGGTCTGATTGGCGATCGCAGCGACCTGCCAATGACCAGACATTTCATCCAACGTGCCCTCAACCATACGGTAGTCAATGCGCTCAAGTCGCGTTTCGATATTTTCGGTGACAATTTTGACTCTGATCGGCAACCAGCCAATCTTGCGGCGATCTTTGCGCTCAACCACGATACGGTTGTCGCGCTTTTCTAAAATGCGGCAGGCGACGACTGATGGCAAAAAATCAGGAAACTGCTCATAGCTGGTCAAAACCTGCCAAACGATCTCTCGTGGCGCATTGACGTGGGAAAAAACAGCATAGGCTCCCTCGGTACCGGTGAGAATGACCTTACCCTTTTTCAGATTGCGCTGTTCTGTCGGGTTCAAACTCTGCGTTAGCTGTTCGGGGGGCGTTACGAGGGGCATAGAATCGAAAAGAGAACATCTAAACGTTAGTGTAACGAACGATTGCATGGTTAGTTTTACTGAGATTCAGTCTGCCTACATCGACTTTCCTAATCGCCTGCAAAGCCTGATGCTGAGCACAATTAGCCCTGAGGGGCAGCCGCAAGCGAGTTATACCCCGTTTGTAATGGCCGGCGATCGCACGTTCTATATTTTCGTGAGTGGTCTTTCTAACCACACGCAAAATCTCCAAGCGAATGCTAAGGCTGGGATTTTACTCATCGAAGATGAGGCGCAAGCGCCGCAAATTTTCGCGCGTCAACGACTGATGTATGACTGTGGGGTGGTGCTGATCGATCGCCATGACCCCCAGTGGACGGGTTTGGCTGACAAGTTCAAGACACGGTTTGGCAATTTAATTGACATGCTGCGCCAACTGCCCGATTTTCAGATTTTTAAGCTAACTCCACAAGCCGGTCGTTTTGTGGTGGGCTTTGGCGCTGCCTATGAGATCGATCCAGCCAATCTTGAACAACTGATACCCCTCGAAAATTGAGCCCCAACAATTGAGGAGCGACGTCCCATCTGGAACTGAGTCAGTCGGCCTCAAAGTTTCTATCAAAAGAGTTAAAGTTTTTTCGGTGAACCCCGTTACCCGTGACGCGAGGGTGTAGCTTTGAGAGGTTGTCTTTTGCCTGGCTAACCAGTGCAAAGATTTAGCTTGTTGCCAACAACTCACCGTTGGTGCCTGTTTTGTCCTGATGTTGTCGAAAGCCAACCGGGCACACTATCACGAACCCTTAGCCCTAAAAACTTTTATGACTGCCGAAAATTCTTTTACAAGTTCTGCGGTTTCTCCCTTAGCTGCGATCGCGTTGAAACTTGTCGGTGTGGTAACGATTCTGTCAGCACTCTTAGACTTTTTGGTTTTGCTGATACCGCCCGATTTTTTGAATGCTCAGTGGCAGCTCAATGCGACTACGCAGATTGTCGACCGGGGCATTGTCCCGCTGGTTGGTATTGCGCTCCTGCTGGCTGGCTTTTGGGTTGACCGCAGCGCTGGCAAGTCAGCACAGCCAGGGAATCTGTTCACTGACTTACGCTTTTGGGCCTGTGCAATCTCTAGCGTTTTGGGCCTCATCTTTTTGGTGGTGACATTTTTACATGTCAATAATGTCCGCATTACGACCCAGGAGGCCCTGGCCCAAGTTGAACGAGAAGCGAATCAAGCCACTTCACAGCTAGAGCAGCGACTCGAAGGCGAACTCAACCAGCAGCAAAGTCAGCTACAGATTTTGTTTGAGGATGATGACCTATTGCAGCAGGCGATCGAAGCCGGACAACTGCCTGCAGAGATTGAGCAGTTCAGAGGTAATCCTTCGGGCTTAGACGAGTTTTTGACCCAGCGAGCGGGCGAAGCACAGCAGCAGATTGCCACTGAAATCGGTACTCGTCGAGAAGAAGCGCGCTCTCAGGTGAGACGGGAAGCGATCAAGTCGGCGACTCGAATTTCGATCAGTAGCTTCCTCATGGCGATCGCCTACATCGTGATTGGCTGGACGGGCCTCCGCCGCTTGTTAAGCATGGGTGGGGCTTAGGGGAACTGCCAAGGGCCGCATCACTCAATTAATAGAAGCTACTCCAGTCGGGGTCAGAGCGATCGCTCTGACCCCGATTTCATTAGAAGTTTGGCACCTCTGTCTGTCTTAGCCACACGGGCTCAGTGAAACTAAAAGATATAGCAAGCCGCAGTTTGCTCAGGTCATCCCCAATGCCTGAAATCACCCTCAGATAAGTTCTTTAATTCTGCACTCCGACTTCTGCCATAGCCGATGGCCCCGTGATTGAGGCTGAACCAGTCGGCCTAAAAAATCAACCATGAGGTCTAAACAAGGTTTGTGGATTCTGATCAATGGGGGAACAAATGTCGTCAACCAGCCCAGGGGAAGACCTTTCGGGTATGACCTTCCCAAATATTTTCGATACTAACGCGAATATGTGTTGACTGTTCGTATCTTTGTGTTAACTTTTAATTGCTTCATGTTAATTTCAGATTGTTCAACAGTCTGGTCTGACCCTGCTCAAAAAGCACTGACAATGGTTTAAGGGTCAAATAATTCCATAGCCTGCAAAAGTTTCATGTGACGGAGTTCCCTTCGGCATTGCCCCCAGCGCTTCAGGTAAACCCTGTTTCGCCTTGCTGTAGATGTTCTTCAACATGATGTTCCCCCTAGTTCATCCGTAGGATGACCGGGTTGCTCGCGTTAGCTCCATGAATTTATGGATGCTAGTTAACGCGAATGCTCTCCCATTTCTTTGAAAGCCTCTAAACAGACCTAAGCTACTGCGCGAGTTTTGTCGCGTTGCTTAAGTTGTTGCGCTGTTGCAAACAGCGGAGATAGCTGAACCATATCCAAGCTTCTATGTCTGGATTAAAAGCTCAGAAATGGGGTTGGCAAATTGCTTGCTATTTCCTTAAAGCCACAAGAGTTATCTGTAGTCAGATCGCTCTAAACATGTGGCTGTGTGTTGAGTCCAATTTTCCGATTTATAGAAAATAACTGCAGTTACCCTGCTGTTCTGACTTCTGAGGGAGTGATTTTGTGATGATTACACTAGATGATTTTCATGCCTATCTGAATGCTGATGACATCAACGCTGTCATGAAAAGTGCTTGTCAAGCGGCGATCACGTCGCCTGAATTAATGCACTTGTTCATGGAACGCTTTGTGAAGTACAGCGCGTCCTACAGTCACTCAGTACCGACCCTATGCGGCACCATCGGCAGCAGTGAGCAATTTTGCGATCCACAGGCAGCGATCGCTAGCCACAGCAACCGTGGTATGGACGTTGCGGCCAAAGTTTTTTCCGCTTCCATTGAAGAATTCCGCGATCCTCGCACGGGGGTTTCCCATCGCACGTTGGCCTATGCGCTGCTCGATGAGTTAGTTGCCTACGCCGGACTCTCTGCCGCTGCGGTTGAGCGGGTTATTCAGGCCGAAAATTGGCTGGATGACATGACTCAATTCGTCCATGATGCTTATCGGGCAGAGCCCCATAGCTTGGAGCAGATGGTGCGAGCTATGGGATTTCACGCCGCTGCTGAAACAATTGGCGGCAATGAGTTCAGTATCATTAACTCGATATTTTTCTCGGGTCAACGCGAAGGCGATTTCGGCCAATTCATCAAGCAGCATAAAGCCCGGTTTGACGCCGGCGTTGTCAGCCCTTGGTATTGGATCGTGATTCACGGCACGTCTACGACCGAAGGCGTCGAACTCGGCCATGCCGATGATGCGATTCAGGCCTTGAATCTTGCTGCTCGCTATTCCTCGGTATCCGAGGGCCAAATCGTCGAATGGGCGGGTCAAGGTGTCCGTCAGCTGGCCACCATTCAGACCCGCTTTTTCCACCGAGTGCACCAAGAAATTCGAGAGTATGCAGCGCTTGCTGTTGCTGCTTAAGGCTCGTTCCGCTCCCGTAAAACATCGACCTGGCGATCGCGCACATTGCGACAAGGCCGATATTTACTCCCAGCCTCAAAGATTATTCCACACACCCTTTCGGAGATCCCCCAAAATGCTTATTGTGCAAACAGCCGCCGATGGTAAAGGTAAGCGCCTGACCACAACGCAACCGATTCAGCGCGGCGCGGCTTTTCATACCATCGCAGACTATCGCTTTGCCGATGAACGAACCTACACGAGTGTTCAAATCGACTCAGACGACAGCATTGAAGAATATTTCCTGGCTCATCTCAATCACAGCTGCAATCCTAATGTCATCATCGATGCGACCAGTCTGGAATTACGGGCAATCCGTGATATTCAGCCCGGTGACGACCTGACCTTCTTTTATCCCAGCACTGAGTGGGCCATGGCGGAGCCGTTTACCTGCCTGTGTGGCACGGCCAACTGTATTGGGACAATCTCAGGGGCACGTGATTTACCGTTGAATGTGTTGGGTCGCTATTTCATCAATCGGCATATTGGTGTCGCCGCCTTAGAACACCTGGTAGGCAAAGATATTGAGGCTCGGGTATCGGCTTGAGGCATTGCCTAGCTCTGCAACTGAGGGGATATTAGCGCTGCTGAATATCAGTATGATTTCGCCCCCTTACTCCCCCAATTCTGGGGGGACTAATTTTTGAAGTCCCTCAGAATTGGGGCTTAAAGCCCTCCGAGCACACAAGAAAAGGGGCTGTGCCGGACTAGCGTTTTGACCAATTCATACCTTGGTTAAGCAACACCGGAATATTTAGGTAAAGCTCTGTACCTTTTCTAACATTCCCTTCTAAGTCTATTCAGCAGAGCTGTTGATGTCAGGAAAAGTGATCTAGCCAGGTGATTTCTGTACTCATTAGGGGCGAAAGGTCTTTCGCCCTTTCAGTAACTCAGGTGAGGATCAAATCTCTGATAACAAGCCCCACTTTGTTGTGCTGTTTAGCAACGGTGAATTTTCTATTCTGCTCAGTAATAGCCAATTGTCTTTCATCAAGTACGATTACCCAAGACAATTTACCTGCCAACTACTATGTCCAATACCTCAGTTTTTAAGAGCTTAAGTTGAATCATTAAACCAAGATGCACAACACAGTGATTCTGTGTAATTGAGTCATGTGACCAAACGATAGAGTATGTCAGTAAAATAACCTAAAAATATTGATTCACCGAAACTATCGCATTTTTAGATTGACTATGCTTATGTGAATGGGCACTCTTGCTTAGTGACATCAATGGTCTAGTATGGTTGCCAAAATGCGCATATCTGATCGGGGTAAAGCCCTACAGCTTTTTCTGATTGTCCCTTTTGTGATACAGATTTTTGGGGCAGTTGGCTTGGTTGGCTATATCTCGTTCCGCAAGGGCGAACAAGCGGTTGAAGAATTAGCGGAAGAGCTCATCAATGAGGTGACCAAAACCGTTGACAATCGCTTGGACTATTACCTATCGGTTCCCCACCAGATCAATCAAATCAATGCCGATGCGATTCAGATGGGATTGCTCGACCTGAGCGATCGCGAAGCTACGGCCCAGTATTTTTGGAAGCAAATGCAGGCCTATGACCTGACCTACATTGGTTATGGATTGACGACGGGAGCCGGGGCCGGAGCCGCCCGCTACGACGGCAAAACGGTCACCATTGATGACTGGTCTGAGAACTCTCCCGGTAACGGTCTCAACTATGCCACTGACGACCAAGGGAATCGTCTATCCGTCAACGCTCCGTATGATTTTGACAACTTCAGCGAAGCTTGGTATACCGCACCGCTCGCGGCTGGGAAACCCACTTGGTCGCGCATCTATACCTGGATGCATCCAGACGGCTATCCCTACATTACGGCCTCAGCCGGGCGGCCAGTTTACGATGCTAACAACCAGCTGCTGGGGATGATTGCAGCGGATATTCATTTACTCAAGCTGAGTGACTTTCTGCGTGAATTAGAAATCAGTCAAGTCGGTCAAGTCTTTATCGTTGAGCGTGATGGGACTCTCATTGCCAGCTCTGGCGAGCAGGAACCCTTCAAGTTGGTCGACGGCGAAATTCAAAGAATCAATGCGATCAACAGTCCTGATGCCAGAGTTCAAAGCATTACGAAGCACTTACAGGCGCAAATCTCAGACTTCGCGACGTTCTCTGACCCCAAAAATCTACACCTGAAGTTGAACGACGAGACCTATTTCGTTGAAATTCAGCCTTGGCAAGATGATTACGGACTCGACTGGATGTTTGTGGTGGCGGTGCCACAGCGGGTGTTTATGGGGCAAATCTATGCGAATGCCCGCACCACGGCACTGCTTTGCGCCGGTGCCCTGTTTGTGGCAACTATCGTAGGCCTTGTAACAGCGCGGCGAATTACACGTCCGATCCAAGAATTGAACGAAGCCAGTCAGAAAATTGCATCGGGCAAACTGAATGAAGCAGTGGGCGATAGTGGCATCCAAGAACTGGATACGCTGGCGCACTCGTTCAATTATATGGCGCAGCAGTTACGCGAATCGTTTGCGGTGATTGAGGCCAGCAAAGGAGAGTTAGAAAATCGGGTAGAGGCTCGCACCGCCGAGTTACAAGACGCGCTCACAGAATTGCAGCAAACTCAAATGCAGGTGATTCAGGGCGAAAAAATGTCGAGCTTGGGGCAGTTGGTGGCAGGCGTCGCTCACGAAATCAACAATCCCGTCAACTTTATTTACGGCAACTTGACCCATGTGGAAGAGTACTCGCAGTCCCTGTTAAATGTGGTGAATGTGTTTCAGGAGCATTATCCAGAGGCGGATTTAGCGGTTCAACAAAGCCTAGAGGATGCTGATGTGGACTTCATGCAAGAGGACTTGCCCAAAATCCTGGCCTCAATGCGGTTAGGCGCTCAGCGGATTCGTCAGATTGTCATGTCACTCCGTAACTTCTCGCGCATGGATGAAGCAGAGATGAAATCGGTTGATATTCACGAAGGGCTGGAGAGTACCCTGATCATCTTGCACCATCGCCTCAAAGCGCAGCCGGAGCAACCCGCGGTTGACATCGTTCGCCAGTATGGTGATTTGCCCCTGGTGGAATGCTATGCCGGGCAGCTAAATCAGGTATTTATGAATATCCTTTCCAACGCGCTGGATGCGTTGGAGGAGATGAATGAATCGCGATCGCTCGAGGCGATTAAAGCCAATCCCAACGTCATCACGATTACAACAGCGCTGCTGGACAATCAACAGGTTTCCATTACGATCGCCGATAATGGCCCGGGCGTTCCTGCCCACCTTCGTCAGCGCATTTTTGACCCCTTCTTCACCACTAAACCGATGGGCAAGGGCACGGGCATGGGCATGTCTATTAGCTACAGCATTGTGGTCGAAAAGCATGGCGGTAGTCTGAAATGTGATTCCACGATGGATCAAGGGACGGAGTTTGTGATTCAGATTCCCATTCATCAAATGTCGCCTGAAGCAGACGGCACCGAGACGGCACCCACGGCTGACTCAGTACCGGCAACGGTGTAAGTTTCAAGGCCAGTTCATCAAGCTGAGCGATCGGGGACTGATGGTTACCCACTCCCGATTCCGGTCATGCCACAAAAATCATTGGGCGACGGCTGGCTATCTTTATCTATTGGCGGCAACAGTGTCTGGCGAATAACGGCAGAAACTCACCATCGCATCGGGCTACACTGCAAGCAGTCACCGAACTGGGAGCCATTGTCAGCAGCTTCTGCCGCCGCAAGGGTCGTTATCGGGCCAGCAAGCTGCAGGGGAAACGATGTTTCCCGCAGGCGGCTCCACTAAGGGTGGCTTCGGGGTGTTTGCTGCTAGCCAGTTGCCGCAATCTTTGATCACGCCTTGCGCGCGGGGCGACTCGGCGTTGGGTCGATGCGGTAACGTCACTAGAACACGATGAACTGTCGCCGGTATGGGAATATCGGTCATGCCCTAACAGGAGAGCTCAGCTTTGCGGAAACTGCCACCTTTACCCTTTTCAGTTAAGTTGGCCTACGGCACCGGAGAACTCGCTGCGGCGGTACCGTCTAGTTTGTCAGCGTTTTTTGTGCTCTATTTCTTTACGTCGGTGGCGGGTTTGAGTCCGGCGTTGGCGGGGGGCGTGCTCATGTTTGGTCGCCTGTGGGATGCGATCAACGACCCGTTGGTCGGCTGGTTAAGCGATCGCACCGAGTCGCCCTTGGGACGGCGCTATCCTTGGATGCTGATTGGGTCGATTCCACTGTCGATTTGCTTTGTGCTGTTGTGGACAGTGCCCCCGGTAGAGACGCAATGGGGCCTCTTTGCCTACTATTCCATCCTCTCGCTGTTTGCCTTTGCCTCGTTGACGGCGGTGCAGCTGCCCTACACAACCCTCGCAGCAGAACTGTCGGATGACTACGACGAACGCACCGCACTGATTGGCATGAAGTCAGCCTTCAGCATTGGCGGCAGCATCTTGGGCTTGGTCATGGCCCAAATCGTGTTTGATCGCGTGGCCGATCCGAGAGCGCAATATCACCTCTTGGGCCGCCTCTCGGCCAGTCTGGCCGTGTTCATGATTTTGATTTGTGTGGTGGGCACCTACCGCCGGTATTGGCTGGTGCACGCTAGTCGGCCCAAACTCCACACGCAGACGCAGACGACTTCCCTGTTTTCAGAAATTCGTAGCGTGTTCAAAAATGGGGCCTTTCGTAAGATTTTGGGACTGTATCTGTGTGGCTGGATTGGTATTCAACTCACAGCGGCGATGCTGCCCTATTTTGTCGGCGCGTGGATGGGCTTATCAGAAAGTCACTTTGCCCGCATGGCGCTGACTGTGCAGGGCACCGCGATCGCCATGGTGATTGTGTGGGAACGGGTAGCGAGACTAAGCGGCAAACGGACGGTCTTTATGCTGGGTGCCCCCTTAGCCATTGCGGCGCTGCTGCTACTGCTGACCCTGCAGCCGGGGGATGTCGTCATGATGTATCTGCTGGGTATGGTCGCGGGCACGGGCGTCGCCACGATGTATATGGTGCCGTTCTCGATGCTGCCTGACGTCGTCGATTTGGATGAGCTCCAAACCGGACTGCGGCGTGAAGGACTGTATTTTAGCGCCGTGGTATTTTTACAGAAACTCGGCATCGCCGTGGCCCTGTTTGCCTCGGGCACGTTGTTAGACCTCACCGGATTTGCGGCAGGGGCGACGACCCAACCGACGCTGGCCCTATGGACAATTCGACTGTTGATTGGGCCACTGCCTGCGGTGTTGCTGTTGTGCAGCGTCTGGTTTGCCTATCGCTATCCGATTAATCGGCAACGTCATCAAGAAATCCTCTTGGCCCTGCACGACAAACGACGGCAAAAGCTGGCTATCAATGCGCCCACTGGTCAAGAGCCTTAAGGGGAGCTCAGTGTTGGGATTGGTAGAGTGAATTGGCAATGCTGGAGAGCAGAGGAGCGGGGGAGCGGAGGGGCTGTTAAAGTTCCTGGTTTATCGCGATTCTCTGAAGCCAGACTACAAATCGACCCCCCTGCGTTCCCCAGATGGCATCGAGCGCCCCATCACTGAGAATTCGTCTCGGGTGAGGTTAGCGGCAATTTGTTTAAAGCCTTCATCAAAGAGTGAGTCGGGGGCAACGGTGAGATCGCAAGTCGCAGTTTGATCAGGTCATCCCCAATGCTTGAAATCCTGACTGGATAGATTTTTTAATTCTGACTGCCGACTTCTTCATGCCGCATTCTGCTATACGGGTCAGTTGCTGATCACTCGCGATCGCTCTAGCATGGGAAACTACGCTACGGATTCTATTGACCATGTTGGAAACGACGGATTTGAAGCGCGATTTAGCCGTGTTGACGCAACGCCTGGGCACCGCTCAGGAGTATCTTTGACGTTGATGCCATTACCGCCAGAATTAAAGACTTAGAGCAGTTAGCCGCGCAGCCTGAGCTGTGGGATGACCAGGCCAGAGCCCAGCAGATTTTGCAGGAGCTTAACGACAATAAAGCGCAGCTAGAACAGCTCACAACCTGGCAGGGCAGTTTAGATGATGCCGAAGCCATTTTAGAACTGTTGGAAGAAGACGCTGACGAAACGCTGCTCGCCGAAGCTCAGAGCACGCTGAGTGAAATGACTCAGGCGCTCGACACCTGGGAACTGCAGCAGTTGCTCTCTGGGGTGTATGACAAAAGTGGGGCGGTGCTCACCATTAACGCTGGGGCCGGGGGCACCGATGCCCAAGACTGGGCCGAAATGCTGCTGCGCATGTATACCCGCTGGGCCGAACGTCAAGGCTACAAAGTTGCGTTAGTAGAGCAGTCAGACGGTGAAGAAGCGGGCCTCAAGTCGGCCACGTTAGAAATTCAGGGTCGCTATGCCTTTGGTTATCTCAAGGCCGAAAAAGGCACCCACCGGCTGGTGCGAATTTCCCCTTTTAACGCTAACGGTAAGCGGCAAACCAGCTTCGCGGGGGTCGAAGTAATGCCCATTCTGGATCAGTCGATTGAGCTGGATATTCCCGACAAAGATTTGGAAATCAAGACGTCACGGTCGGGGGGCGCTGGGGGCCAAAACGTCAACAAGGTCGAAACTGCCGTGCGGATTACACATTTACCCACGGGCATTTCCGTCCGGTGTACCCAGGAGCGATCGCAGCTGCAAAACCGGGAAAAGGCGATGGCTCTGTTGACGGCGAAGCTACTAATCATTGCTCAAGAACAGCAGGCTCAGGCGATTGCCGAAATTCGGGGCGATATGGTCGAGGCGGCTTGGGGCAATCAAATTCGCAACTATGTGTTTCACCCTTACCAGATGGTGAAGGATTTGCGAACGGGTGAAGAAACGACCGCGATCGCCGACGTGATGGATGGCGCTCTAGATCCCTTTATTCAGTCCTATCTGAGAAAAGACACGCAAACAGTGGCTGCTGAGGTCGTTTGAGTACCGCACTCA
>JBHJJI010000323.1:0-26884 GCA_050042805.1 Leptolyngbyaceae cyanobacterium
ACACCGTTAGCTTCGTCGAAGTAACCATCTGCACCAACATCGTTAGTTCTTGCGCCACCATTCACGAACCCATCCGTTCCGCCTTTTCCCTTGGCCTCAAGAGCGGGGGCAATGCCTTCATCAGCAAGACCATCAAGATCAATGTCAAGACCAAACGTAAACCCTAGCGCTTGATACTGGTCAGTCACTGACTGGTTGTCGCCCAGACCCAGTGCGCCGGGATCTTCAAAGTCAACGAAGGAGGCCGCTTGAGCAGATGTTGCAGTACCTACGGCGATCGCAGTCACACCAGCGAGAACAGTGAGCTTGTTACTGAGTTGAGCCTTGCTAAACATGGTGAAATCCTCTTTTTTACGACAGTTCTTTACCCTTGATTACAAGTTACCCCTTTTTAATCAATATTTAGATAAATGTATTTTCAAGATATGAACAGAATTAAATGAAGAAAATCTCTCTTCAAAAAATCAAGTCTGAGGTGATTTACTGAGAGGCATAGACTAATCCGAAATCATCCTTGAGGAATCACTTATCTTTTGCTGTTCAGCCTGTTCTCAGCAGGTTATATCTCAGCAAAAATACTGGTTCATCTGATCATTCAAAGGGTTTCGTCATCACTCATCACAACTTTGAACGCGATCTATCAACGTAAAACAATCTTCCTCGGCTTTGAATTTACCGGCTTTTCAGGAATCTGTGTCGGTGAATCTGGGTTATGCCACTTTGTCACAGTCATCACAATTGATGGATGGGTCAAGTATGGTGTGATGTTGATGAGTAGGTCAGAAAGATAAATGATTGAGAGAATTAAGGGTCTTACTTGGTTGCATCGGATTCAGTAATTCCACTCAGTTTATTATTTCAAGCTATTGCTTAAACCTATTCCTAGCACTTCCTAAATCAGTCAGTTTACCTTCCTGATTTTTCAGAACTTTGAGGCTCCCAGTTCTGAAATAGAGTGGTTGTTCATGATTTCCCAAAGTAATGCGCTCTAGGTGAACTTCGAGAGGAAGGCTGTTAGAGATCAAAGTGAGTAGAGCAACAGCTTGAAGACGACACTCGGACAACTTGTGGGTTAGGCGGTGCCCACAAGTTGTCCGAGTGTCGCCGCCTGCAAGGTTAAATCCTGACTGAGATGTTATTGTCCTGGGCGTATGGTGCCAGCACCGCGCCCTCAGCAGTCGCCTTCCAGCTCAACCTTCCAACCCTGGCCAGTCTCGTTAGGATGAACAGCAATGCGTTTTATCAGCTGACCCAGTTTGGGGTAGGCTCACAGAAATTAATCGATATTGATTATGGCTGACTCAACTACCGACCCAGCGGCTGACAACTATTTTGAACTCATCGATCGCCTCGTGACGATGACGCTCAAGGGGCAGATTCGCTCTAAATCGCAGGTATTTAAGCAACTGCAGTCAGACATCGAACCGGGCGACGGCGAGTTGTTTGAGCAATGCCTGCAGGCGCGGATGACAGCAGTCAGCACGGTTTTGGCAGAAACTGCTGATGAGATGAAGCAGGCTAAGGCCACCCGGCAGCAGCGAGCGCTGGTCACGATTCAAAGTGAATTTGACCATTGGCAGAAGGAAAATCAAGGGGTGGCGGCGTTATCGGGGGCGATCGCCCGCCTGATTCGCACCGCCGATCAGGAACGACTCACCGCCCTGCTGCAGGCCCTCGACCCCAACCAAAGCGAACATCTGACCCGCGACCAAATTCAAACCCTGGCCCAGCAGTTACGTCAGCTCGAAACTGAAATCACGGCCCAACCCAGTCTGCATGAGCTGGCAGCGGGGCTCACCCAGGGACTCGCGACCTGGCAACAGCTTGAAGGGCATGTGATTAGCTGGGTCTATGACCAAGGCCAGCGCTCGCTTGGCTTTGGCAGCGCTACGCCCCAAGGTCCTTGGTCCTATTGGGCGAAACAAGTCACAACGGCCAGCATTCAACGGATTTTTAGTGATCTAGCCGAACAGCAAGCGATTACTTCGACAGGCGTGCCGGTGCCACTAGAAGTGAGCACCTGGGTCGAGTTGGCGATCGCGGTGCAGCGATTGCAGATGGCGCTCGTGACCTGGTTTGACCAACAGCCCTATGATGCCAAAGCGGGCAAACGACTCTCCATCTCGACCTTTTTGACGTTTGCCGTGGTGTGGAGCCAGCTGTCACGCCGGTTGAGTGAGCTGCAGCAGCCACTGCTCGCGGAGGGCTGTTTTCAGATGGTGCTGCAGGGCCTACGGCAGTTTGCTCAGCAAGATTACTTTCCGCTCTATGGTGGGTTGTTTACCGCGCTATCGGGCGAATCCCTGCGCACCCTGCTGGACTATTTAGATCAGCCCCTGCGACAGGTACCTAATACCGATACCAAGGCCCGCATTTTGACGCTGTTGGGCTACTCGCAGCGAGCGTTGGGGCACTATGACCCAGCCCGACAGTTTCACGAGCGGGCGTTGGAGAGTGCCCGCGCGGTCAGCGATCGCCGTTGCGAAATCGCCAATTTGAACCATCTCAGCCGCACCGCCGTGATGGAACAAGACTTTGACGCGGCGATCGCCCACAGCCAGCGAGCCTTAATCTTGGCGCGACAGGTGGGCGATCAGGTGGGCGAAGCCAATGCGCTGGCTAATTTTGGCTACAGCGAAGTCAGCCGCGCCCAGGTCACCCCCTTGGCACCGGAACAAATCGAATCCGTGCTGACCTATTTAGAGCAGGGGCTGACGCTGACGGAGAAGATTCAAGACCGCCCCAGTGAAGCTATCTGCGCTAACAGTCTCGGCGTGGCGCAGGTGATGCTGCGGCGCTATGACGCGGCCATTACCGTGTTAGAAAAAGGCCTCCAGATTGCTCAGGCGATTGGCGACGTGTTTTTGCAAGGAATGAACTACAGCTATTTGGCGATCGCCTACCAGAATCTGGAAAACACGGAAATGTCGGTCTTCTGCGGGGCCATGGGCATGTATCTGCTGTGGCAAATCAACTCTGAGCAATGGCATCAGCCTGCAGGCACCCTCAGCATCTTGTATGGGCAGATGGGAGCCGCCGCTTATCAAGCCGCGCTCGCAACCTACCGCACCGCCTTTTTAAGACAAATTGGGGTAGATGGCTACGACTATTTGCCTAAGCTCCTGGCGGAATATCGCGAATCGCTGGGATAGGGGCGATCGCAGTTAATAGTCACAGCTGGCAACGCCAGCGCCGAATAAACTTCTTAAGTTAGTGTAAAGAATGCTTAATTTGGTTAAGCTTAATTTACATGTTTGTAGAAGGATTGCGGCGGCGTGAACCTGACGGAGCTTTCGACCCCAATTATTGTTTTGCTAATCTCGGGCACCAGTTTTGTGGCCTGGTTTCTTAGCATGTTGGCCGGCGGTGGCAGTCCGCTTGTCCTGATTCCCCTGCTATCAGTATTGCTGGGGGCATCGGCAGTAGCCCCTGTCATCACCACTGGCCTGCTGATTGGCAACACGCAACGCAGCCTTTTCTTTTGGCGCAAGATTGATTGGCGTGTCACCGCTTGGTACCTGCCGGGATGCTTGGCGGGCGCGGTTCTGGGGGCCTATATCTTCACTTGGGTGCGAACCGACTGGCTGCAGGTGCTGATTGGGGTAGCCCTGCTGGGCATGGTGGTGAACTATGGATTCAACAAGACACTCAAGCTGTCTGAGCGACAGTTTATTGTCAAACCGTGGTACTTTTTGCCGGTTTCGTTTCTCAACTCGGTCGGGTCAGCACTGATTGGCAGCACCGGCCCCATCATGAACCCGATGTACTTTGCCTACGGGTTAGAAAAAGAAGCCATGATTGCTACCAAAGCGTCTAATAAAGCTTTTTTGCACATCTTTAAACTTCTAAGCTATGCCGCGCTGGGGGTGTTGCAGCCCAATCACCTGGGCTACGGCTTGCTGATTGGCTTGGGGGCGGTACCGGCCAACTGGCTAGGCAAATGGGTGCTAGAGCGCATCAGCAACGATCAGTTTCGGCAGATGGTCTACGCCTTTGTGGCGGTCAGCGGCGTCATGATGCTCTGGGAACAGCGCACCTGGTTTCTAGCCTGGTAAGACTGGATGGCCAACTGTCAGACAATACTCTGGATTCGGTGCATCGCTGCGGGAATGACACCCGATGGTTTTCATGGTCTGGAGTGTCGTGAACCATTGCCCTGAAACAGGCTAATCCACACCGACGGACTTTAACACCTGAGTCACGGCCATCGCCCAGCCTTCAGGAGCGGGCTGGGGCGCAACAACCCAGCCGCGATCGCTGAGTTGAGGATGCGGCCCCTCTGTGCCTGGCAGCACGATCGCGTGATCAACGTTTTCTAGCATGTCGAGATCGTTGGGGCTGTTGCCTAAGCCCACCGTGACCACCGCCTCTCCAGCGGGAAAAGTGGGGCCGTAGAGGTCGAGTAATTGATGTACCGCTCGTCCTTTGCCAGCGCTGCCCCCAATGAGATGAGAAAAGCGATCGCCCACCACGACTTTGAAGCCCATATCTTCTACCGCTGCGGTGAGCTGTTCGGCGGGGGTATTTTTGGGGGTTAGAAACGGTTCAGAAAACTCTCGGGTTTTGGCCTGCTGGGCATCTTGGGCCGAGAGCCCCGTCAACTGCTCTACCTGAGCGATCGACAAATCACCAAAGCCCTTGAGGGGGCGTCCCAGTTCTTGGGCGATCGCTTTCAACCCAGCCCGAGCCATGACGTAAGCCACTCCCAGGGCAATCACCCGATAAGGCCCATCGTCTTCGCCCTCGGGCAGTTCAAACGGACAGGTGTCGCGAGGAATGTAGATAGCGCTGCCGTTTTCCACCACAAAGGGCGTTGTGAGGCCGATTTGCTGAATCAGAGATTCCACCTCAGCCCGCGTTTTGCTGGTTACGGGAATGACTGGAATTCCTTGCTGCTTAAGCGTTTCGAGCACTGGCAACGCGGCGTCATAGGCGTAGCTTTCGCCGTTCAGTAGCGTGCCATCGAGGTCGGTGAAGACAATCAGCGCAGTCATGATAATTTTCCACTCCCAAGCAATGCTTTCATCATCCTATGAGGGGCTGACTTTTAGGCCAATCCTGATGGCCAAAACCCGAGCAGGCGTTGCTGTTTTTAAGGATGGTGTGCTTGAGACTGGCCTTTTCCTCGCTCCCTTGCTCCACTGATAAAGTGGAGAAGGTGTGAAGTGTTGTCGTCAGCGCAACAGTTCATGACGCGGGCGCGCCACTCCAAATTTTCAGAACCCCGGTTTCTGTCGGAGAAAACCTGTGATGGGCTGGTGATACCGAAGAAACCGAGGTTTTTGGCGCTGTTTTCAGGGCAACGACTGACGACGCGATCGCGCTACGCGAAAAGACGAACAAGGTGTGACGACAGGCCCATTGACGGCGGTGGGTCGAACCGCTCGCTGGTTAGGCGTTTTGAGGAATGATTTGAGGCCTGACCCAGCCTACATCAGTACAATTCGGGAGCACTATGTGGCAAGAGTCAACGGCATGATGCCTGTCTGATCGTTGAGTGGATTGGCCATTAAACTGCCGCCAGATATTCCCGCAATTGGCTGCAATGAGATCGCAGCTTACAAACCGCCTGATGCTGAATCTGTCGGACTCGCTCGCGGCTGATGTTGAGTTGCTGCCCCACCATGGCTAAAGACAGCGCGTGGCCATCTTCTAAGCCAAACCGAAGACTCAAAACTTCTCGCTGCTGCGGGGTGAGAGAAGACATCAGCCTTTCTAAATCGGCGCGCAAGAGGTTGCGGGTCACGGTTTGTTCCGGGGTGTCGCCCTCAACCTGTAGGAGGTCGGCCAGTTCAGTGTCGTTGTTGTCACCTACCCGCACCTCTAGCGACAGCGGTTTACGCGAATGTTGCAGGTAATCACGAATCTGGGTCGTGGTGAGTTCCAAGTGGGCAGCAACCTGATCAACTGAGGGGGCATGTCCTAACTTTTGAGTCAATTCGCGCTGAGCTTTCTTAATTTTGTTGAGCGTTTCTGTGACGTGAATTGGCAGCCGCACTACTCGGCTCTTTTCGGCGATCGCCCGCGTCATCGCTTGACGAATCCACCAGTAGGCATAGGTGCTAAAGCGATAGCCTTTGGCCGGATCAAATTTTTCGACCCCCCGACTCAGCCCAATCGAGCCCTCCTGAATCAGGTCTAAGAGATCTAAGTCGCGACCGGTGTATTTTTTGGCGACCGAAACGACTAGCCGTAAATTTGCCTGAATCATTTGGTGCTTGGCTTGTTCACCGGCTCGAATGATCTGCTTCACCGTGGACAGGGGGGTCTCACTCTCCTGAGCAAACTCCTCCCAGGTCAGCTCACTGTCTAACTCTGCCTGTCGCTCAGTTCGCTCAGCCTGCAGCGCCATCATTGTTTTTACTCGTTTGCCTAAAACAATCTCCTCTTCTCGCGTCAAAAGAGGGACTCGACCAATGGATTTGAGATATGAACGCACAGTGTCTGAGGAGGTAGTGTGGCGCATCGGTGTTTTTCTCTTAAGTTTTTCAGCGATTCAACTAGGGTCTGAGAATTCGGGAGTCTCTGAATCTTCCGCAGGGCTTATTTTTGGCAGAATTGGCTTTAATTTTCTAGAAAATTAAAGCCAACATAAGGGCCTTATTGAAATCAAGTTGTTGTTTCCTTTAAGCCCAAGTTTCATGAGTTCGCAACACACAGCCAATTTCTAGATTTGTTTCAACGATAGCTTAAGCAAAATTGTAAAAGAGGCTGAAAACTTCGAGGCTTTTGACAGTTTTCAGCCTTGCCAGGATAGCTGGTTTCGCCTAGGCATGGACGTGAGCATATAGTTTATGGAGAGCTGGTTTGAGCAATTGCCCAGCAGGCAATTCCTGATCAAAACAGCCCGACTGTTGCAGTCTTCGGCCTCCCTTTCTCTAATTGTCTGATCGATCGTCCCAACCTGGAGATTTTCGCTAGAATGCTGGTTTTTCAACGATTTGCCAAAAAATCGGCAAATATTCTGCAAAAAAACTACCAAGGCGCGGGCTTTGAACACCTGTCACAAAAAGCAAAGGTCTGCCGTCAAAGGAGCCAGTAGGAAGCTTACCCAAAAGGGCGATCGCGGCCTTGCTTGACTCATCAAAAGAGTGCGATGTTTGATCAAGATTTGCTGCAGCGATCGCTACTGATAGCGATAAATGATTTCAGGCAGAAACCTGGGCTGAATCTACCTAAAGATATAAGGTTACAACCCCTAAGATAGAGGATCTTCAAAGCTCATCATTAGATACTTGAGGGATTCAATTACCCTTTGGGGGGAAACGTCATGTCCTTGCTTGGCATCATTATCTGGATCGTCATCGGTATCATTGTGGGTGCGATCGCTAAAGCGATTTATCCGGGGCATCAGCGCGGTGGCTGGGTCAGCGCTTTGATTTTAGGTATCGTCGGTTCGTTCATTGGTGGCACCCTCGCGACGTTGATTACCACTGGCAGTCTGGCGATCGCGGCTACTGGCTTCAACATTCTAGGCATTGTATTGTCTGTGATTGGTGCGTTGATTGCCATCTTCATTTGGCAGCAGGTGGCTAAGCGCGCCTAGTTTGATCCAGCGGCTGGCTGGGCGGTAGCGCCATCAGTTAGTTAATCGATTGACGGTAAGGCTCCCTGTCGTTCTCCTACTGAGGGCAACGGCGGGGAGTTGTCGTATTTTGGTGTTCGGAATGCAGAAGTCGCAGTGATATAGCAAGCAACCACACAGTCCCGCATCAAGCGTGCACTCGGCTGAGAACGCTGACCCAAATTTGCGACTGAAGCGGCAACTGTGGTGTCCAAACGCCTGCGGTGTTGAACCCGGTATACTCAGGGCAGTTGCGGTTGCGGTGTTGAGGCTTCAGTGTTGGTCTTGGCAGAGGCGTTGTGAGGCAGGCCGTCCCTTAGTCCTAAAACGTTTACCCGCAACCCTACCGTCACAGTGTCCAGCGGCTTTGGCATGCAACCGGTCGCTCATCGGCAGACCCGGCTAGCCCAGACGGTTTTGTTTTTTGCGGTCTGAGGCGAGGCTATGAATATTTCTCCCATTGCCCTTGAGAAAAACCAGGTTTTGTATGAGCAGGTGGCCGAACGGCTACAGGCACTGATTACCGAGGGCACGCTAAAGGCAGGCGATCGCCTGCCCTCGGTGCGCAAACTGCGAGAGCAGCTGTCGGTCAGTACCTCCACTGTTTTAGAGGCCTATCGACTGCTCGAAGATCGGGGCTTGATTACCGCGCGG
The DNA here is from genome assembly GCA_050042805.1 of Leptolyngbyaceae cyanobacterium. Lineage (GTDB taxonomy): Bacteria > Cyanobacteriota > Cyanobacteriia > Phormidesmidales > Phormidesmidaceae > Halomicronema. The sequence continues at coordinate 8,219 of JBHJJI010000323.1, forward strand.
CCACAGTCGGGTTACTACGTTAAGCAAGCGGCGCTGAGCCTCTTGCAAGAACCAGCACCGACGACCCCACCGCGACAGGCCCACGACGTTGATATCACCCTCGACTTTCACATCAACAGTACGGCTCGCGATCAAAGCCGGGTGGAATTGGGGGCGGCTTTTCCGGCGATGGAGCTGTTGCCGCTGGCGCAGATCAATCGGCTGATGGGCAAAATCATGCGCGAAGATCCCGAAATGGCCCATGCCTACGGTCCCCCCTTGGGGTGCATCGAACTCCGTACTGAACTCGCCCGCCGCATGTTGAACTGTGGCTGCTCGATCGCGCCCGATCAGCTCATTGTGACAAATGGCACTAACGAGGCGATGTACTGCGCGCTGCAGGCGATCACCCAACCGGGTGATACCGTGGCCGTCGAGTCACCGACCTATTTTGCCATTTTGGAGGCGATGAAAATCCTCGGGCTCAAGGTGCTGACCCTACCCACCCATCCCCGCACGGGCATGAGCCTCTCGCATCTCGAAGAGGCTCTCAAAACCGGCGACCTGAAGGCCATTTTGCTGGTCTCAAACTTCAGCAATCCGCTAGGAAGCTGTATGGACGATGCGCAGAAAAAGTGCCTGGTCGACCTGCTCAACCAATACGATGTGCCGCTGATTGAGGACGATGTCTATGGCGAGCTAAATTTTGAGGGCAACCGCCCCAAAGCCATCAAAGCGTTTGATACAGAAGGTCGCGTGCTCTATTGTGCGTCGGTCAGTAAAACGCTGTCGCCGGGACTGCAGACCGGGTGGTGTATTCCGGGGCGCTATTACCCCCAGGTATCCAAGCTGAAATCCATTATCAACATGAATAACGCGATCGCCCCGCAACTCACGACGGCGGCCTTTCTCACCAATGGCGGCTTCGATCGCCATTTGCGCCATTTGCGGCGGGCGTATCAAACTCAGATGGGGCGGATGCACCAGGCTATTAGCGACTATTTTCCCGCTGAAACGCGGGTGACTCGACCCACCGGCGGCCACATTATCTGGTTAGAGATGCCCGAGGGCTTTGACGCGCTGCGGCTTTACCAAGAAGCCCATGCCCAGCAAATCGGCATTGCGCCGGGTGTCATGTTCTCTGCCTCGGGCAAATGCTATGGCAATTGTTTGCGGCTGAATACGTCTAAGCCCTGGTCAGCCCCGATTGAGCGGGCGATGCAAACTTTGGGATACCTAGCGAAAAAGCAACTGGCTGAACAGTTTTTGCAGGGAGAGGCTCCGTAGGCGTGCCTGCGAGCCGTAGCGATTATCGCAATGCTCACAATGAAATGCCCGATACCGCCTGAAGATGACCACAGGTTGGCTCAAACCACAGTGGCGTCGGCAGCAGCCATCGCGCTCATAGTTGAACACGCCTGTTGACCCCAACTCTCCGACTATGCCTGGGATCGCTAGATACAGGAGATTTGTACACAGCCGGGGTTGTTTTTGAGAAACTCACACCTATGACCTTCTTAGCTGAGCTGGCATCATGATGTACAGGCGACTGTTGGTGCAACTGACGATACAAAAGACACAGTCCCAACGCTTGGCTTTAGAGTGATATAAAGAAACCGGCTTAACCGCTATGGCAAATGAAGAACAGCTCACTTTGCTCTGGCAAGGGAGTGAGATGTGGAATGCTTGGAGAAAAAAAATCTTCATACTAAGATAGACCTCTTCAATGCCAATCTCTTCAACGCCGACCTCCGCAGTGCAAACCTTGGCAGTACCAACCTCCGCAACGCCAACCTCCGCAACACTAATCTCCACTGCGCTGACCTAAGGAATGCCAAACTTAGCTACGCTGACCTCTTCAACGCCCACCTTCGCAGTGCAGACCTCCACAGTGCAAACCTCGGAAACGCTGACCTACGCTACGCCGACCTCAGCTACGCTAACCTCGACAATGCCAATCTCGGAAACGCCGACCTTAGCAACGCTAACCTCGACAATGCCAATCTCGGAAACGCCAATTTCAGTGGCGTTGACCTCAGCAGTTTCGACTTCAGTAACGCCCACCTCAGTAATGCCAACCTTAGTAACGCAAACCTCAGCTACGCCGACCTAAGGAATGCCAACCTCAGCTACGCTAGCCTCGACAATGCCAACCTCAGTAACGCTAACCTCAGCTACGCTGACCTCAGCTACGCTAACCTCGACAATGCCGACCTCAGTAATGTTAAATTCAGCCATGCTAACCTCAGCGGCGTCGACCTTAGTGGTTTCGACCTTCGCAAAACCAATCTCAGCGGCGTTGACCTTCATAACTCCAATGTAAGTAATGTCAATCTTCAAGAATCGCAGGTACTCTATGCGAACTTTACCCAGGCAATACTTACAGGGGCTTGCATTGCTGACTGGCAAATCGGCAGTTCCACTATCCTGAAAGACGTTACCTGCGAGTATATTTTCCGTACCTATGATGAGCAAGAAAAAAAGTTCTCAGGACGTCTTCCAGTAGATTCTGAAAGCACCTTTGCTCCAGGAGAGTTCACGCAGCGCTTTCAAATCATCGCCAGTGCTCTGGAAACCATCGACATTACCTTTACCGAAGGCATTGACTGGCAAGCCTTTTTTCAATCTTTCCAGGCGCTTCGGGATCATCGGCCTAACGAAGACATCTCGATTCAAGGTATGGAACGCAAAGGAGATGCCTTTGTGGTGCGGTTAGAGGTTGAAACTGAAGCCGACAAAGCGGCAATTGAGACTGAGGTAAAGCAGCTCTATGCCCAGCAACTTGCCGCTCTCGAAGCGCAGTACCAAGAACGTCTACGATTGCAAGGAGTGCACTTAGAAGACGCGCAGCGCACCATTGAAGCAGAACGCCAGAAAAATACAGAACTCATAGGAGTAATTGGCATCGTGGCTCAAAACCAAGGGGCAAAATACGACTTTCGCAATTCAAACGTTGGCCAATTTGTCGATACGGCTCAGGCGGGCAGTCGTGTGCAAAATATCCAGCATATTTACGCGCCGGAACAGCAAGACTTGAGGGAAGCGGCAAAAGAAATTCAGGCGCTGCTCAACACTTTGGCCGAGACTTACAACACCACAACCGATGCTGGCCAAGAGAAACTGATGCAAGATCTTGGCAGTGCAGTCGAAAAGCATCCCAAGTGGCGACGGGCGCTCAAAGAAGGCGGGATTGAGTTAATTAAGGTGTTGTTTGCGCCCATTGGCGTTCCCCTAGAGATGGCCAGGGTTTACCTTGAACCAGACGAGTAACTATCTCGACAAGCCTATTGTCTGGCTTTTATGCCGATAGTTACCAACAGACACTCAAGACCGAACAGATTGAACAGATGAGCTTTCGCATTGAAACAGACAGTATGGGCGCGATTGAAGTGCCTGACGATCGTTATTGGGGCGCGCAGACGCAGCGATCGCTCCACCATTTCGACATTGGTGACGATGTCATGCCCCGCGAATTGATTCGCGCTTTTGGGATTCTCAAGCGGACGGCAGCGGTTACTAATTGCGCCTTTGGCAAGCTGAATGTTGATAAAGCCGGGCTGATCGTGCAAGCCGCCGATGAGGTGATTGCCGGGCAACTCGACGATCACTTTCCCCTGCGGGTCTGGCAGACCGGCAGCGGCACCCAGACCAACATGAATGTGAATGAGGTGATTGCCAATCGTGCCATTGAACTCAGCGGTGGCGTCTTGGGTAGCAAAACGCCGATTCATCCCAACGATCAGGTCAACCTGGGGCAATCTTCTAACGACACCTTTCCGACCGCGATGCACATTGCCGCCGCAGAGCAGATCGTGCACCAGCTGCAACCCTCCGTGCGCCGTCTGTGCGAGGCGCTGGCGACCAAAGCAGAAGCCTTTGATAACATCATCAAAATCGGTCGCACCCACCTGATGGATGCGGTGCCCCTCACGCTAGGTCAAGAATTTTCGGGCTATGTGGCCCAGCTGGATCAAGCCCTGCACCGGATTGCCGCCAGCCTCCCGGAGCTGTATGAGCTGGCTTTGGGGGGGACGGCGATCGGCACCGGGCTCAACACCCACCCCGACTTTGCAGTCAAAGCCGCCGCTGAGATTGCTCGCTACACGCAGCTGCCCTTTGTCTCAGCGCCCAACAAGTTTGCGGTGCTCGCCGCCCACGATGGCATCGTCGCTGTCAGTGGCACGCTCAAAACCCTCGCCGCCGCCCTGATGAAAATTGCTAATGACTTGCGCTGGCTGGGTTCTGGCCCGCGCTGTGGCTTGGGTGAACTGCAGCTCCCGGCGAATGAGCCGGGCTCTTCAATCATGCCAGGTAAGGTGAGTCCGGCTCAGTGAGAAGCCTTGACGATGGTCTGTGTGCAGGTGATGGGCAACGACGCCGCGATCGCCTTTGCGGGGAGTCAGGGCAACTTTGAACTCAACGTGTTCAAGCCGGTGATGATTCATAATTTGCTGCATTCGGTGCGCCTACTAACCGACGCCTGTCGCACCTTTACCGATCATCTGGTCGTCGGGCTCGAACCCAATCGCGACCAGATGCAGCACTTTCTCAAAAACTCGTTGATGCTGGTGACAGCGCTGAATCCCGCGATCGGCTACGACAAAGCCGCTCAGGTGGCGAAGAAAGCCTATGCCGAAAATACGACGCTACGCGCTGCCTGCCTGGAACTCGGCTTTCTCTCCGGCGACGAATTTGACCGCTACGTTCGCCCCGAAGCCATGACGCATCCTCAGTGATGTCCTCTTTAAAGTCATTTTGCAGTGGAAGACTCGTTGAGGGTACGTTTAATCGATCAGGGGGCGAGGGGGAGGCAAGGGAGAGAGGGAGGAACAATCTTCTTCGATCAGCCCTGTCCTGGTCAGCCCTGCCAATGCCACAGGGCTGCAGGCGAACGGACTCGACGGCAAGCGGCGTTTGACCCTGAAGGTGTGGCTTGTCTGCAATCCGGAGCAGGGGATTACTCAGGATTTGCGACCAAACATCCGGCTTGTTGAAACTGCTCAACAATCTCTGGATGGTATTCGGTGAAATAGGGAGATATCGCTGGATCTTCCACCGGCCAGGGATTGGCATATTCATACCGGGCGGCTTCGTCATCGTAGACAAACGTGCTGACCAAAAAGCCACTATCGAGCACAAACGTCAGATTCATCTCGGTGACCAGATGCCCCTCGCTCACCTGAGCCAGATAAAAGTCGGAGATGTCTAAATAGCTATCGATGACGCACACTTCTCCGAGGTTAGCGGTGGGATAAATCGCTACGTTTTCTTCGATCGCGGTCCAATCGCCTAAAAAGGGCGCAATTGTCTCATCCACCTCAGACCAAGCCTCAGCAAAGCGGTCGCGTTGCAGACGCAGGGCGTGGGGGCGGCGATCGTCGTAAATTCCCGTTCGCATCAGTTGCAGGATGTTCTGTCGCATGGCTTGGAGCTGATCTTCAATTTCTGCTGCCGTGGGATGGCGCTCTGACTGAGCGAAACTCGGCAATGGCAGCAACAGCAGGGCTAGCGGTATCAGTAAAAAATGTGCGCGCATCGGACAACCTATGATGAGTCTGGGAAAACTTGATTTCACCCTTTCCCAGCTTCACGTCCGGCAGCGAGCATTCCGGATGCCCTCACGCCCCGTCTAATAGCAACTCTCAGTAATCGGACTGCCGATGCAATCTTGGCAACGCCGAGGAGCCGAGGGGCAGCGGAGACAGATCTGTAGCCTTGTTTCAGAGCGTCGGGATAATATCGTAAGCTGCAGTTTAATCAAGTCACCCCCAATGCTTGAAATCATCATCAGATGAGCTTTTGAATTCTGACTTCCGACTTCTTCATTCCGAATTCTGCTATGGCCCCATGATTCGACCCACTCACCCCGAAGACGTCCCAGCCTTGAGGGCGATCGCGATCGCCAGTGGGCTATTTGAACCCCACCAAGTCGAAGAACTCACGCAAATGCTGGAGCAGCATTTCAGCAGTGCTGCCGATAGTCCAGAGGTCTGGTTCACCGATGATGACAACGGGCCAGTTGGCGTGGCCTATGTTGCCCCCGAGTTGATGACTGCAGGCACATGGAATCTCTATTGGATTGCCGTGCATCCCGATCATCAGCGGCAGGGACGCGGCCAAGCCCTGCTTCACCAGGTAGAGAAAACGTTGACAGAGCGCGGCGAACGGTTGCTCCTCATCGAAACTTCGGGCACGGCAGACTTCGACTACGTGCGAACGTTCTACCGTCAGAACGGCTATGAAGAGGAAGCCCGGATTCGAGAATTTTACGCGGCGGGCGTTGACAAGATCATTTTCCGCAAAGTGCTGAGCCCTTAGGATCGGAAATTTAATCATGTGCCAGTTTTCCATTCTCGGGAGGGGTGCCGTAGGCGGGGTGGGTTCGATCCCCAGCACTCATGGCCAACCCACCCAGCAGCCCCTCCCAGGAGTTAACCTTGTAGGGGTTTGACAATGCCGCTCTGATATCGCTGCCTCGGTGCGCTCTGGTTCGATGGCCATCCTGGCCGTCCTGAACGCCCCGCAACCCTTGAAAAAGCTGGTGATGGAGGCAGGCTGGAAGCCTACCCGACCGGTTGTCTACAGGACTTGAGCCGACCGGAAAGGGCGATCTCCGCCACCATCATGGAAGCCGCAAGCTAAGTAATATGAGGTTCCTGGAAACCCCTACAGGATGAGCTCCCAGGAGGGGAAATGTGCTCCTGCTTGGCCGCAAGCCAAATTGCGGAATTTATCTAATCCTCGTTCCTTAGGAGATTTCTACCAAAAACGATCCCCGTAGGGGCGGATTTTGTAGATACCTGGTCGCAATGAAATTAAGGTTTCTAGCTACACCCGCCCTTACCGTCACGGTCGATTTTTGCTCAGAAATTGCCTTAGGAGATTTTCAGTAAAGACGATCCCCGTAGGGGCGGGTTTTGTGAATGCTTGATGGCGATGGTATCAAGGTTTCTCGCTAAACCCGCCCTGACAGTACCGGTATCTTCTTTCTAGGAAATCTCCTTAATCAACCCTTAGAGGAATGGTGACAGGATTATCAGTGGTTGAAATCATCTCGGCGTAAGGCAGCCTCAGGGCCAAGCCCATCCCGATCATGCCTAAACCCATAAGCGCGCCCATCAATATCGATCGCCCACGGGTTGTCTTCAGGGTTAGCATTAACCGCTGGTTATAGTTATGGATATGAATGGCGGATTCTGGACGTTGGCTGGACTCAGACTGGATTGAGGGTTGGGTAGGTTTCATGGGTGTTTTACCAATAGAGGATCAGAAAACAGACGGGGTAAAGACAAATCTGGACGGTGCGCTGCCGCTTCAATATTGATTGCCTGACTTGCGATGTTGCAGAGCCGTGACGCCGTCAGACTCCAGCAAACTACCCGCAGACACTTGGGCATAGATGAGCTGATGATCGCCAGCAGGAATGCAGTCTTTGACGGTACATTCCAGGTAGGCCAGCGCCTTCGTAATGATGGGACTCCCGTTTTCCGCCAGCCGGGTTGAGAGCAGAGAAAAGGCCGTCTTTGTAGACAATTGGTAGGAGAAATGACGTCGAATCGTGCGACCTTCTTTGAGAATATTCAGCACAAAGGCGGTGTCAGGGGCCAACTGGCCAAACACCGGCTCATCGGCAGGCCAAGCCAGCATCACACCCGGTGGGTCAAAGGTGGCCTGCGACACCCAAGCGGTGAGAATCCCGTGGTGAAAGTCACCCTGTTGCACGGTGGCCACACAGAGCGAGCCTACGACTCGTCCCATTGCTTGGGCTGTGCGATTCGCCTGGGCGATCGACACGGCGGGCTGAGAAACTTGCGGCTTTGAGCGCTTGCGCAGCTGTTGCGCAAACTGACTGCCAGCGGTTTCGCAGGTGGTTAGGGTGACGTTGTCGGGGCTAAATCGCACGCGAATGGGCTCGAAGCCGAAGCGATAACCGGCATCGCTCAACTTTTGCTCTAGCAGCGCGATCGCCTCACCGCTCCAGCCATAGGAGCCAAATACACCCGCCAGTTTCGTCTTCGGCACGTTGGCTAAAATGCTGCCCAGCGCCGTTTGAATCTGCATCGGGGCATGGCCTCCCAGCGTGGGCGAGCCGATGATAAAGCCATCGCAGGCTTTTACCTGCTGGGCGATCGTCTCTGGCGAAGTGGATTCACAGTTGATCGACTCGACGGCCACGTCAGCGGTCATCAGCCCGCGAGCGATCGCGTCAGCCACCTTGGCGGTATTGCCATAGGCCGAGGTATAGAGCAAAGCCACTCGCAGACTGCGTTGGGCCTGCTGGTGACACCATTGGCGATAGTCCTGGCGCAACCGGCTGAGACTATAGCGCACCAGCGGGCCGTGGCCCGGCGCGAGGCCCTGCAACGGAAGAGATTCAAAGCGATCGAGCGCGGTTTCCACCTGGCGGGCCTGCAGCGCCTGCAGGCAATCGAAATAGTAGCGGCGATCGGCTTCCAACTGCCGCCAGTTCTCATCCCACAGGGTTTCACTGCAAATGTGCGCCCCAAACAGCTTGTCGCTGTAGAGAATTTGAGTCGCCGGATCATAGGTGCACAGGCCATCAGGCCAGCGCGGAGTGGGTACGGTGATAAATTCCAAACGGTGGCCCTGTCCCAAATCGAGACTATCGCCAGAACGGACAGTCTGAAGTGTCCCCGCCCCAAGGGGCGAGGCTGTCTGCAGGGCATTGGCCGCCGGACGTGAGCAGATCACCTGCGCCTGGGGAGCCAGTTGTCGCAGCTGTTCCAAGGTGACCATGCGGTTGGAATTGATGTGCCCCGTGATGATGTAATCGAGGTCGGTGAAATCAATCTGTTGGCCGAGGGCTTCTAAAAAAATCGTGGTGAACGATTCGCCCGGTGGGTCAATAATCGCCGTTTTGTCGCTGAGAACCAGGTAGGCGTTGCCCGTGGTGCCCCGGCGGCGACCATATTCCACTTCAAACTTGAGGCGATCCCAGGTGCGCGATCGCAGCACCTGAGTACCGGCGCCGATTTCAGCGACTTGGACATCACGCGGACGGGAGGTCGTTGGTATCGCAACGGGTTGAGTCATGGGGAAGTGAGTCATGGAAGGGTGGAGGAGTAGAGGGTGAGGGAGTGGGGGGTAGAGAGTAGCAGCGGTCAGGGGGTTAGCTGCCCAAATTCGGTGCGTTGGGAGGATGTTTTGACGGGCAGATGCCTCAATTTTCGGGAGCGATCGTGACGTCGGCTAAGTCCTTGGCAAATCGACTGCGGTGGCGACGAGAGACTACTTGCTCAGGATCAACGCCATCAAAGGTGGGCGGAATCCAGCTGCGGACGACTAACAATCCTCCCAAAACGAGCAGAAAAGAGCAGGCGGCCAGCACCTGCACCCAGGGCACTTCGAGGACGCCGCGCACAATCACTTCGCGCAATACGGAAACGATCGACACCTCGACAGCCACCCCGATCGAGACCCGGTGTTCCTTCAAATAAATAATCAACAGGCGAAACAATTCCACCATGATCAGCAAGAACAGAATGTCGGCGGTGACGTGGGGAAAGTTCAGCGGTGGCAGCAGCGATAAAAACATTTCGCGCAGCTGCATCACCATGAAACAGAACAAGCCGATACACAGAGAAACCACAATCAAGTCTTGAACCAGTTCCAGCACTCGAATGATGTAGTTGCCATTCAGCCAGGTGGCCCAACGGGGAGAAGTCGACGAAGACGAAAGCGGCATGGTGGATTCCGGGTAGAGGATAACGGGGCGGGAGCGGCGGGGGGAAGGTAGAGAGTGGAGGATGGAAGGTAGAGGGAGAGGGTGGAAGGTAGAGGGGGGAAGGTAGAGGGGGGAAGGTAGAGGGGGGAAGAAAACCTAGAGGCGCGTTAGGGATCTGCGCTTAAATACATCCCATTGGTGGAAACGTTTTCTGTAGGGGGTTGGCAGTGCCAAATCCTGACGATCGGTACGTTATTTTCAAGCAACTCCCTTAGCACAGCTCAGTCCAGAGGGTTATTCCTGAAGGGCTTTGTCGCGTCTTGACTAGCAACTATCGGTGGGGATGGGCTGGGGGAATGCCGCTCAAGAATTGCACGAGTTCCCCACGGCAGAAGAACACATCGTAAGCATTGCCCACCAGTCAGGGTTGCTTTTTAGAAGAACGGGGATTAGTAGTGACTGCCGACTTTGCGATGATGGATCGCCGTTAAACCATCTACATTGGCAACCCGCCCGACTTTCGCCGTGCAGTACACCACCCAGTGATCACTGGCTTCTAACCGATAGGTGACAGTGCATTCTAAATAGGCCAGCGCTTCCGCCAGAATCGGCGAGCCGTTGGTGGCGTCATAGGTGGCGATGCCGTTAAAGCGATCGGCCCCCGGCGGAAATCGCTTCAGAAAATGCTTCATCAGATGGGCATAGTTGCCTTCTTCGAGCGTGTTGAGGACGAAGGTGTCGCCCACTTGCAAAAGCGACTCAATGGCGCGGTCTTTGGCGATCGCGATCGCCACGCCCAAGGGTTGAAAGCTCGCCTGCATCACCCAAGAGGCCAACATGGCACCGCTGACCTCGCCTTTGCGCACGGTCAAGAGATACAGCCCGCTGCTAAGACGTCCCAAGGCCCGATCCACATCGGCATCCAGCGACTGGAGCTGCTGCTGAGTGAGATCGCGATTGAGCCACTGGCCCAGGTCGGTGCCCGATTCTTCACACCGTTTGTCCGTCACCTCTGAAGGCGCTGACTTCATCACCAGGGGGGCAAAGGCTTCGGTGAGGCCGAGTTCTTGCAGCCGATTGCGCAAAGGATAAATCGGTTCGTCATGGCCGCCCCCGGTTTCAAACAGGCCCATCGCCTGCTTCTTATTCGCGGTGGCCAAAATGGTGCTGAGGGTGGAATGTAGCCGAGAATTTGACACGGATTGAGGCGGCATGCCGATGACGAGACCCGCCGCTGCGCTAACCAATTCCCGCACATCATGGGCGTCAGTTTCCTGGATATCGACCAGTTCTACCTCAATGCCCGTTTTATCAATGCCGTGGGCAATGGCGCGGGCCAGGCGATCGCTATAGCCATAGCCATCGGCATAAAACAGCGCCACAAACGGGGCGGCTTTCGACTGCGCTTTACTCCAGTGGCGATAACGACCGATCCAATCATCTTTGTGACGCTGCAGCAGCGGCCCGTGCCCCGTCGCCACCAGATGCACCGACAACGGGGCCATCCGCTTCAGCGCGCCCACCACCGAACGGGCATTTGGTTTCATCAGGCAGTCGTAGTAATACTGAAAATCAGGCTCTAACAGCTTCGGCACCTCATCGTAAAGGGCGTCGTCGCAATAATGCATGCCAAAGACGTCACAGGTATACAGCACCTGGGTGCCGTGGTCATAGGTGAAAATGGTATCGGGCCAGTGCAGATTCGGCGCGGAGACAAACTCCAGCTGATGACCTTGACCCAGATCGAGCCGATCGCCGCTTTTGACGACGTGAGCCTTAAATGCTCGGTGCACCTGATTTTCCAAAAACTGAATCGCCACCTTTGAGCCCACTACGATGATGCGAGGCGCTCGGTTGAGTAGTTCTTGAATCAGGCCGCTGTGGTCAGGTTCAGTGTGGTTGACAATCAGATAATCGATCGCCGCTGGGTCAATCAGTCCCTCCAGGCAGTTGAAATAGAGCGATTCAAATTTGCCGTGGGAGGTATCGACCAGGGCAGTTTTCTCACCCCGAATCAGAAATGAATTGTACGTCGTGCCATTTTGCAGCTCGAATTCAATGTCAAAACGGTCTCGATCCCAATCGAGGCAGCGAATGGCAGTGGAATCTCGGGCGATCGTGGCGGTTTGCAAGGTCAATCGGCCAGAGGCGCGATCGGCTTGGAGCGAATTAGTCAGGGCAACCATGAGTGCTATCTATCCTGATTGGATAGTCGATAAGCTTGAATCTATGATTGCTCAGGAAAACATCATTTGTAAAATGCCGATCCTAGAATTTATTCATAACTTTATTTTATATTTTTCAGGTGCGTCATTTGCCAAATAAATAACATAGAGGAATATCAAAGTCCGGTGCTGGCGCAGAGCTTGGATAGGAATGTCTGCCCCTGACCCGTTATGGCTCGTGATCAGCATGCTGGGTTCTGCCTGCCAGTACTGGAACCGCTCGGTGGTCGCGAGGCCAGCAGCGTCGAAACAGTCGATACCCCGCCCGCACATCATCCAGCAAAAAATAGGGCATCCGTAGACGCAACGGCAAAATGAGTGGGCGATAGATCCATTGATAGGCCCGCTTGACATCGGTCCAAGCCCGGCAGGGCGTTGCTTTTAAGAAATCTGAGATGTCTACAACCAACCCGTGGCCCTCATCCATCATCACATTGCGACCATGCACATCATGGGGAAACAGACCTCGACGGCGAGCATAGTCCAACGCGGCATCAATGTCTCGGATAACCTGAGGTGGAATCGCTATGCCCCGATGCAGGCAGTCATACAACGTCACCCCATGGAGCCGCTTCAGCACTAAAAAAGTGTCTCCACTGGCGTCGCATCGGGAAAATGCTGGATGCTCTCCCAATCGTCGATACACCTCTTTCTCATCTTCAATCCCCGGTCGACCTGGCGCATAAACCTTGACGACCTGATCGGGGTAGTCAGGATGTTTAAACACGGCGGCATAGTTGCTAGTCCCTAAGCATCGCCAAGGCGTCGGCAGCCAATGCACCACGACCGGGTTGTGCGGGTCTAAACTTTCTAGATGCACCTGGGGCAACAGGTCTTATAACGTACAGTCGGCCAGAGTGCGTTGGCTATTGGGCATGCGGCTGATTCCCCCTGTCTTTTAGCGGTCCTAGGTTTCTGCTACGATAGCAACTCAATTAGGGGAATTAGCTCAGCTGGTAGAGCGCTGCGTTGGCGTTGACGAAGTCCGTCGGAAAGACGTAGCCTGGCCGCAGGCCATTCGCACCGCAGCGGTCGATGGCAGCGCTCCTTAAAGTCGGTAAAATCAGGGGAATTAGCTCAGCTGGTAGAGCGCTGCGATCGCACCGCAGAGGTCAGGAGTTCGAATCTCCTATTCTCCATTCTCTTAAAGTCATATGCATCAAGGGTTGTATTGCCCATCAATAAGGTGATTCAGAGCTCTTTCGAGTGCCTGAGGCTAGGAGCGGTTACGCCACTTTTGGCCATTTTGGTTAGAATTTGGATCGAAAATGGATCGAAAGATTCCCTCGATCCATTCGATCCAATCTCTTTATAGGGCTACTGCTATGGCCAAGGCTGCTAGGGCTAAGAAGGGCACCGTCTCAGTGACCACAGATCGAGACCGATTGCGCCTAGGCTGGCGCTATCAGGGGAAACGCTACTTTCTGTTTATCGGTCTTCCTGATACCGTCACGAATCGGAGAGTGGCCGAGGCCAAAGCGTCTCAAATCGAGCTCGACATGATGTCAGGGCATTTCGATCCAACGCTTCGAGCCTATAAATTGCCGCTTCCCAACCGCCATCAGCTAAGTGTCACCGCCCTATTCAATAAATTCATCCAGCACAAAGCAAAAACAGTCGCTTCGGCCACTTTGGACAAATACCGTGGACTGTTGAACTATTTGGAGGGATTTTTTAACGGCTGCTCAGCCACTGAAGTGAGCATCACTGAGGCTGAAAAATTCACTAGCTGGTACGACGCCCAAAACTTATCCAAAGTGGTTATTCGAGAACGCTTGGGGCTTTTGAATGCTTGCTGGCAGTGGGCTATTGAGCAGGCTTTAGTTGAAGCCAACCCTTGGGTTGACATGCCTGCGAGAATCAAGGTTCCGCCTAAGCAGATGCCAAAGCCTTTTACCGAGGTAGAAATCAAATCAATCGTCGAGGCATTTAGAACAGATCGCTATTATCATCACTACACCAATTTTGTGGAGTTCCGCTTTGGGAGTGGCTGCCGTACGGGAGAAATCGTGGGGCTACGCTGGAAACATATTTCTGAGGATTGCTCAACCATTTGGATTGGTGAGGCTTTAGTCAAAGGTAAACAGAAAGCTACCAAAACAAATCGAGCCCGGTACATCACGCTGACACCCAAATTGCAGGCCATGCTTCAGGATCTGAGACAGACCAACAGTGGTCCTGAAGAGCTAGTTTTCAAGGGGCCAAAAGGGGCTCCCATTGATGCAAAAAACTTTGCCCAACGAGGATGGCAGAAAATTCTCACCAGGTTAGGTATTGACTATCAAAGACCTTACAATACCCGACATGCCTTAATCTCTCATGCCTTGGATAAGGGCATGAACCCGGTGGAAGTTGCTCAGTTAACAGGGCACGATGTGCAAACGCTGTACCGCAATTATGCAGGCAGTGTTAACAGTCGTCCTCGCCTACCAGAAATATAAGCATCCAGAATGCATATCAGCATAGCTTGCGCCCGAACCAGACAACTTTTCCCATCAGACTGAGGCTACCGGATGCCCCAGAAGATTCAATTGAGAAGGCTTCATAGGCGGGGTGATCACTGAGTACTCTAAGCGTATTATCAGCTACATACTGCAAGCGTTTGATTAGCAGCCGATCATTGAGCTTGAGCAAGTAAATACCGTGGCTTACGGTTTCTAAATCTCGTTCATTGGTGTCCACTAGCACTAACCCTCCTTCCTGAAGGGTTGGTGTCATACTTTCATCCATCACCTGAGTAAGCAGCAAATTTTCATAAGAATTGGGAAACTCTGTCCGAAGCCAGTCCGTCTCAAAGGCCAGCGGTGCTTTATAGATGTATTTTTCGGCTGAAGCTTTATTCCCTCCAAGGGGTTGACCGGTTGCCAGCCACTCTACGCTGACATCAGCCGTGCGTGCTATGGCGAGCAGTGCTGGGCGAGTTGGTTCACTTTGACCATTGAGATACTGTCGGAGCACGGTGTCAGAAAACCCGCAGTCTCTCGCAAAGCCTCGAATACTCTTGTCGCCAACGGCTTGCTTCAGACGGCCTGGGAACTGATCGACTTCTGTGGTATCCGTCTGTGCCTCATCAGATAAAGGATTAGCCATAAGATTACATTAATCACAGTGCAAATTATAACGCTTGACATGCAATTTATTTATTGCTAGCTTCATCGATATCGTGATGGAGCTTGAATTCTGTGCATGTAGAAGACATTAAAGCAGCTCTGCGGAAGCAGGGATGGACGTTGGCCAGCATCGCGAAAGAACTCAATGTTGGTCCCTCGGCAGTCTCCCATGCTCTTACCCGACAGCGATCGCGTCGCATTGAGCAAGTAGTGGCGAGCAAACTTGGCCTGCCTCCCCATGAGATTTGGCCTCAAAGATATAAACGAGGAAGGATGAACCATGGTTCAGTTTGTCAGCAAGCAGGAAGCCATCCAGTCGCTGAAGCTCAGCGGTACAACCTTGAGGCGCTATCGAGTGCAGGGAGTTTTGATTGAGGGCGTTCACTGGGTGCGGGTGAATAGCCGTTGCATCCGCTATAACCTAGAGCTAATCAAAGATTGGCTTCATAATCGCCATGATCCGGCAGCTCATCAACGGGCGATTGAGATCTATCAGGCCAGTTTGTTAAGCAATCAGCGTAAAGTTCCTCAGCGATCTCGTCGTCGATAATTTCAGAACCGTCAAACTATCCTTAACATCTCGATGGTTCATCAAGCTTGTGATGAAGAAACCGGCTTGAGATCTCAGTACTGAGACATATGAAAAAACACCCCAGCTATTGATTAGCAAGGGTGTCAGACTTTTTTGTTTATTTTCTGAGTCAGGCCAACCAATACCTTGAAACGGTCTTAGCCGAACCGTTCAGGTCATTAACCTGCTTCTAGAAGTGGTGTTTTCAACTATAGCAAAGACATTGAAAATGTCTACATTAGACGCAGCCATAGATTAACCAGTCGCCGGTTGATAATGATGGCCTGGCTCCTTGAATCAGGAGCTAATCATGGCACAGTACATTTACTCGGGGCGATCGCGCCCTTGTCCGATTTGCGATCGCACCAAGGACCCAGACTGCCGCTGGAATGATGAGGTGGTGTTCTGTCACACCCATATCGACCAAGATACCAGTGTTGAGGGCTATGTCTATCGCGGGGCCACCGCTGATGGTCTGTGGGGGCAATATTTCAAATTGACCCAGGCAGAGCAGCCCGCTCGTCCCCAACAGCGGCAAGACTTCTTTTATCCGACGCGGCAGGGCCAGCCTCTGGTGAAGGTGACGCGGGTAGATCGCGGGGGCGGCACCAAGTTTTTTGTTCAATATCACTGGGATGGGCAGCGGTGGGTGAAGGGACTCACGCCGTTAGTCAGAAAGCAGGTGCCGATTTATCGCTACCAAGAAGTGAGGCGAGCGATCGCCGCAGGCCAGTCCATTTGGATGGTGGAGGGGGAAAGTTGCGCGGATGAGTTGTGGAATGTTGGCATTCCGGCAACGACAACACTGGGTGGCTCTAAGAAATATCGCAGTTATGGCAAGTATGCCCAAGACTTGGAGGGGGCTCTCCTGGTGCTGTGCCCTGATCGCGACCAGGTCGGTATTGCCCACATGGAAGAGATTGCCCAGGATTATCCGAAGGCTCAGTGGTGCTATCCCTATCCTGAAAGCCTGCGCTGGCACAACCTGCCCAAACATGGCGGGCTCGATATTGCGGATTGGATTGCCGAGGGCGCAACGGCGGAGCAGATTCGAGCAGCGATGGGAGAGCGGCGACAGCTTGGATCGTCTTCCCCAGCAACAGCTAAATCATTTAAATCATTGGACTTGCCTACTTTGAAAGGACAGTTGCGCAGCTATCTGGCGGCAGAGCATTCGGAGCTGGAATTGGCGGCACAGGTTTTGCAATGGCATCGAGAATCGGGGCTAGCCGCTAAAGATATCTGGAGTTTGGTCAAGCCGGTTCAAGCGGAGTTGGCACAGGATGAGGAACGAGGCGATCGCACTGCTCAAATCCAGCAACTCCTGAAGATTAGTGACTATCAGCTGCAGTTGAGTGAATATCTCCACCCTGATTTGGCGGCACCGTTGGAGCATATCGCGGCTTGGATCGGAGCAACGCCAGCGGCCATGCTGGTGACGCTGTTGCCGGTGGCGGCTTCCCTGCTGCGGGTCGGGACGGAATTGGAAATTGACGCGGGGATGGGGTTTTCTGTACCGCCGATTCTGTTTACGGGGCTGGTGGCCCCCTCGGGCAGTAAGAAGAGCCCCCTTCAGCGACAGATTTTGGGGCCGCTCCTGAAGCTACAGGCAGAGGCGGATCAGGACTATGAGTACGCGGCTGCGGAGTATGAGGTGAACCTGCGAGACTGGGAGCAGGCCAAGGCAGAGGATAGGGGAATGCGGCCTCGGGAACCGTTGCCCAGGGAATATCACACCTCGGATGCCACACGGGAAGCGATCGCCCGTATTCAATCCCAACAGCCAGAGCGGGGCATTTTGGTAACGCCGGATGAGTTGGCGGGCCTGTTCAAGGGGCAGAACCAGTACCGCAATGGTCGGGGAAATGACAAGGAGTCACTGCTGACGGCGTTTGATGGCTCGGGGCTGAAGGTAGACCGGGCCAGTGGGATGCGCATCAGCATTCCTCGCACCAGTCTCAGCATTACCGGCACGATTCAGCCAGATATCTTGCGAGAGATGATGGGCGATTTCTCTGACGCGAATGGACAGTGGGCCAGGTTTCTGTGGTGTTTGCTGCCGCTGCAGCCTGCGCCATTTCCCAGGCAGACGGTGCGCTACGACCTTTCGGCAAGGCTCTATGGTCTGTACCGACAGTTACAGGACTATCCACCCCAGCGCTACCGATTGACGGCAGAGGCGAAGGCGCTGTTTGCCGATTGGTATGACCAGTTGGACCACCTGCGGATAACGGAAACGCACCAGGGTTTGCAGGCAGTTTACTCAAAGATGCAGGGCCACACAGGGCGGCTAGCGTTGATTCTGCACTGTTTGCAGGGAGCGGTAGACGGGTGTCTACCGGCAGAGCAGATATCGGCTCAGACGATGGGGGCAGCCATCAAGCTGGCGCGATGGTTTATGGGTCAGGTGAAGCTGCTGTATGCAGAAGGCGACTCGGTAGACGGAGCGCTGGAGGCGGTTTATACGAAGCTGATTCAGCTGTCGCGGGTGCGAGGGTGGCTACGGGCGAAGGATGTGCGCAATTATGAGCGCAGCTTGCGGAAGGCGAGTGCGGAGGTGATTCGATCGCGCTTTCGAGAGTTGGAGGCGATGGGGTATGGGGAGACGTGTGGGGCGGGGAATCGGTTGCAGTGGCGGGCCACGGTAGACGCGGTAGACAGATCGGCGGCAACGGTAGACAGGGTGTCTACCGCTGAAAGTATTGATGGTTATGGGTTTTAGGGAAACGGTAGACAAGTAGACAGGTTTTGTCTGTGGGGAGCCTCTAGAAAGTGTCTACTTGTCTACCGAAATGCTTGAAAAGCATATAGGTAAAGGATTTTGGGCAGTAGACTGGGTGTCTACCGAGCGTCTACCGCTGTCTACTGCGTCTACTGAAAGCGCCGACCCAAAACACAACCCTTGATGAGCTGCGGCAATCATGGGCTAAAACGCGTGGACTAGAATGACGTCAGATTATGATCTTTCTTTATGTGCTCAGGTGTTCAGACGGGCTGATAGGCTGACGCCACTACGGACTGACCGAAAGTGCCATGATGATTCCGGCTGTCACGCGAGACCTCACGTTTGAAGCGTTCATTGACGTTGAGGATGGC
>JBHJJI010000324.1:0-8714 GCA_050042805.1 Leptolyngbyaceae cyanobacterium
GCGCTTAAGCCACATCCCCGGTGGCCATTGTCTGTTCTGGGGATGTGGCTTAAGCGCCGATCCCTAGGTCGCTGATTTCTTAGCAGTCCCGTGGCTGGGGCAAGGGGGCGCGGTGAGGCTCTGATCGAGCCAGCCAACCGCCTGCTGTAGCCTGGTTAGGGCTTCTTCGGGTTGATCTTTGAGCAAGTACACCAGGGCGGCGGCGGCTTGTTCTTGGGCGCGAATTTTACGATCGCGATTCAGGCGATGCCAATCGTTGGGTTTGATGGCGAGCCGGTTAGCGATCGCTTGGGCTAGCTCTAGTTCACTGAGCTCGGGCGTTACCGCGTTAGGGGTGGGGGTGTTCATAGGTGTTGAGCATTGAATGCCGCTATGATGGGCGCTACTGTTATCTTCCATTGTGCATATGAATCGCCGATTGAGGCGTCTAGGTCGTCACAAACTGCGGGGTGCCCGCTCGTCGACTTTAGGAGCGTTTTCTCCCTCCTCTTCTGATCAAGATTGGCAAACGTTTGATGCCGATCTGACGCAGTTAGAAACCTCGATCGTGGTTTTGAGGCAGCGGTTTGAGCAGCAGCGAGCCCTGTTGCAGCAACAGCAGCAAATCGAGCAGCAGCTGCAAAGGCCTGATCTCAGTGCGCAAGAGATTGGCAACTTACAGCACCGGCTAGAGGCGCTAGAGCTACAGCTCGAAAGTCAGCTGTTTGATTGGCAAGCGCTGCGAGAGCCCTTTTGGCAAGCGGTGCGCTTTGGAGGGGTAGGCATCATTGTGGGGTGGGTATTGAAGGCGATCGCCGGAGCTTAGAGACGGTGGGGGCGATCGCAGTCAGAATCAAGCCCAACTCACGGTTTCTCAGCCTACAACCTTGGCTCTGGTGGGATAGTTTGGCGCTGATTTATCGTTTGTTGATGCTGTTAGGCACTGCGGTGATGCCATGGCAATAGTGGGTATTGAACATGTACAGCTGGCAATGCCTCCGGGGGAAGAGGATGTGGCTCGTGCATTTTATTCTGATGTGCTCGGCATCCCGGAGGTGCCGAAGCTCCCCAAATTGGCAAAGCGCGGCGGCGCTTGGTTCGAGAATGAATGGGTGAAGATTCATCTGGGCGTAGAGAAAGATTTTCGCTCAGCGCGTAAAGCCCATCCAGCTCTGCTAGTAGACGACTTAGCCAGCCTCATTGAGAGGTTCAAAGTGCACGATATAGATGTCAGCGATGATGAGTCACTAGAGAACTACCACCGCGTATACGTATCAGACCCCTTTGGCAACCGCATTGAGCTGATGGAGCCCTGTTCCGGTGGTTGAGTGCTGTGTGCACAAATGCTCAAAACTGTTGGTCGGAAGCAGTTCGAGTAGTCGAATTCCAGTTTTGCCCTGAAAGCGCAGTTACAGCTGCAGCAGGACTGTTAAAACTGCCAGGTAAACCGATGCAGTTCTCAGGCTTGCTGAGGATACTTTACATCGCGATGTTTCTTCCGATTCAGCAACTGCGCTACCGTAGCTCTAGACTGCTTTTCTGCCTTTCCACACGTTGTTTGTTTTATCGACATGGCTGCTATACGTATTGCTAATCTGCTCAAATCGGGTCAGCCGGGCGACTCGGTCACTCTGCAGGGTTGGGTGCGCACCAAAAGAGCCCAAAAATCCCTCTGCTTTATTAACGTCAACGATGGCTCTTGCATGGGCGGTCTGCAGATTGTGGCCGATGCCGACTTGGCCGATTATGACGCCATCATGGCGCAACTCTCCACCGGTGCTTCCGTCGAGATTGCCGGCACCGTGGTCGAATCGCCTGCTAAGGGGCAACGCATTGAGGTCAAGGCGGAGCAAATTACCGTCTTTGGCGGTGCGGACGAAACCTACCCGCTGCAAAAGAAACGCCACAGCTTTGAGTTTTTGCGCACGCTGGGGCATCTGCGATCGCGCACCAATACGCTCGGGGCGGTGTTTCGCGTGCGCAACGTGGCGGCTCAGGCAGTGCATCAGTTTTTTCGCGATCGCGGGTTTATGTGGGTCAATACGCCCATCTTGACGGCGAGTGACTGTGAAGGCGCGGGGGAAATGTTCACCGTCACGAATCTGAACCTGAACCAGCCGCCGCTGGTCGATAATCAGGCGGTTGACGTGGCCCAAGACTTCTTTGGCAAACCGGCGTATTTGACCGTGAGCGGTCAGCTCGAAGCTGAAATCATGGCGATGGCGTTCACCAACGTCTACACCTTTGGTCCCACCTTTCGCGCCGAAAATTCCAATACCTCCCGTCACCTGGCGGAGTTTTGGATGATTGAGCCCGAGATGGCCTTTTGTGATCTGCTCGGCAATATGGATTTGGCCGAAGAGTTTCTCAAATACCTCTTTCAGGCGGTGCTAGATCAGTGCGAAGACGACATGGCCTTCTTTAACCAGCGCATTGATGACTCGGTGCTGGCGACGGCAGACAACATTATTAATAACGAATTTGCCCGCATCACCTATACCGAAGCGGTAGACCAATTGTTGAAAGCGGACAAGCAATTTGAATTTCCAGTGGAATGGGGCATTGACCTGCAGTCAGAGCATGAACGATATCTGGCGGAAGAACTTTTCCAAAAACCGGTAATCGTGACGGATTACCCAGCGGCGATCAAGGCCTTTTATATGCGTCTGAATGACGACCAAAAAACCGTGGCGGCGATGGATGTGCTTGCGCCCAAGGTTGGCGAGATCATTGGCGGCTCGCAGCGAGAGGAACGCCTAGATGTGCTAGAAACACGCATCGGTGAGGCCGGTTTACCGCTGGATGCCTACTGGTGGTATCTCGATTTGCGACGCTATGGCACAGTGCCCCACGCGGGGTTTGGCTTAGGGTTTGAGCGACTGATTCAATTTATGACGGGGATGACCAACATCCGCGATGTGATTCCGTTTCCGCGCACGCCGGACAATATTGAGTTTTGACCCTGGGCGGTCTGTGCTCAAATACTCCCAAGAACCGCTTTCGGTAAGGGTTTGGCATCGCCAAACCCCTGCGAACAGAACGCTACTTTTGGGAAATTCCCTTAAAACTCGGCGCGGCGGCTCAACAGCTCACCGATGGTCAAACCGGGCTGCATTTGCCCATCAAAGACGGTGCCCACCTTGCCACGATAAAACTGGGTAAGGGCCACTTCGTAACCCGCTTGCGGCAGAGGCACGTAGCCGACCGTTTCGACGGTTGTGGGGGCATTCTCTAGGTAAAACTGCACGAATGCTTGCAGAGCCGGATGCTCCTGCGCCGCTTGCGCATTGACATAGATAAACAGGGGGCGCGACAGGGGCTGATATTCGCCGTTCTCAACCGTTTCTTGGGTTGGGGTAACCCCGTCGACCGCTAGAGCGTGGAGATTGCCTTCATGGGCTTCAAAGTAGGCAAAGCCAAAATACCCCATGGCATTGGGATTCGCTTAGACACCTTGAGCCAGCAGTTCGTCATCTTCACTGGCGATATAGTCGCTGCGACTGGGGGTGTCTTCGCCCAAAATTACTTCTGAAAAGTAATCGTAGGTGCCGGAGGCGGTGCCGGGGCCGTAGAGTGCGATCGGTTCGCTGGGCCAACTGCTGCGAATATCTTGCCAATTGGTGACGTCGCGCTGACCCGATTCGGCCCAGGCCGTTTTGAGTTCTTCAACGGTGATGTCTTCAGCCCAAGTATTTTCTGGGTGAACGACAACTGTGATGGCGTCGAAGGCAACAGGGAGTTCAAAGTAGCGGATTTTGGCATCGCCGCAGGCCTGCATCTCCTCGTTGCTGATGGGGCGAGAGGCATTATTGATCATCGTTTCACCGGCGCAGAACTTTTCGAAGCCATCGCCGGTGCCCGAAAACGAAACGGCGATCGCGACATCGGGGGATTCGGTGGTGGCATATTGTTCGGCGATCGCGGTCGTAATCGGGTAGACCGTGCTGGAGCCGTCAATGGTGATGGGTTGGTCTGCCGAACTTAGGGAATTGGGGGAAGAAGAGCAGCCTACGGCAGTCACTCCGGCACCGACCAATGCGAGAAAAAACGAGCCTTTTGAAGTCTTCATCGTCTTAAACCGGATGGTTGAGTATCGACACAATTATGATTCCAGACGTCAGTCGTGAGTGAGTCGGAATCCTCAAAAGAATTTATGTTTCAGCAAGTGCAAATAACAATACTTTAAGATTCATGCTGCTACGATTTTTGCGGCTGATTTTAGCAAGGTTTTTCTCGAAGTTAAAAGTGATTTCTCGTTCTGTGCAATGCCCAGAGTTTGGAAATGTCTAGACATTTCCAAACTCTGGGGTGAGGGCTACATGTATAACGAAAAGGGTGCGAATTAGAGATGCTTTGAGCAATTGTCGCCGATTTCTTATGTCCGATTAGAGGGACGGGCTCTATACTCTGGTGGGTTTTTGCCCTCCTCAGTTAAGGCCTTAATCTTTTCTTCATCTGTTCTTTACCCTGACCCCCTAATCTAGTATTTTTGAGACGCTATATCTCAAATAAAGGTATCTACCGACTTCAATTTTTTAGGTGTATCTTTGAAGCGTCTCAGTGTGATATAGATATCCCTGAGTTGTTTTGGAATCCTGCTTTAATAGTGGCTGAGGTTTAGGTCTCTAGCCGCTGACAAAGTCAGAGATTTGATATTCAGTAGAGCGTGATCTCTTGCGGTGATTATCTTGCTCAGGAGCATCGAACGAACGTTCATATACTTTGACCAAAAAGAACAGAGTGGAATTGGCTATGCTTCAGAAATTTGCTACGCAGATTGATTTGAGAAAGGCGGCGGCTTTGGCCCTAGTCGTGGGCTTGGCGGCTTGTGGCGGTGGTACGACCACGACCGATGCCGGTGAAGGCACCGAAACGGCTGCAACCGGAGAAGAGGCCGCTGGTGAGAAAATCTTTGATAGCAACGTTTCTTTGACGGGTGCTGGCGCTTCTTTCCCCGCGCCGCTGTACCAGAACTGGTTTGTTGAACTCAACAAAAAGGTGCCTGAGCTCCAGGTCAACTATCAATCCGTTGGCAGTGGCGCTGGCGTTGAGCAGTTCACGGCAGAAACCGTCAACTTCGGGGCCAGCGACGTGGCCATGGAAGATGAGGAAATCGCTGCGGTTGAAGACGGCACCATCTTGCTGCCGATGGCGGCTGGGGCCATTGTGTTGGCCTACAATCTGCCCGGTGTGGATGAGTTAAGCCTGCCCCGTGAGGTTTACACCAACATCTTGCTCGGCAACATCACCAGCTGGAGCGACCCGGCGATCGTCGAGGCGAACCCCGACGCTGACCTCCCCGATTCTGATATCACGGTGGTGCACCGTTCTGACGGTAGTGGTACGACAGGCGTCTTTACCAAGCACCTGAGTGCTATCAGCCCTGACTTTGAGAGTCAAATTGGCGAAGGCAAAACCGTTGAGTGGCCCACCACGGGTAGCTTCATCGGTGGTAAAGGGAATGAGGGGGTGACCGCTCAAATTCAGCAAACTGAAGGGGCCATCGGCTACGTTGAGTATGGCTATGCTGCTAATAATGGCTTAGCGGTCGCCGCGCTGGAAAATGCCTCGGGCAACTTTGTGACGCCTACTGGTGAGTCGGCTTCCGCAACTTTGGATGCGGTTGAGCTGCCTGAGAACCTCCGCGCTTTCATCACTGACCCTGAGGGTGAGAACTCTTATCCCATCGTCACCTACACCTGGATGTTGGTGTACGAAACCTATGAAGATCCCATGCAGGCGAAAGCGGTTGAGGTGATGGTTGAGTACGGTCTCAACGAAGGCCAAGATATTTCTCCTGAGCTGGGCTATGTGGCGCTGCCCCCCAGCGTGCGCGAAAAGGTCGCGGCTGCCGCTGATGGCATCAGCCCTGACTACGAAATCACCGTTGAATAAGTAGTTTGACAAAAGGGGGGCGCTGCCCCCTTTTTTGTTTGATGAGAATCGCGCTGGCTGTCATGCTGATGGTTGGTGCGATTCCAGAAAGTCGATAAAGTCTGGCTTCGCCCTGGCAGCGAGCAGACGGCTTGCTAAATCACCGCGATTTGTATTGGTTTGTCGAGGAGAAGATAGCACTGTGACCGCCTCAGATGTTCCCAACACCCGTAGTCGGACGGCTGGAGAAAAGCGATTTGACGGCTTTTTCGTCAATCTGACGACCGCCTTTGCAATTGGTACCGGCCTTTTGCTGCTGGCGATCGCCTTCATTATTTTGATGGCAGCGATACCCGCGATTCGCGAGTTTGGCCTGCAGTTTATTGGCGCGAGTACCTGGAACCCGGTACAAGATGCCTATGGGGCACTGCCGATGATCTACGGGACGCTGGTGAGCTCGTTTATCGCGTTGTTGATTGCCGTTCCCTTGGGCGTGGGTGTGGCCATCTTTCTCAGCGAAAACTTTATCCCCCTCAAAATCCGCACAGTGCTGGTATTCATGATTGAGCTGCTGGCGGCGATTCCCAGTGTGGTCTATGGCCTGTGGGGCATTTTTGTCTTAATTCCCGCGATGAAGTGGTTCTTTGGTCTATTCGGCCTGCAGTTCATTGGGCCGAGTATGCTCACGGCGGCGCTGATTTTGTCGATCATGATTTTGCCGATCATCATTGCGATTTCGCGAGATTCGTTAGCGTCGCTGCCGCCTGATCTGCGACAGGCTTCATTGGGGATTGGGGCAACGCGTTGGGGCACGATCTTTCGGGTGTTGATTCCAGCAGCGATCTCCGGGATTGTCGGCGGCGTCATGCTGGCTTTGGGCCGGGCGATGGGTGAGACGATGGCAGCCACCATGGTGATTGGTAACTCTAACCAAATCAGTTTGTCGCTGCTCGAACCGGGCAATACCATTGCCTCTTTGCTGGCTAATCAGTTCGCTGAAGCCAAGGGCCTGCAGGTGTCGGCCCTGATGTACGCCGCATTTGTGCTGGTGATTATGACCTTAGTGGTCAACATTTTGGCCCAGGTGATTGTGAACAACATTAAAGCTAAGTACAACTAACGACGCCCTTTTGAGTAGCTGCTGTGGATAGCAAAACCTATGACGAGCTTTAGCGAAACATCGACGGAATCACTCGCCCTAGAGGGCCTGCGCAAGGATTCTTCTCGTCGTCGCGACATCTTTAACATCATCATGACGGCGCTCTCAGCGCTCTGTGTGGCCATCACGCTGGTTCCTCTGGTGTTGGTGCTGGCGTTTGTGACGATCCAGGGGGCCGGTAGCCTGACACCGGCCCTCTTTACCGAGCTGCCGCCACCGCCAGGGTTAGATGGGGGGGGCATTGCCAACGCCATTATTGGCACGCTGATTGTGGTGGCGATCGCCACGGTGATTTCAGTGCCCTTTGGTGTCATGGCGGCGGTGTATCTTGCCGAATTTAGTCAAGACGGCCCAGTGGCGCGATGGGTGCGATTCTTCACCAACGTGTTGAGCGGCGTGCCTTCGATTATTTCTGGCGTGTTTGTTTATGCGTTGCTGGTGCGCACGGGCCTGACGGGCTACTCGGCGGTGGCGGGGGGTGTCGCGCTATCGGTGTTGATGCTGCCGACGATCATTCGCACCACGGACGAAGCGCTCAACATCATTCCCCAAGAAATTCGATGGGCTTCAATTGGGGTGGGATCTTCCCGCTATCAAACGGTGCTGCAAATTGTGTTGCCCGCCGCAATTCCCTCAATTTTGACGGGGGTGACGCTGGCGATCGCCCGCGCTGCGGGTGAGACGGCTCCACTGATTTTTACCGCGCTCTATACTTCCTTCTGGCCCAACGGGGTGCTGCAGCCGATTGCCACGTTGTCGGTGCTGGTGTACAACTTCGCGATTGTGCCGTTTGAGCCCCAACAAGAGTTGGCGTGGGCCGGGTCTTTGATTCTGGTACTTTTGGTCTTATTGACCAGCATCATTGCGCGGGTAGTGACTCGTCAAAAAACCTACTAACGCGAACCTTTGATACAGGTGATACAGGGAGTGAATTCTCATGGTGGAACAAGTGGTTGCTCAGACTAATCAGACTAAGACGAGTACCGTCTTTAAAATTGAAGACTGTGACATCTACTACGGCAGTTACAAAGCCGTGCGCGACGTGTCGATGGAGATTCCGCGCAATCAGATCACGTCCTTCATTGGCCCTTCGGGCTGTGGTAAAAGCACCATTTTGCGCTGCTTAAATCGACTCAATGACCTGATTGAGGTCTTTCATCTCACAGGCAAAATTCTGTACCACGGTCAAAATCTCTATGACCCTGACATTGACCCGGTGGAAGTGCGACGTCGCATCGGCATGGTGTATCAGCGGCCGAACCCGTTTCCTAAAACGATTTACGACAACATTGCCTATGGGCCGCGCATCAATGGTTTTAAAGGCGACACCGATGAGATGGATGCCATTGTCGAGCGATCGCTCAAGCGCGCGGTGCTGTGGGATGAAGTGAAAGATAAGCTGCAGGAAAGTGGCTTTTCGCTCTCGGGTGGTCAGCAGCAGCGGCTTTGTATTGCGCGGGCCGTTGCGGTAGAGCCTGAAGTGGTGCTGATGGATGAACCCTGCTCAGCCCTTGACCCCATCTCGACCCTCAAGATTGAGGAGTTGATGATGGAGCTGCGCGAGAAGTACACCATCGTTATCGTGACGCACAATATGCAGCAGGCGACCCGCGTGGCAGACAAGACGGCCTTCTTTAACGCGGTGCCAACTGAGTCGGGCGGCAAGGTGGGCTATCTCGCCGAGTTCAACGATACTCAAGAG
>JBHJJI010000325.1:0-10098 GCA_050042805.1 Leptolyngbyaceae cyanobacterium
AAATGGGACAGGATCTCCGGTTCCTCTCCTTAGTAAGGAGAGGCTAGGTGAGGTTCTACAGATTGAAGGACGACCACAGCCGATCTGCACAACCTTTCCCAGATAAGCGATACAGCAACTTTTGTATAACGGATAGCTCCCGAGAGGAGAAAACCTGGCACATCATTAAAATTTCCGATCCTTAGTGCTTGCTCAAAAGCCGATACTCAATGCCGAAAATGCAATGGCAGCTTCAGTCATACCGATTCTCTGAAATAAGGCTACAGATCTGGCTCCCCTGCCGCTTGGCTCCCCTGCGTTTTCAAGATTGCATCGGGAGTCCGATCACTGAGAACTGGTATCAGCCCCTGCTGAATACTGCGATTTATGAGTAGAGATACTTGCCCATTGATTTTGATGGCTTGCTCTAAGTGAAAGGGGGAGAGCGGGTGAGAAACAGCTTGGTAGCTTCTCTACTGGTTTTGTATAGCGAGCCGCAGTTTGGTTAGGTCACCCCAGATGGCGGAAATTAGCAACTGACAGGCTTTTTAATTCCGACTTCCGACTTCTTCATTCCGACCTCTGCTATATCATCGATATTTCCCACCCACCTTGATTGTGTTGATCTGTGCCCACAACGCTGACCTTACCAAGCGATCGCACCACCTTTGCCCTAGGCCACTGGCTGGGACAGCGCTTGCCAGTCGGCACCGTGCTGTTGTTAGAAGGGGACTTGGGCAGTGGTAAAACCACACTAACGAAGGGGCTGGGCGCGGGTCTGGGGATTACGGAAGAAATTGACAGCCCGACGTTTACGCTGATCAATGAGTATCTGGAGGGTCGTGCACCCCTCTACCATGTCGATCTCTATCGGCTCACGGCGGCCGATACCGACGGCTTATTTTTAGAAAGCTACTGGGAAGGGATAGAATACGCGCCGGGGATTATGGCGATTGAGTGGGCGGAGCGTCTGCGGTTTTTGCCGCCAGAGCCGCTCAAAATTTGCCTGACCTATCAACAGCCGACGGGCCGTCAGGTGAGCTTGACGCCTGCCAACCCCACTCAGCAATCCTTATTAGAGGCCCTCACATCCGATGCGATATTGGCTCATGAAGTCTGAACCTGACGTCTACAGCATTGCTGATTTGGCGAAAGACCCTGAAGAAATTTGGGATGGTGTGCGCAATTATCAGGCGCGCAACTTTTTGCGCGAGATGGCCGTGGGCGACCAGGCCTTCTTTTATCACTCCAACACGAAGCCACCGGGCATTGTGGGTTTGATGACCATCATTGAAGCGGATATTGTTGACCCGACCCAGTTTGACTCAGCCAACAAATACTACGACCCCAAATCAGAGCCGGAGAATCCTCGCTGGCGCACCGTTAAAGTGGGCTACGGTGAGACGTTTCCACAGTCAATCACCCTCGATGCTTTAAAGGCGACCTTTAGCCCCGAGGAACTATTGGTCGTCAAGCGCGGCAACCGGCTTTCGGTAATGCCGGTGGATGCGGCGATCGCCACTCGACTGCTAGAGATGGGACGACAAGGGTAGAACCTGACAGAATATTTGGACCCAGCTTCAGTGATGAACTTCTGGATGCAGCGGGAAAACGCAGGGGAGCTGGGGGGCGAGGGAGCTAGATTGATCGAATGATTTTGGGGATCGGGACAACCCCGTCTAAGGTGCGCAGTTGTCTCCTGCCGCAGAATGGTGATGCCTGACAGGTCAGGAATTGAGTATTCGTTACCACAGGGGGACTTTTCTCTCAGCCTAAGGAGATTTTCAGTAAAGACGATACCCGTAGGGGTGGGTTTTGTAGATGCTTGATCTCTATGAAATCAAGGTTTCTCGTTAAACCCGCCCTGACAGTACCGGTATATTCTTTCTAGGAAATCTCCTACCTATCAGAGCGAATTCATTAGCGATCGCGCCTATAGTTTGGCGTGGGAACCATCACAAAATGGAGCATTGCCAGTCTGTTTGCACTGACATAGAGCGACTTGCTGTTTCTCCTCAATGGTGAACTTGAGCGGGGTGAAGCCAGTGCCTTGGTGAGCTCCATTGCAGAAGGGCTGATTGTCTGAATTGCCGCAAGTGCAATACCAATAGTCTTTGGCTTCTAGCTCCATGACTTTGGGCTGCTTAGCCGCAATGTTGGGGTTATCCATCGTGTTTGATTCTCCTCTAAGTGTCAGTGGGCGATCGCCCCGGAAACATGGGGGAGAGGCTGTCACCTCGCCCCCAAACTTTTAGCGCTATAGCGATCGCGGCAAACGCGATCGCACGGCTGGCCCGCTAGAACATCTGATATGGCCAGTGGCAGTTTAACGAACGCAGGTTAAGCAGCCATATCAAACACCAGCACTTCGCTGTCGTCGCTGGTGCCAGTCAGCGTGAGCGTCGCTTCGTCCGCGATCGCCGCGCCATCACCCGCCGTTAGGGCATGACCGTTGAGATTAACCGCGCCGCGCGCGACATGCACCCAGATCACGCGACCAGGGGTAAGCGAGTGGGTGACGGTCGCTTGAGCATTCAGGTTAGTGGCATAGAGGTTGAGGTCTTGGTGAATCGTGACCGAGCCCTCACGGCCATCGCGAGACCCCACTAACCGCAGGCGGCCTTGCTTCTCATCCGGGGCAAAATAGGTTTGCTCATAGCTGGGCTCAATGCCGGTTTGCTCGGGCAGCACCCAGATTTGCAAAAAATGCACGGGGTCAGTGTCGGAAGCGTTGTACTCACTGTGCAAAATGCCGGTGCCCGCCGACATCCGCTGCACGTCACCGGGGCGAATGATGGAGCCATTGCCGATATTGTCTTTGTGGGCAAGTTCGCCTGACAACACGTAGGAAATGATTTCCATATCGCGATGACCGTGGGTCGAAAAGCCTTGTGCCGGGGTCACCTTATCTTCATTGATGACCCGCAGGGTGCCAAAGCCCATGTGAGTAGGATCGTAATAGTTGCCAAAGGAAAAGGTGTGGCGACTATCTAACCAGCCAAAGTTGGCTTTGCCGCGATCGCTACCGGAACGAACTGTAATCATGGAACACCTCCTTGGGTGGCGTCGGAATTCGGAATATTTCCGATGGCGTTATTATGGATTGAATTACAATAAAAGACAATACCCAATTTAATAGACGGCTTGTCTCTTTTTTCGCGACAATACGATGGATAAATTTGAAAGCATGCGGGCCTTTGTTGCCGTGGTTGACGCGGGGGGATTCGCGGCGGCCTCACGTCAGATCGGGCTATCGCGATCGGCGGTCAACAAGCTAGTGATGAATCTAGAAGATGCGCTCACCGTGCAGCTGCTGCAGCGCACGACCCGCAAAGTCACCCCAACCCCCACTGGCCTAGCCTTTTATGAACGGTGTGTGGCGATTTTGGCCGACCTGGAAGAAGCCGAACTCGCCGTGTCTCATTTACAAACAGAACCCAAGGGCCAGCTGCGAATCAATGCGCCAATGACTTTTGGTACTCGGTATCTGGCCCCCGTCATCGCTCAATTTTTGCAGCGGTATCCGGATCTACATGTCGAGCTGAGCCTCAGCGATCGCTTCATCGATCCCATTGATGAGGGGTTTGATCTAACCGTTCGCATTGCCAAGCCCCTCGCATCGGCCAGCTTGATTGTGCAGGAGCTGTTGCCAGCTCCCGTGATTTTGTGTGCCGCCCCGCACTACTTAACCGAACGAGGAACGCCCCAGGTACCTGCTGACTTGGCCCACTATCCTTGTTTGGCCTATGGACACCTGGCGACTGATAATCAGTGGCTGCTGGTGGGGCCTGATGGCGAGCACCGCATCAGCGTTAGCGGGCCGCTCTGTGCCAACAATGGCGATGTTTTGCAGGCGGCCGCCGTCCAGGGTTTAGGCATCACGCTGTTGCCCAAGTTCATTGTGCAGGATGATCTCCAGGCCGGACGCCTACAGCAGCTCATGCCGACTTACATGGGTCTGTCGATTTCGGTGTGCGTGCTCTATCCGGTCAATCGGCATCTTTCGACTAAGGTGCAATTGTTAGTGGACTTTCTATCGGAGCAGCTACCGCCAGCGGCGAGGCCGTAATCCTGATGCTTCGAGACAGTGCTCAACAGCATCGTCTAATGGGAACTCTCCGCATATTGATTCAGCTTGATTGGGACTCGACAGTGCTCTGACACTTTTGAGGGATGGGGACGTCAAAAACCCAAAGATAGAATCTGCCAGCCAGCTGCTCTGTCATAGATGTGAGTCAAGCAATGATCGCTGGGGTCACATCGTAGAGACAGAAAAAGTAGTATTTTAAGGCTGTGTATCAACCGGTTCTCGTAACAGCGTTGGATTAGGCAAGTATTTTGTATGTTCAGGCGCAAATCAGCTCCCCTGCTAACGTATCTCAGCCAAAAGACAGAATTTGAAGGCATCCTCCATGCCGAAGGGATGCTACGAGTCGATGGCATTGTGCACGGTACCGTTGATGTTCAAGGCGATTTAGAGATTTCATCGACGGGCTTGGTGGAAGGCCCCGAGGTGCAAGCCAACAACATTGTGGTGCATGGCGTTTTGAAGGCGCGGGTAGTTGCCAAGGGCAAGCTCACCCT
Organism: Leptolyngbyaceae cyanobacterium; assembly: GCA_050042805.1. Classification (GTDB taxonomy): domain Bacteria; phylum Cyanobacteriota; class Cyanobacteriia; order Phormidesmidales; family Phormidesmidaceae; genus Halomicronema. The sequence goes on from JBHJJI010000325.1 coordinate 4,564, forward strand.
CAGCCGCACGGCCCGCCTCGAAGGCGATGTGATTGCGGGGTCATTAGAGATTGAAACGGGTGCTTATTACACCGGGTTTATCGAAACCCGTGACGCTAAGACCCTGCCGCCGTCGCGGGATCTGCCCGAGCTTTACGGGACAATCGATCCGCCTCCCCTTTAAGCCGTGTCCTTTATACACAGGTTGCGGTAGCCCTGACAAGGGCTACCGCTTATACATAAGTTGTTGTTTGAATATTGGTCAGGGTTTGGCTACCCCCTTAACAAGGTAGGGCTGATTCTCTAAAGAAAGGAAATTAATGTTGGGCTGTCATGGCGAAACAAGCGTAGGGCTTGGGTGAGGGACTGGTGCCGGGCTTTGCGGAAGGCGGAGAGCCCAGGTTCGGCAAGGCCATCAGCTTGGCCAGTTGGGGGGCGTGAATCAGCGAAGCATCCTCCTGTTGAACGACATCTTTGACCCAATGCAGTCGATGTTCAATGCCACTGCGGTGCCCCCAAATCAAGGCTGACCCCCGTTGAGCAGGAGCGGCTAACTGAGCATCTTTAACTCGGCAATTAAGCCCTCTATCCCCATCGCTCAAGGCACCACTCGTCCCCTCTCGTTTGCTTTTTGTTCCTGCAGAGAATCAGCCCTACCCATTCTGGGGGAGCCAGATTTCTCAAAGTCCCCCAGAATATAGCCCTCCGGGCATTCAAGAAAGGTGGCTTAAAGCCCTCCGGGCATACAAGAAAAGGGGGCGAGATCACTGGCAACTCAGATAGAGCCATACTTCGATTCAGCAACGCCATAGATTGAGTCGCTGCCAGTTTAAGGAAATAACATTCTATTTGTGAAAACGTTTGCTGTAGGGGGGTGGCACTGCAAACCCGACGATCGGCACGAACGGCTTATCCTCTCAGCAATCTCAACCCGTTCAAGGTCACCAACAGCGTCGATCCCTCATGGCCCAGCACCCCGGCGGGGAGGGTCAGTTCACCAAGAAAGTTAGCGATCATCAACAGCGCGATGGAGGTCAGGGCGATCGCTATATTCTGTCGGATGATGCGCTGGGAACGCTGGCCGATGCAAATGGCTTGCTCTAGCTTTTCTAGGCGATCGCCCATCAGGACAATGTCAGCCGTCTCTAAGGCGACGTCGCTACCGGCACCGCCCATGGCGATGCCCACGGCAGCTTGCGCCAAGGCGGGGGCATCATTAATGCCATCGCCCACCATGGCAACGGTGCGGTATTGCTGCTGCAGTTGTTGAATCACGCTCACTTTGTCTTCAGGTAAGAGATTGGCGTAGACCGTATCGACCCCAACGGCTTGGGCGACGGTTTGCGCCGTGGCGTCATTATCGCCTGTGAGCATGACTGTGGTGTTGATGCCTAATTGGCGCAGGGTTTTGAGTAAATGAGCGGCGGTCGGACGCACTTGATCGGCCACGGCGAGGAGGCCCATAACCTGCTGGTGTTGGCTCACCCAAATGACGGTTTTGCCATCCTGTTCCAGCTGGTGACTGGCCCGGATTAGCGGGGGTGGGAGTAGACTTTGCGGCGGCCAGGCGTGCGCCGCCGTGGTGGCAGAGATCGCGGCGGTTGAGTCCGCCATCACGAACCTCGGTTTCCCCAACCGCACGGCCTCCCCGGCCAGCGTGCCCGCAATGCCCTGACCGACTTCAGCCTGCACCGCCTGGAGCGGCAGCAGCGGCAAGCCTTGCTTTTGCGCCGCCCGTACTACAGCCTTCCCAATCGGATGTTCGGAATAGGTTTCTAAAGAGGCGGCCACTTGGAGCACTCGGTCAGCCTCTACACCAGCAGCCGGAATCAGCTCACTGACATGGAGAATGCCGGTGGTCAGGGTGCCAGTTTTGTCGAAGGCGATCGCCTGCACTTGGCCGATCGTTTCTAACTGCGCCCCATCTTTGAATAAGATGCCCTGGCGCGCCCCGCGCGCAATCCCCGACAGCAGCGTCGGCATGATCGCCGCCATCAGGGCACAGGGCGATGCCACCACGAGAAAAACCAGCATGCGGTAGAGCGTCGTTTCCCAGCTCCATTGCCACAGCAGCGGTGGCAAGACGGTCAGCAGCAGCGCCGCCGCCACAATGATTTTGGCGTAGCCCCGCTCAAAGGTTTCCAAAAACCGTTGGGAGGGCGGGGCCGTGGTTTGAGCCTGTTCCACTAGGCGAATCACCCGTTGAATCAGGCTGCTCTCAGGGGGGCGATGTAGTTCGACAGTCAACGCACCATAGCCATTGATACTGCCCGCAAATACCTCATCGCCGCTGGCCTTCTCTACCGGCACCGATTCTCCGGTGATCGGCGCTTGATTCACCGCGCTCTGCCCTGCTTGAACCAGGCCATCCGTGGGAATCAGTTCCCCCGGTTTAATCAAAATGAGATCGCCCACCTGTAACTGGGGCGTGGGCACCCGCCGCTCTTGCCCCTGGGAGATCGTGGTGGCGGTATCCGGCGTCAACTGCATCAAACTGCGGATATTCCGCTCTGTGCGCTGCATCGCCATACTTTCCAGCGCCCCGCTGATCGCAAAGATCAGAATCAGTACGGCACCATCCACCAGTAGATAATACTCCTGCTGCCACAGACCGAGAGTCGCCGCCCCCACTGCCGCCACAATCATCAGCAGGTCGACATCCAGTTCTCGCTCTTGCCAAAGCGTCGTCAGCCCTTCGCGGGCACTCTCGAAGCCGCCAATTACGTAAGCCGCCAGCAAAATCCAGACACTCACGCCGACCCAATTGCTGCCTAAGGTTAGCCAGCCCAACAGCGTCAGCAAGCCGCAGGTGGCTGCCGCGATCGCTTCGGGAAATGTTTGCCACCAGTGCCACCACGGCTGTGATCGGGGAATGGAAAAGGAACTCGCCATGCTGTCTCTAGGCTCGGGATCACGTCATAACTGAGCATAAACCTTGACATTGATGTTAAGGTCAAGATTATGCTCACCATCCAGCAACTCACCCAGTGATTGGTAAGGGCGTTATTTCAGTAGCAGTATTCCATCGGCAGTGAGGTTCGCTTGTGAGAGTTCGGTGGTTTTCTATAACTGGATCATTCCTGTTGATCGCTGTCTGGCAAAGCGGTATTAACACCTCGTTCGAAGCTGGGATGGACCGTTTCGCTATGCCACGGCTAGAGCTAGAGAACGCGGTTCAGGCAGAGTCCTTAAGCACTTTTTCGATTGAGCCTGCTGGCAGTTTTCCCGGTAGTTTTAGGAGCTTTACCCCAGACGACGAAGGATTAGTGACGTATGAATTTGATGGCGACCAGACTCGCCTATTCAGTTTCGATGGTACTGAGTTGCTGTCATTCATCGATACCAGCATCTGGTTTGCCCCAAATGGTCAGATGATGGTGCGAATGTCGCCTGGTTCATTTGGTTCAGCGCCCGAGGCGTACACAACTCGCTTGATGACGCTGGAGGGGACAGAAATTGCGAGCTTTCCAGAAGGAAGGGCAACATTTGTACCCGATACCGAACTGTTGAGCATTTGGAATGAAGGCGAGGGGCGATCGCGGTTATTCAACCTTGCAGGAGAAGAAATCGCTGTGCTTGAGGGCGAATACTTTGGTCTAACATTGGGACCGCGAGATATCGTCACCTATTCGATCACTGCAAACAGATACTACCTGTATGACCTGAATGGGGTTGAGATAGCCTCTTTCCCAGGAGATATCGAAGGTTGGGAAGCCATGCCGGACTACCAAAGCGTCCTCGTGTCTGAAGCAGGGCAGACGCGCTGGTTTGACCGCAACGGCGTCGAACTGGCAACCTATTCAGGACATATCGCCGAAACGCTACCTGATGGTCGAGCCATTTTTCTACATTCCCAAGTGGAAAATATTTCTCGTCTAGTGAGTCTTGACGGTGAAGAAATAGCATCGTACACAGGTCTGTTTCGCACCTTAACACCCGATTGTCAGCGAGTTGTCACCCAATCATTTGAGGACCGTAAAACCCGAATCTACGCCCTCGATGGCACTGAGATTGCCGTTATGCCGGGGGCCTTTAGGGAATTTAGCCCCCATGGTGAAGGGATAATTGTCAGTTCTTACAACCTGCAAAACCCTGATGACCAAAATAGTGTTCTCTACACTTTAGACGGGATTGAAATAGCCACGTATATCGGTAGGCTCGAAGTGTTCTGGCCGGAGTCAGAAATCGTCATCACGTCTTCGTCTCAGCAGCTAGATAATGGCCCACTGCTGATTCAAACCCATTTATATAGTCTCGATGGAAAAGCGCTCGCCACAGTCGAAGGTAGCTTTGGTGGCATATCACCGAACCAGGGACTCTTGGCTGTCTCTCCTAATGACTCGCCTCGAACCACGGAGTTGTATCGAGTCCAGATGGGCGAGTGACGGCGATCGCTTCGAAAAAAGCTTGCAGCCAGCGTAAACACTGCCTAAGTGGAGGAACGTTGATATTGATGTCAGGGTCAGGTCCATGCTTACGATCAAACAACTCACCCAAGCCGTCGGCCAAGGCATTACGCCTCGCATGGTGCGGCACTATCACCAGATTGGCCTGCTGCCGTCGCCGGAGCGTTCCACTAGCAACTACCGGCTTTACTGCGAGGCGGATGTCCAGCGTTTGCAGCGCATTGTGGCCCTGAAACAGCAGGGGTTTCAGCTAACCCATATCAAGCACATGCTGTCTGACTCAGCCGCATCGCAAGGCCCGGAGGCGCTACTGCCGCAGTTTCAACAGCAGTATCAAACTGTGATGCAGCAGGTGATTAAATTGCGGCAAACGGCCATGGCGCTGGAGGGTTTGTTGGGGCGTGATCGCGGCAGTCAGTCTACGCAGGCGGCGGCGATCGCCCAGCTCCGGCTGTTAGCCACGGAAACCCAAGCCGCCCAATCCATCAGTGCAGCCCTCTGGGCACAGTTGGATGCCACCACCGCCGACCATCCCGAAAATTTCTCAGAGGCGCTCCAACGCTTGCTACCCGATTTGTCTCAGCGACCCGAAATTGAGGTGGATGTTTTGTCTCACCTGGTGCTTGCCTGCGGGGATGTGAGCTTGGCCGCGTTTGTGAAATTTAGCCGAGATGCCATCAAAGCCGCCCGTGAATCCTTGCAGGCAGGCTGCACCGTCGTCAGCGACGTGCCTGCCGTGACCAATACGCTTGATCAAACCCGGTTAGCCCATCTCGGCTGTCAGTGGACGACCCTGATCGACAATCCCCATGTCAACGATGCGGCTGAGGCTGAACACACCTTTTGGCAGTCAACCGACTGGTCAGCCCAGCTGATGCCGTTGATTGACGGCAATATCTGGGTGGTCGGCTATGCCCCGTCGGTCTTGATGAAGCTGTGTGAGGCGATCGCCCAGCACCGCTATCGCCCCGCTCTAATCATTGGCTTGCCGATTGGCTTTAGCCATGCGCCAGCAGCGAAGCGCCAACTCATGCAGCTTGATATTCCTTACATCACTGTAGAAGGCACCCTGGGCGGTGGACTCCTGGCCGCCGTGGTCTTAAATCGACTGGCCGCTTCCCTCATCGAAAAGCCGGACTGTCATTGCTAC
>JBHJJI010000326.1:0-21144 GCA_050042805.1 Leptolyngbyaceae cyanobacterium
AGTCTCACGTTTAGTCAGAAAAGCGCTCTCTTTTTCCAAGAAGCTGGAAAATCACATCGGAGCGATTTGGATGTTTGTTCATCACTACAATGCTTCTTTACAGGCATCATTACTTGTTTAGGACTACCCCTAATTCAACGATGCTGTAGGGTGTGTTGTAGCGACAGCCCCAACACACCCTGGATTAGTCTGGGTGCGTCACGCTCAGCGATGATGCACCCTACGATCATTAGGGCGACCCACTTATCAGGAATTGGCTAATAGTATTGTCCGAGAATTGGCGACTTCGCTCTGTCATTCAGCTTACCGTTTCATTTGAAGATTCCTATATTGCAAAACGCTTTCGAGATCAATCCTAGGATTCATGTTTGGGCCATCTACCGATATTGAATCTACATAATTAAAGGGGATTTTCTATGATCTATAGTTCTTTGATCATAATCATTCTAATTACGTTGATTTTGCTTGGCGATCGCAGAAGCCTGCCTTCCTATTTTCTGAAGAGAGTATAGTATTGCCACAAAAAAAGGAGTGACTCGAAGAGCACTCCTGTCTATTGATTAATACAGCTTTTATTCAGAAATAAAGCCCTACGCTTTAAGCAAACTCTCCGGGCAAGCGACACTGGCCCAAGTCAGTAGATTAATTTTGCTCGGATTGATAAGCTTGCTGCTGGTTTTGATCTTCATTTTGAGAGGCTTGACTCGACTGCGATGAGTTCTGATTAGCCTCATTATTGGAGTAGCTGTAATCTTCTTGCTTTTGACTGTAATCGCCTTGTTTTTGGCTATAGTCTCCTTGGTCAGTCTGAGTCGATTGCTGCGTCTGAGTATAGCTCTCTTGTTGAACAGCCCAAGCAATCTCAGAAGTTCCCACTAGGGTCAAAAATGCCACGGTCAGAACGACAAAAATAGCGAAAAAACGACGAAACATAGCGGTATTCTCCTCAAAAAAAGTACATTAAGGTGCCTAACAGCGCGATCGCTTCCGGCCAAGTCAAACATTCTTACGGCAAAGGCTATTCAACAGATGTCGAGCTACTCATCGGTGCCAACGACCTCTGCCTTAGCCGACCCAGACATCATTTCGCTGCCGGTCAGTATCCCTTGTTCATCTTTTACCTTAAGCCCCAGACGTTGCATCCAGCTAGTCACAGCTTGACTGATTTGCTGACGTTGATTGACTAAGTACACGCTAATGAGCGTCAACACAACACCGCCCCATTGCAGTTGCGTCAGTGTCTCCCCTAAGAAAACGCTACTGAACAGCAGCGCAAACACTGGCGTCAAGAAAATGAGCGCACTCACGCTGGTCATATTGCCATTGGCGGCTAGGTAAAAGAACATGCCATAGGTCAGCGCTGTGCCAAACACAGTGGCGTAAAACAATCCCACCCAATCTCCCGCCAGCAAGTTGCCAACTTGATCCGTCTCCCAGAGAAGAGACAGTGCGAACAGCGGGAGTCCTCCCAGAATCATGTGCCACCCTGTCGCCACTAGCGGGTCAGCATGGCGCTTGACATACCCCACGATGATGGTGCCAAAAGACATCGAAAGCGCCGACAGCAGCATTAACAATTCACCACTGTTGGCGACCTGCGACCAGCTGATCCCTTGCCCGCTGTTCAATAGATTGTCGAGGGGAATCCCTTCATGGAACAGGGTATAAATCCATTCCTCCGGGAGGCCACAGAGACAAATGCCCGCAATCCCGATCGCTAGCCCGAGCCAGCCCCACAGACCAATTTTGTTGCCAAAGAAAAAGCGCGCCAAAATCGCCACCACCAAGGGCTGAGCATCAATCAAGACAGCGCCAATGCCGGCTCCGGTATTCACTAAACCGGTCGTCAGCAGTCCCTGAAACATGGCCCCATCCACCAAGGCAAACAGTGCAATCCACAACCAAGCGGTCAGAGTTTTAGGCTGTGGCAGTTTCAACACCGCCGCCAAAATCAAGATCAGCGCCCCCGCTGGCAACAACCGAAAGGCTGCTAAAAAGAGCGGCGACGTGTGGGGAATGATAAATTTCATCGCCACCATCGCTGTCCCTAAAAAGAAGAAGGGGGAAACGAGGAATAGCGGTGATTTCGCTAGCTTGGCAAGAATATTGTCATTGTCCTCGGTTAGGAGATTAGCGTCGTCGGTCGAGTCCATAGATTTTTGTCAGGTCAACAACTTTTTTTCATGCGAGGCGTGATTTTAGGTGCCACGAATTCCTTGCACAGTAGCTTTCTTGATTTGTGAATAAAGCTAAGTTAGCTACTGAGCACAAAAATCTATGGGAGGCCTCTCATTTTGGTCAGGCTGCGTTCCCCAACAATCCACCGAGCAAAAAAGCGCAGCGCACCCCCCAGCCTCTCCTGCACAACTGAGGAGAAGGGGGCGGCAGATTCAGGGTGAGCACCAGAAAAAAGGTTGAGAAACACGCAATTAATGACGTCGTGCGTCGCCCCTCACCGTTATTCGGGGAGTTGCCCAAAAATCATGTCCCCGATCACCGGGGTTGGCAGTAGCCAACCCCGGACAGAAAATGGGCTCTCCTAGAGATGTCGTGAAGTTCAGCGCCCCAATGTAGAGGCCCACGCATCCCAAACTTGTCACATTGAGGCTGGTTCTCGTGAAAAAGCGCAGGCTACGCGATCGCTCAAGAGGCCGCTTCCACTGGCTCAGGGGTCGCCACGGCAATGAGCGCTAAATCAACTCGGTGCTCTTGCGATTCACAAATCTCGGCGCGGATATTGGGGCCAAAGAACTTTTCAATTTTTTCTTGCTTATCAAGCCATTTAGAGGTTGGCATCAAAGCAGATTCAAACTCCAGAACTAGCGCATAAGCTCCGTCAATGTCTTCTTCGCGAACGGCCACTAGCTCAGGGCGCTCTTCGTCTGAAGGCGCTAACCCCAGCCGTTCCAGCACCTCATCCAGGTGGGCGTCTTGCCCGTAGCGATAGCGCGTGACGTCCATGCGCACTTGTTGTTGGGTGGGAGTAGCTTGTTGTTCACGCAGGGCAGCCACTGCAGGCGTCGTTACTTGTGAATAGATGGCCGGTTCTAGTTCAGAGGCTCGCAACGCCAGTCCGCCCAACAACACCGGAATACCGTAGAAAAAGCCCACTAAGTTGAGGGTGGAATTATCTTGAAAGTAAGCCACAAACCCAATAACCGTCAGAATGCCACCGACAGTCAGCAGGACATTCCCGAGGGATATCTTCCGAAACATGATTTTTCACTCGGTTTTACTGGGTAAATTGTATCGTTCTGTCTATGACAAAAGCACCTCATCGGGCCCAAGTGCGCGCGGTTAAGGGGGATAATCGAACACGCTGGGTGATCGAGCGTCAAGTTTTTCGGTTCTTTAGTCCAGTTGCTTAATCAACGGTGTTGACTGACTCGATGGCCACTGGTCTCGATGGCTGCCAGTTTTACCCAACCCGCCGAATCGCTAACCGCGCGGTCTGATGAAGTGGCAAAATAAGCGAGAGTCTTCCTTAATAATTCTTCATTGGCGCAGCCTGTTGAGATCTTGGCTGACCCCTTCCCGCTTTGAGGCTATTTGCTAAACATGTTGCGCATTTTCACCGATTTTGACGGTCCGATTATGGATGTGTCGGAGCGGTATTACCAAGTTTATCAATACTGTCTTGAGGCCGCGCGCGAGCCGGGGCAGGAAGTGACTCAACTACCCAAACGGGAGTTTTGGCGACTCAAACGGGCGCAGGTGCCAGAACGCCAAATTGGCGGTATCTCCGGGCTCCACGATGATCAGGCGCGGCGATTTGCGTTGCTGCGGCGAGAGATGGTGCACAATCGTGCTTACCTCAAATACGATCGCCCCGTTCCCCATGCGGTTGAGGCTTTGCAGCGCATTCAGACGCTAACTGAGCATCTAGCGGTGGTGACAATGCGGCGGCAATATGCCTTGGGGTTTGCGCTGTCACAGTATGCATTAGAGCATTTTTTTCCCCTTCAGGTGCGCTACTGCTTACCCGATCAATATGTTAAAAGCCATGACGTAATTGAGAAAACGCGTCTGGTGGGCAAAGCGCTAGCCGAACTCTCGCCCGTGTCAGAAACTTGGATGGTGGGTGATACAGAAGCTGATATTGAGGCCGCCAAGGCACACGGCTTGCCGATGATTGCGGTGCTGAGCGGTATTCGCGATCGCGATCGGCTAGCGGCCTACAAGCCTGACTTTATTGTGGATAATCTGCAAGCAGCGGTCACGATCATTGTCGAACAAACGCCATCCGCGTCGAAGCCGTGACGCGATCGCGAAAGAGCACTGTCCAGGGTGCTCTGGCCTCAGTGACAACCTGCCAACATGACAACACTGAAAGATTGAGCATTGGGAGAGCGTTAAAACTGCTGCAAGAACCGCAAGTCACTGCTGTAAAGCCGACGAATATCGTCGATTTCGTGCTGCACCATCGCTAGGCGCTCGACTCCCAGGCCAGCAGCAAAGCCGGTGTATACCTCCGGGTCATAGCCGACGGCAGTCATGACATTGGGGTCAATCATGCCGCAGCCCAGCACTTCTAGCCATTGGCCATTCCACTCAACATCGCCCTCGGCAGAAGGCTCCGTGAATGGGAAAAAACTGGGCCGAAAGCGAATGGGAATATCGCCGAACAAAGCGTCAATAAACGCCCGAATCGTGCCCCGTAGATCGGTAAAGGTAATACCCTTATCGATCGCGAAAAATTCAATCTGATGAAACACCGCAGCGTGGGTCGCATCTACCGTATCGCGCCGGTAGCAGCGACCCGCTGCTAACACCCGACAGGGCGGCTCGTGCTCTTTCATATAGCGAATTTGCACGTTGGAGGTGTGGGTACGCAGGAGGGCACCATTGGGCAGATAGAGCGTATCCTGCATGTCTCGAGCCGGGTGGTCGGGCAAAAAGTTGAGCGCCTCAAAGTTGTAATAGTCGGACTCAATTTCTGGCCCGCCCGCTACGGTGTAGCCGAGGCCGACAAAGATTTCGGTGATTTGGTCAATGATGCTATTGATCGGGTGCACCCGGCCCTGAGCGGTGAAAACGCCCGGCATGGTCACATCCAGGGTTTCTGCCGCTAACTGGGCGTTAATAGCCGCCTGTTGAAAGTCGGCCTTACCCGCTTCTAACCGGGTTTGAATCGCCTCTTTGACCTGATTGGCTAACGCGCCAATGCGGGGGCGATCGGCGGCGGGTAGCTTGCCCATGCCGCCCAAAACCTTAGAAACTTTCCCCTTCTTACCGAGATAATCCAGGCGAATTTTTTCCAAGGCTTCCAGGTCTGTCGCCTGGGCGATCGCGTCCACACCAGCGGCTTGTAGAGATTGCAGCTCAGATTCTAAATCAGTCGAGAGTTCAGGCATACCAGAAAATTTCAATGATGGCGATAGGAAGGGCGAGGCGAGGATTTGGCGACAGTGTGTTCTCTTAAAAAACAGGTGGCAAATCGCAGCTTTGGTTTAACCTCAGGGGCAACCGGTGCGAGACCTTCCCCACAACGGAAAATCAGGGTGAGAACACCCTTACTTTAATCTATGGGAGCCGCGATCGCGAAGCGTAAAGGCAGTAAATGGGCACCCTCAAAGCAGCCCCAGAGTCGGCAATAGTGGCCGAGATGGGATAATCGACTCTGACTGCGCTTCTTCACAGTGGCCTAACCGAAATTTTATGAAACTGCTCATTAGCAACGATGACGGTGTCTTCGCCACGGGCATTCGCACCTTGGCCGACACCCTGGCCGCCGCTGGTCACCAGGTGACAGTCGTCTGCCCCGATCGCGAGCGCTCAGCTACGGGCCATGGCCTGACTCTCCATAAGCCCATTCGCGCCGAGGCGGTCGCAGGGGTTTTTCACCCGACGGTAGAAGCCTGGGCCTGTTCCGGCACCCCAGCGGATTGTGTCAAGCTGGCGCTCGGGGCAATTTTAGACGGGCCGCCTGACATGGTGCTGTCGGGTATCAACCACGGCGCTAATTTGGGCACCGACGTCTTATATTCCGGCACGGTCTCAGCGGCAATGGAAGGGCTGCTCGAGGGCATTCCCTCGATCGCGTTGAGTCTCAATAGCTTTACCTCAGACCACTTCCAACCCGCCGCCCAGTTTGCCCAAACGCTGCTCAACAGCCTGACGCGCCAGCCCTTGCACCAGCCGCTGTTGCTCAACATCAACATTCCCGCTGTGGCCGCCACCGACATTCAGGGCAGCGTCATTGCCCGTCAAGGGGTGCGCCGCTACATCGATCTGTTTGAAAAACGCATTGACCCGCGCGGCAAAACCTACTACTGGCTCGCCGGAGAAGTCTTAGAAGCGGTGACTCACCAGGAAGATAGTTATCAGCTGCTGTCAGAACAACTGCAGCGATTATCGGAGTTTGATAGCTTAGAGGACGTGCCCACCGATGTGGTTGCCATCCGTCAAAATCTCATCACCATGACTCCGCTGCACTACAACCTCACCTCCCCGTTGGATATTGGTCAGCTGCAATCGTGGCAATCTCAGTGCGATCGCCCCAAGCATCATCCTGATCAGCCCAGCCCGGAGGTGAAATCATAAGAGTTACCAGAATCTAGGCTCCTGGTTTTTGAGACTTTGTAAAGATTCACCACAAACACAGTAGATAGAATTATGTTGGGGCAACACTTTGAACAAGCTAGTTTTTAATATTTTCAATACCATTAAGGATATTCATCGTCAGCGTCGGGGCATATTCCGTAGCGACTTGCCAATTTTGCAGCAGCACACTCATGTCTGATACAGAGAACCAGTTTTTGATTCGCTTCTGGGGTGTTCGAGGTAGCATTGCCTGCCCTGGCTCCCATACTGTTCGCTACGGCGGCAACACGTCTTGCATTGAGATGCGCGTCGGCGGTAACTTATTGGTCTTTGACGGCGGCACGGGGCTGCGCGAGCTGGGCTTGAAATTGCTGTCCGAGATGCCGATGGATGCCACGATGTTCTTTACGCATTCCCATTGGGATCACATTCAAGGGTTTCCGTTCTTTGTGCCCGCCTTTGTGCCCGGCAACAAAATCAATATCTACGGGGCGATCGCCCCCAACGGCTCTACCATTGAGCAGCGCCTCAACGACCAGATGCTGCACCCCAACTTCCCAGTGCCGCTGCAGATCATGGGAGCCGACATGAAATTTTGCGACATTGATGTCGGCGAAACCGTCAAGGTTGGCGATGTCAAAGTCGAAAACACATTACTCAACCACCCCGGTGAAGCCGTCGGCTATCGGGTCAGTTGGAACGGTAAAACGGCTGCTTATATCACCGACACCGAACATTTTCCCGACCGGTTGGATGAGAACGTGCTGTGGCTGTCGCGCGATGCCGACGTTATGATTTACGACTCCACCTATACCGATAACGAATACCACAACGAAAAATCGAGCAAGGTCGGCTGGGGCCATTCGACCTGGCAAGAGGCAGTCAAAATTGCCAAAGCAGCCAACGTCAAGCAGCTGGTCATTTTTCACCATGACCCGCTGCACAATGACGACTTTATGGATGAAGTCGCTCAGGATACGGCAGAGCAGTTTCCCAACAGCGTGGTGGCCAAAGAGGGCATGGTCATTGCTCTGATGTCGGCCCCTGAACCAGCGATTGTGGTTTAGCCTAGGCCGCGCGATCGCCGTGTGGGACGGCGGCCATGATTAAACCTGCATCAACGTGCTTTTCAGCGTGATTTTGATGCCTGCTGACCCAAGGCTGCTGGCGTCTGCCCCGAATTGTGTCAAAATGTAAACGTGTGGATCACGTCTTCATTGTCAACGGCTCACACCCCAACGGACATTGCCCTGGGGAACTTTGATGGCGTGCACTTGGGCCATCAGACCGTTATCCGTCCCATTGTGGCCGCGACAACTGAACCGTTCCCTGCGCCGATCGCACCCGAGACGCCCCCCTTGGTCTTTACATCACTGCAGGGCTATAGCGATCGCTGCCCGCTCCTACTAGAGCCTTGCGACTTTCAGCCCGCTTCGCCCCCGGCTGAACTGCCGTTGGGGGCACCTTCTCCGATTCCCACGGTGGTGACGTTTTACCCCCACCCCCAAGAATTCTTTACCGGCAAAGTTCGCCCCTGGCTCACCCCCTTAGCCGAAAAAGCGGCGCTGATGAAGCAGCTCGGCATTCGCCAACTGCTACTCCTCCCCTTTAACGCCGAGCTCGCTAATCTGCCACCCGAAGTTTTTGTCGAAAAAGTTTTACTTGAGCGCCTGCAGGCCCAACACATCAGCGTCGGGTCAGACTTTCGGTTTGGTCATCAACGAGCGGGCACCGTGACGCTCTTAGAACGGCTAGCGACTCGACACGGCACCCGCGTCACGGTGGTCGATCTCGCTCAATCGGCAGGCGATCGCATTAGCAGCTCCCGCATTCGCCAAGCCCTGTGCACCGGCGATATCGAGCCAGTAGAGCAGCTGCTGGGACGCCCCTATCGTTTAATTGGTCAGGTGGTCAAAGGGCAACAGTTGGGGCGCACCCTCGGGTTCCCCACAGCGAATCTGCAGCTTCCCCCCGAGAAATTTTTGCCTCGCACGGGCGTCTACAGTGTGTTGGTTTATGATGTGCCGGGAACCGCACCAGGACAGGGACTCCCCGGCGTTATGAATCTGGGCGTGCGCCCCACCGTCGATGGCCAACACCAAGCCATTGAAGTGCATCTGCTCGGCTGGCAGGGCAACCTCTATGGCCAGACCCTGACCGTAGCGCTCAAAGGCTTCCTCCGACCGGAGCAGCGCTTTGATTCCCTCGATCGCCTCAAAGCCCAGATTCAGGCCGATTGCGAGGCAGCGGCAGCGGTTTTGTAAGTGGGCAATTCTACGGATGGCGGGGCATCATAGGGCCATACACCCCAAGGAACCAGGATATGGGCGATCGTGTACACCAGCTGATAGAAAACCTCGGCAAAACTGTTGTGGGTAAAGAAAACGCCATCAGGCTGGTCCTGGTGGCGCTCTTTTCGGGTGGGCATGCCCTGTTAGAAGATGTGCCGGGGGTTGGTAAAACGCTGTTGGCCAAGTCGCTCGCTCGCTGCATCGACGGTACCTTTCGGCGTGTGCAGTGTACCCCCGACCTATTACCCGCTGACATCACCGGCACCAATATTTGGAATCCCAGCAGTGGCGAGTTTCAGTTCATGCCAGGGCCAATCTTTGCCCATGTGCTGCTAGCCGATGAAATCAACCGCGCGACCCCGCGCACCCAGTCCGCCCTGCTTGAGGTGATGGAAGAACACCAGATGACTTTGGACGGCGTTTCGCGCCCAGTACCAACGCCCTTTTTTGTCATTGCGACTCAAAATCCAGTGGAATATCAGGGCACGTTTCCGCTGCCGGAAGCGCAGATGGATCGCTTTGCCCTGTCATTCACCCTGGGCTACCCCTCTGAGTCAGAAGAATCGCAAATGCTGGAGCGATTAGTCACCGCCACTAGATCGCAAGACTTGCAGCCCTGCATCACGCCCGAAGAGGTGGCCATGATTCAGGCGCAGTGTGCCCAGGTGCGCATCGAAGCGTCGGTGAAGCAGTACATCTTGTCGCTGGTGCGAGCCACCCGCGAACATCCCGACGTGACGCTGGGGGCAAGTCCGCGCGGCAGCGTGGCCTTTTATCGCGCCGTGCAGGCATTTGCGTTTTTGAGTGATCGCGATTATGCCCTCCCGGATGACGTCAAACATCTGGCTCCCTACGTGCTAGCCCACCGCCTGATTCCCGCTGGGGGCCACCAGGCCACGGCCATCATCGCCGCTCTTTTAGACACCACCCCAGTGCCTTAACTGCCTGCCACCCAGACACATCACCATGGGACTCTCCGACTCTCCTGGAACAGTATTTCAAGACGTTGCTCCAAATGGCGATCGCGATGTTGGGTTGAGCGATCGTTGAGCAACACAGCAGAATTCGGCTTCTCTGAAACAAGACTCCAAATCTGCCCCCCAGCCCCTCTGCTCCCCTGCCATTGAAAGATTGCAGGGGAGTCCGATTGCTGAGAACTGACATGAGACGGTGTCTCGCAACTACATCCAGCACGTGGATCCGCTAAATTACCCCAGTCATAAAGTTCCAATTACCTGGCATTAACCTTCAACCGATAGAGTCTTCAACTGATAAGCGTTTAGAAGTCTCTGAACGCTGGCATGACAAGCATTGAGCAATCGCTGCTGAGCGATTGACGCGATGGCCAGTTTTGCCTCAGCCCTTGAACTTTGCGGTCGGGCAAAAATCCAGCGTATCAATGCTTCAGCAGCCCTAATCCAAATGTTGAAGAGAGAGAATTGAGAACACCATGGGTTTTAATCGCAGGCAGTTTTTGATGTTTATGGGAGCGACCGCTGGGGCAAGTGCCTTGGGGCCTTTAGGTCGATCAGGAGAACCGGTTGCAGATCTTTTTCAAGGGTCACCAGCGCTAGCCAGTTCACTGCCCTTTGAGCCCGTTCAAGGACCCATGCCGGTTTTAAGTGGGGGCGTCCCACAGAATAAGCAAGCCCAACAGTTTGGCCAATATGCTGTCCGCGATGATTTAGTGCTGCCCTCGGGCTACACCTACGATGTGATTGGTGCGTGGGGTGACACCTTAGGTGATTCTCGATTTGGGTATAACAACGATTATCTCTCGTTTGTCGAAACGGCACCGGGCGAAGGCTATTTGACCATCAACTTCGAATACATCAGCGAAGCCACCTGGATGGCATCCTATCCAGAGGTGATAGGCCGCAACCTGCCGCTAGAGGACATCCAAGCCGCGATTGAAACAGCGGGTGACGCAGGAATTGATGTGGCGGCGCTACCGGATAGAGATCGCCTCAAAGCGCAACTGCTGGAGCTGGGCAAAGAGGCGCTGACGGATGTGGGCATTGGCGTCATTGCCATTCGCCGCAACGAATCAGGCGCTTGGGAGCGGATCTTCTCGGAGGGCGATCGCCGAATTTCGGGCATCTCGGGGCTGACAGACGGTCGCTATCTTACCGCCACGGGGCCAGCGCTCGCTGTGCTCACCAAAGCCTCAGGCCAGGGCTATATTGACGATCTCAGCGACAAAATTATTGGCACCTTCAATAATTGTGCTGGGGGCACCACTCCTTGGGGCACTGTCATGAGCGCCGAAGAAAACTTTCAAAACTATGTGCCTGAACCGGTTTACAGCGATGGCACCTCGCTACCTATTGATGCAAAGCCTTTTGTGGTGAGCGCCGATGGTTTTGACGGGTTGGGGAGCGGCTTTGGCTATGCCGGCAACAAGTATGGCTGGATGGTGGAGGTTGACCCAGCAAACCCCAGCGATTACGGCGTCAAGCACACTTGGTTGGGCCGCTTCCGTCATGAAGCCGTGGCCGTCCGGGCGGTGGAAAATCGCAAAATGGCCGTGTATTCCGGCTGCGATCGCCGCGGCGGTCACCTCTACAAATTTGTCAGCGCTAGCACCGTCACAAATCCGACCAGCAAAGCCAACTCTGAACTGTTCGCTGATGGCATGCTGTATGCCGCCAAGTTCAACGCCGATGGCACAGGCACATGGATTCCGCTCAACGCAGAGACCCCGGTTGCCCCTGACATGCCCAGTCAAGTGGCGGGGGGCATGATCACGATGCCCAACCGGCCTGATGGGGGCATGGTCAAGATCGAATCAGACGCTGACATGCAGGCTTTCGCGCAGCAGTACAGCACCCTCGGGGATCTGTACGCAGGCTCGGCTGAAGAAATGCAGGGCGCTATCTTGATCGACGCTCACTTTGCCGCCAACGCTGCCGGAGCCACCAATACCGCCCGTCCCGAAGATACCGACGTGGCAGCTGATGGCACGCTCTTTATCGCCTTTACCTCTGGAGGGCCGGGGGGCGACGGTGGCCCTCACAACGATATCTTTCAGGGGCCAAACGGCGAAACGCCCTACGAGCACGGCTGGATCATGAAGCTCCAAGAATCTGACAATGACCCCGCCGCGATGACCTTCAGCTGGGAAATGATGGGTCTCGGCGGGGAACCGGCTGAGGGCGGTCTCGGGTTCTCTAACCCCGATAACTTAGAGATTGACGGCAATGGTCACCTGTGGATGGTGACTGATATGTCGACCAGCAAGCATAACCGAGCCGTCCCCAGCCGCATAGAGGAAGACGGCAGCGCTGTGAGTCAGTCCGACCTGCGGGGCCTGTTTGGCAACAACTCCGTGTGGTTCATCCCAACCTCTGGGCCGAATGCGGGTGAGGCCTTGATGTTTGCCTATGGCCCGATGGAATGTGAAATGTGCGGGCCATTTATCACGCAAGATCAGTCCACGCTGTTCTTGGCAGCGCAGCATCCGGGCGAAACCCACGGTATTCGCACAAGCGGGGCATTTGAAACCCGCAAGTTTGCGATGAAGACGACTGACGGTCAGCCCTTTACGCAGGAGCGCAACGTGCCCCTCGGCTCGAACTGGCCTGGCAAACAGCCGAACGCAGCTCCGCGTCCTGCCGTGGTGGCCGTGCGTAAGATCGACGGAGGCACCTTGGTCTAAGGGCAGCGCTGCGGTTGCCAGGACTTCAGGGCAACGGTATGGACCGACCAAAACTGACCGCAGTCTAAGACGGTCAGTCAGGAATACTTTTTCTCAGAGCCCATACCGCTACGACCTCAGGACTAGCAAACCCAGCTCGTTAGACAACGCGCCTGATCACAAAACTCTGAACTGGAGTTTTCGACCCCATCAGCCAGAGGAAATGCAAGTTTCTTCGGCTGATAGGGTTTTATAGACGGTGGCAAAGGCGATCTGTCGTAATGACAAGCGAGCGAGATGCCGGCTTTGGCTGTTCACGGATTCAACAGACATAGCAGAATACCCTTCGGGAATGGCAAGACCCTACGGCATGAAGAAGTAGGAAGTCAGAATTAAAAAGCTTATCTGATGGTGATTTCAGGCATTGGGGGTGACTTGATCAAACTGCGACTTGCTATATGGCCGATCGCTCCTGAAGTAGCCCGATAATGAGCAATAGCGCTGGACACGATCGCTCGCCGACTGTGTTGCTGTGACTGACAGTGACCGCTAAGTTTGGGTTAAACAACAGGAGCATAAGGACTGGTGATTACGCATCTGATTGCTGACATGGGCGGGGTACTGGTGCAGTTGGAGTGGGTAGAGCGCATGAGTGCTTTACTCGGTCGTTCGATCCCCATTGATGAGCTGCATCACCTGTGGATCAGTGCTCGTGCCCCAGTGGATTTTGAATCAGGACGCACGAATTTTGACGAATTTGCAACGGATTTTATCCGAGAATTTGACCTGACGGCGACTCCGGCAGAAGTGCAGCAAGAGTTTTTGAACTTCGTGCAGGCCCCCATGACCAGCTGCAATGAAATTCTAGGTCAGCTCAAGCACAGCTATCATTTGTCGCTATTGTCTAATACGAACCCTGCCCATTATCAAAAGCTGCGCGATCGCTACGACTTTTTTGATCAGTTTGATCAGCTGTTTTTGTCGTACAAGCTGGGCCTGATGAAACCTGATGCGGCCATTTTTCACCATGTTGTCGCCCAGCTTGACGTGGCTCCAGCAGCGATCGCCTTTTTTGATGATGGCCTGCGCAACGTTGAAGCGGCCCGTCGCTTAGGCATCAATGCTTATCAGGTTCATTCCCCCGATGAATTAATGGCCGTGGTCAACAACTGGCAGGTGTCTGTTTAACTGCCAGACTGTCGAGAACCGACGCTGAGATTAATCAAACCAGTCTTCGACATCGTTGGAAATATGACGCATGGTGTCATCAACATCGTCGGCAAAATCTTCGACCCGGTCATCGACATCCGTAAAGGGTTCGTAGATATGGAAGTCGGTTACATCGTCTATTGTGTCGCTGACATCATCAACCGCATCTTCCACATCTTCCGTAAAGTCGCGCACCGGATCGATATCGCCAAAGTCACCATCCAACACGTCATCCACATCTTCGATCACATCAAGGGTGTGAAACAGGCCCGCCACTGGGACAGAAACGGCCATTGGCTGTGACAAACGCGGCGCAGTAGCCGCCTCGACTGGGATGGCACAGGCGATCGCAGTCCCCACGATGAGCATCAGGGAATAGTGACGAAAGAGAGTCATCGGGTCACATCCTGGGCAAAGGTCACTGTGAGTTTACCAAACGCTGTGGTGAAATATCGCAGAAGTCGGCATGTAGAGGTCAGAAGTCGGAATTGAAAAGCCGGTCAGTTGGTGATTCCAGCCATCTGAGGTGACCAGAGCAAACTGCGACTCGCGATACCGCGACGCAATTTTTCACCCAATGTTTGGGATTTCCCAGCATTCCCCGTAGCCATGCACGCTTTGCCAGATTGCCTCAGGGTAAATGGGATTCGTCAATCGATGCGAAAAGAACTCAGAAAATGGTCAAGATTTTCTAACGATTGGCTCCCGGCAAGAACGCCATATAAGCGCTCATCAGTCAAATAAAATCGCAAGACATATGACTTGCCCGCTGGAGTCGTGGCGGTATATTCCCGACCTGGATAGCGCTGCAATGCAATCGTGGATGCCGACCCAGCCAGCGCTTCAGCATCCAAATCTGCCAATATTGATGTGGCAATATTGCTCAGCATGGCCTCCGCGGCCTCTGCGGCGAGTCCCGCCGGCAAATCCGTGTAAGCAATTTGATAGGCATCGGCTGGGGCCATGAGATTGTAGATAGTGAACTGTTGCCAGTCGAGGCGATCGCCCTGATATTCACTAGATTGGGTCGTTACCACGGGAGCCATCGTCACATCGACCCTAAAGCGACCGGCCTCACTGACAAAGGATTGCCAGAGCGAGTCAAGGCGAAACGACTCCATAAACTGGCTGACTTGAGTCAGCTCTGGTGACACGGCCATCACGGCATAAAGTCGGCGGTTGGCCAAATAGAGTCGCAGTGCCGATAGACGACTGTCTGCAAAATACAAAAACTCAAGCCCGCGAATATTACCCTGGCTAATCGGTTGCCCCGGTTGGGAGATCGCCTGCCAGCCAAACTCCTCTAGCAAGGGCCGATCTTGTAGGCCCTCACTCACAATGGTTTGTCCCGATGCCAGCAGGTCTAAGGGCAAGTCGGTATAGGCGACGGCATAGATGCCCTCGGCTTGCTCAGCAATTGCCAGGTTCCAGGTCAAGAGCCCCCCTGCCACTGGGGTAGTGCGGGTGGCGAATTGAGGCGTCACAGGCATGTTGACGACATAGCGCCCATCATCATTGGGCGCTGCCTCAAGGTCTGTAGCAGCCTCAAGATTCGATACCACCGGTGACTCTGACGGTATCGAGGCGGGTGTCGAGCCCGGCTGGGTTGGGTTAGTGGCTGTCGCGCTAGACTCTGTGGCCTCTGATTCTATCGGTTCTGGGGCGACGGGCACCGACCGAGTCGGCAATGGCGCAAACAACGTATTTTGAGCGATCGCCATGGGAGGCAATAGCAGCGTGATCGTCAAACTGCAGCCAGTCAACCAAAGCCGGGGGCGATTTACCATGACTTTTCAATAGCGATGAGGAATATCGCTATTGAAACAGATTTTGCGGCAGAAGCGGGGCTGGTCTGGCCATGCCGCATCGGGCCTGAGCAAATACTGTCAGCGCCACATCACCGATTAGTCTTGCAGCAAATCGGTTTGATTCATGAAACGCAGCGTTTGCTCTAAATTCGCCGGGAGTGTATCTTGGTCGTCGATATTGGGCATCTCTACCGTGTCCATCGGAGCCGTCGGTGGCATCGTGTTTTCACTCAGCACTCTAACGACTTCGGGCGATGGTGAACCCACGCGCCGAAACTCAGAACCGGTGAAAAAGCCAAAGTTCATGCTGCCCAAGCGGATCAAATCGCCATCTTTCAAGATATGACTTTGCCTAATACGCACGCCATTGACGTACGTGCCATTCGTGCTCCCCAAATCATGGAGCATAAAACCGCAGGCTGAGTCAAAGCGAATGGCCGCATGACAGCGCGAAAGACGGCGATCGCGGATGGGCAAAGAGGATTGATTGGGGTCGCGACCAAACGTCCAGATTTGGTTTTTGAGCTGAGGCTGCAAAAAGATTTGCGATCGATCTTCGGAAACATTGGTGATTAACAGCGCCTGTTTGTCGGTCACCAGCCCTAGCACATAAGAAAAATTTCCAGGACGAACGGGCATCTGCTTATCAACCGTGGCTAGGCTCAAAATCTCATTGAGCAATGCCGGGTTTTGCTCATACAGTCGTCTGAACGTTTGAAATAGGTTCAAACTATTCTGGATATCCTCTTCAGGAGAATCCATATTAGATAGAGCGTATTCACTCAATGCTTTGGGATCAAACATGAGTTCCCGTTTTCATATAGCAATCAACAACCTAGAACAAGCAACACGCTGCAAGGCTTGAAAATTCTCGCGATGTTCAATAAAGCCAGCTATATTTCTTGAACAATCGATGTTCACCCAGAAATTTTGTTCCTCATCGCGGATATGACATTCCTTATCCATATCCACATTAGACAGGGAAGAAGCCGACTTTGAAGGGCGGAGATGCACTGAGTTTACCCATCAGACTAATCTGAATCGCAAACCTTTGACAACAACTATGAATTCCCAGCGGATGGAAAACCGCATGAGCTGTGCCTACTGTAGGCGATCGCTAAGAGCGTGTGATGCCACGACCTCTCAACGACCCCCCATGGATTCTCCGGCAGGCAGACCTCAATCATTGAAGAAGTAACCGCCCGCCGATATCGCTGCGTTATCGCTGTTCTTAGGCCACAGCGTAGCGCATCAACCTACGACGAAGGGGGGCATCACCCCCTGGCCTCATAGCGATTTCAATTGATTTTGCCCTGACTTCACGAAGGCTCTACGTTAGGCAGCTCGGCCAAAGCTGCGTCACATTTTTTGGTGAGCCCTGTCACGACTAGTGCAGCTCTAAAGTCGGACTTGCTCAACCTGCCAACATATTCCCCCAACCAAATTTGCGACGCCACAGTTCACCGTCAAGAAGGCCATTAGACATGGCATAAAGATTTTCTTGAGATTGACACATCGCCCCCTGCTCTTCCCCAATTCAACAGTTTCTGACGCTGGGTTCCTCAAAATTGAAGCCAGGGGACCCCAGAGCCAGCCGAGAAAGTTCTCCCTTGACTCAAAAATGCGACTGGTCTGAGGGGATGATTTAAGCACTGTTCCTCACGGAGCGGATATTGCGACGGAGCACAAGGCAAGATAACGATTAACGACGGCAGGCACTCTGGAGTCATAGTGACGAAGTCGTGGCTATCTGCCATGACCAGTGACCGATCTAGAGCCGGTTGATGACGCAGTGAGTAACGTCCACCGCCCATTCAGAGAATCGTGATGCGTTTGATTAAGTGAGCTGCCTGACTGATTGATCGGGCCTCAGAGGTTAGGATGATTAGCAGAAAATTTGAAACGCTGATTGAGGTGTGAATTTATGGCAACGCCCAACATCGAAATTTATACTTGGAGCCGCTGCCCTTTTTGTATTAGAGCGAAAGCCCTGCTCGACCAAAAAAACGTCGACTACACCGAGTATTGCATTGATGGTGACGAAGACGCTCGAGACCAAATGGCAGAAAGAACCCAGGGCAAGCGCTCTGTCCCTCAGATTTTTGTCGATGGGCAGCATCTCGGTGGCTGCGATGACATCTATGGACTGGATCAGCGGGGCCAGTTAGATCAACTACTGGCAGCCGGGCAAACCTAAAAACAGCATCCGGCAAAACTCTGCGCAATTAAAAACCCTCCCCCCTCAAGGTATCAGGCTGACCTGGCTTGGGGAGGAGGGACATTTAATAGCAACATGAACACGTCGGCAGACAGACTTTAAGCAGCCGATGCCGTCCGCTGGCGACTATCCTCATGATTCGCCTGGTGATTTTGTCGAGGTTGCAGCAACCCATAACCGCCATGGTTGCGCTCATAGGCAACGTTGATCTCACCCGTCTCGGCATTTAAGAACATGTAGAAGTCGTGATCGACCAGTTCAAGCTGTTCTAGAGCGTCGTGAACGGTCATTGGCGGCATGGAGAAATACTTGGTTCGCACGACAGCCTCAGGCAGCACCGGAGCCTTGGCTAATACCTGGGAAACATCGACAGTCGGATCTTCAGTCGTGACTAATGCATCGTTAGGTTTCACCGATGAAGAATTACGATTTTGTCGCTTCTCCTTGTATTTCCGCAGTTGACGGGTGATTTTATTAGCGACCAGGTCAATGCTGGCGTATAGGTTTTCGCTGCTTTCTTCAGCTCTGACGACGGCACCGTTGATGTAGAGTGTGACTTCAGCACTTTGCTTAGGCGTTATCCGAGCATTTTTAGCTACTGATAAGTTGACGTCTACTTCGTTAGTCAGGTGTTCGAAATGATGAACAGCCTTGGAAATTTTCTGGTCGACGTAACTGCGGATGGCATCTGTGATCTCAATGTTTTTACCTTGAATCACGAGCTTCATAGAGTCTCCTCCGTACGATATTCCTTACTGATTTCACCCTAACACCTTGTATTCTGGACGACAGTTGCCTTCAGAATCCTTTGCAACGGTTGATATTTCTTGATTGCTTTTTTTGAATTTTTCTCTCCATGAAGGACTGCGGATCTGCTATGAGTCGCTTGAGCGGGACTGATGTGCCCGTGATCGCCCCGCCGCCGTGCCGTTTGTACCGCTTGGGCCTGATTCCCTATGCCACCGCTTGGGCCTGGCAAAAAGACCTGCTGCAGGCGCTGCGTCAAGAGCCCACTCGCCCCGACACTTTGTTGTTGCTGGAGCATCCAGCCGTATACACCCTCGGTCAGGGATCAAATGAAACCTTCCTCAAATTCGCGCCTCAACCTCAAATGCCACCAGTGGTGAAGATTGAGCGCGGTGGAGAAGTGACTTACCACTGTCCGGGGCAGCTTGTGGGCTACCCGATTCTCAACTTGCGGCGCCATCGCCCCGATCTGCATTGGTATTTACGGCAGCTTGAAGAAGTCGTAATTCGCACGCTTGCGGTTTTCGATATTCCTGGCGAGCGCTTAGTCGGGCTGACAGGCGTTTGGGTTCACGGGCACAAGGTAGCGGCCATTGGGATCAAGGTCAGCCGCTGGATCACCATGCATGGCTTTGCGCTCAACGTGAATCCTGACCTATCAGGCTTTCAGCACATTGTCCCCTGTGGCATTGAGGACAAACCGGTGGGTAGTCTGGTGCAGTTTCGCCCCGAGCTAACCCGTTCTGAGGTGCAGAGCGTTTTAGAAGAGGCATTTGCTGAGGTATTTCAATGTCAGCTGCAGCTACAGGCACCCGCTACCTTGATCGGGGACGGATCAGCTTGATGCGCTGAATTCTAGAGAACGCCTCAGGCGATCGGGAGATCGACAGGGAAGCCCAATGGGGAATCTTGTATCTGAACAGGAGGAGGCATGCCCGAGGCATTGAGAATCAACTGGATTTGGGACATCGCTGGATAGATGAAACCCGACGATTTTCAGGGTCTGGATTGGCGCGATCGCGCCTGGGGCATGGCGCTAAAATCGATGGAGTCCAGATCTAGAGAGCGCTTAGAGCCGCAACTAGAGGCCCCTTCAACCCAGCCTCCTAGGCCCATACCGGCACTCGAATGTTCAGCTTTGGGAGCCCGCGTCATGAAGGATTAACCTGAAATTCACGATCGCGCGTTACAGTATAAATGACTATGGGTGCTCAGTATGGATGCGGGCTGCTAGCGGGAAATACGGAATCGTTATTTTGCGATCACCCCTGGCAATCAGCTTAAATCAACGACCTCACAGGGTTGTCAATCCTTGGAACTTCGGCGATACCGACGTTTGCCAAGCAGTTTGTGTTGAGCAGCTACCAAAACGTCTCATGGATGAAGGGTTTATCTCGCCGGGCACCGACGACAGCTTTTTTACATCAAGTCCGTCAGTATTCGGGAGGTCTGAGTCACAGTCGTTGCGGTCTGCCTCCGGGACTTCTGAGCCTCTGAGCTACCCCGTAGCGCTTCCACAGAACGGCATGCAACGAGTGGATACAGGGATTCCGTTGATTTCAAGCACGCAGCGGACTTCGCCCAGTCTCGGCGTGAGCCACGCCAGCCCGATCGCTCCGATGAGAGCCCGCGACAGTGCTGCTTTGGCGGAGATGTTTGACGGCGATCGCCTGTCTGAGATTACCTTAGACATTCACCGATATTTGGCCCGAGCTTACCCCGAACCCTGCTGGGAAGATGAACCCTATGAGTTCCTCCACGGGTATGTTTGACGGTTTAGTCAGGACTACACCTAATACTGTTCAGTTCCTAAATCGAGCCTCGTCAACTGTTAAAAAGGAATGTCGTCGTAATCGACTTCGGCGTCAGGCTTGGGGGCGGGGGCCGGGGTCGCGCTCGGCGGAGCACTGGCGACTGCCGATGAGGCCGCAGGAGCGTTAGCGGTCGCAGGAGCCACCGCCGGTTGCGGAATGCTCAAAGTGCTGAGGTCAGACAGACGATGAACTCGCTGAACCGTCATCTCCGCCTGTTTTTCTTTGAAACCTTCGGGGCGATCGACCGTATTGATGGACAGTCGCCCTTCCAGTAAAACGCGATCACCGGTGTGATATTGCTCTTGAATTTCCTGCGCCAGGTTGCCCCAGCCAATGACCTTGAGCCGTTGGGCGGCATCTTCAGCCCGCAGCCCCGGAAAAGCCACCGTCATCTCCGCGATCGCGGTTTGGTTGTCTTGGGTATAGCGCAGTTGCGGCGCGGCAATAATCTCCGCCATTAGCATGCAGTGATTCATGATGCGGTCTCCTGATAAGACTGGTGAATACCTTGCTCTTGTTCAATAAAGGCTACAACTCGCTGCCGATACTCGTTGAGTTTTTCATCGACCCAGTCGCGATTTTCGCTATTGGCGTAGATGTGGACTAACGGCTCCCCGGCATCTGGCAACACTAAAATCCAGCCATCGATAGTCGGATCGAGAATTTTGACGCCGTCAACCAACTCTAACTGTTCCGCTGGGTGAGTTTCGACCAGGTGACGCATTAAAGCGCCCTTCGCCGTCCAGGGACAACGCAAGGTTTGGCTCCGATGAGAAATGCGCGGCAAATCTGACCAGATGTGGCCCAGCGTATGCTCTTGAATGGTCAGCATCTCGATCAGCTTAGCAATACAGAACATCGCGTCAAAACCAGGATG
>JBHJJI010000327.1:0-6889 GCA_050042805.1 Leptolyngbyaceae cyanobacterium
CTGGCTTTGAGATATGATGCGTCGCAGTTTCTTCCGGTTAATTCCCGTCATCGGCTGAATCTTCATGAGAGCTGACCTATAGGAAATGTTCTTTAACGCCCTCAACAAATCGTTTATCCAGCTTTTGCGGCGTTTGCGCCACGAAACCCCCTGGCTAACGCCGGAGCCACCGGCCCGCGTTCACCGCATGGTCATATGGCTCGCTCCGGGGCTGTTGGGCAAACGCTGGTTGTTTTTGAGCGTGGGGGGCGTTTTGGTCGTCGGCTTTGGGGTGGTAAGTTCCCTCAAGCTTACCCCTGTCTTCTACACGGGGCAATTTTTGGGTTCGACGCTGCGATTTTTGACCACGCTGGTGCCCAGCTATGTCAGTGGCCCGTTGGTGGTGCTGTTGGGCATTTTATTCATTCTTTGGGGGCAGACCCGTACCCTAGGGGCCATTACCGAAGTGTTGCTGCCGGGCAATGAAACCGAACTGGTGGACGTGCTGATGCAGGAGCGCCGCCTGGCGCGCGGCCCTAAGGTGGTGGTGATCGGCGGCGGCACCGGACTCTCCAACCTATTACGGGGGCTGAAACAATACAGCTACAACATTACGGCGATTGTCACGGTGGCGGACGATGGCGGCTCGTCGGGGCGGCTACGGCGAGAGAACGGGGTGCTGCCACCGGGTGACATCCGCAACTGTCTATCGGCGCTGGCCGATGAAGAAAAGCTGCTGACAGAACTGTTTCAGTATCGCTTTAAGGCGGGCGATGGCTTGGTGGGCCACAGTTTTGGCAACTTGTTTTTGACCGCGATGAACGATGTCACGGGGGATCTGGAACAGGCGATCGCGGCCAGTTCAAAAGTCTTGGCGGTGCGCGGCCAGGTATTGCCCGCGACCCTGAGTGATGTCAGGCTCTGGGCAGAACTGAGCGATGGTCGCCGCATTGAAGGCGAATCCCAGATTCCAGCGGCGGCGGGCCGTATCGTCAATGTGGGCTGTACCCCAGAAGCTCCCCCGGCCTTGCCACGGGCCATCAAAGCGATCCAAGAGGCTGATTTCATTGTTTTTGGCCCTGGCAGCCTTTACACCAGCAGCATTCCCAACCTGCTGGTACCCGAAATTACCGATGCGATCGCGGCCCGCAAGGTGCCCCGCATTTACGTCTGTAACGTGATGACTGAACCCGGCGAGACGCTGCAGTATGCCGTCTCTGACCACATCCGGGCGATCGACAAAGCCTGCGGGAAACCGCTCTTTGACGCCGTACTGGTGCAGCGACGCGCCCCCTCAGAGATTGCTCAGCAGCGCTATGCCCAGGTCGGCGCGACCCCGGTGCTGCTCGATCGTGAAACGGTGCTGGTATCGGGGCGGCGCATCATTTTGGCCAACGTCATGGAAGAATCAGCCCTAGGCTCCGTGCGCCACCATCCCCAACGGCTGGCGAAGGTCTTGATGCGCTGGTATTCGCGTACTCAAGGGCTGTGGTAGGCGGTTAAACCTCTCGTTCCATCTTTAAAGTAATTAAGTCCTCCTCCTTGAATTGGCTTTATCAGCAATCTTGTTCAGATCGGCAACTGTCTGCTGCGGTAGCTGTAGGGTTGCGGCTTTGAGGTTCTCGCGGAGGTGAGCCACGGACGATGTGCCGGGAATTAGTAAGATATTCGGAGAGCGCTGTAGAAGCCAGGCGAGTGCGACCTGCATGGGTGTCGTCTCCAGCGAGGCCGCCGCCGCCTCCAACGCTGAGGATTGCAGCGGTGTGAACCCACCTAGCGGGAAAAATGGAGTATAAGCAATACCTTTCGCCGCTAATTCGTCAATCAGGGCATCGTCATCTCGATGGGCCAAATTGTAATAGTTCTGGACGCAGACGATCTCGGTAATCGACTGAGCCTGTGCGAACTGATGGGCAGTCACGTTGCTTAGGCCGATATCACGAATAAGACCCTGACGTTTAAGGTCAACCAGAACAGTGAGCGGTTCTTCGATGGAACCTGCGATCGGTTCGCTGATACCGCCGCCCCGAAGATTAACGACATCCAGCGCCTCAAGACCCAGGTTACGCAGGTTGTCGTGAACGGCAGTGGTAAGTTCCTCAGCCGAGAGGGCAACAGGCCACGACTTGTCCTCGCCCCGGCGAGCCCCAACCTTAGTGACAATCACCAATTCCTCTGGATAGGGGTGAAGTGCCCGCCGGGTAATCTGGTTGGTGACATGCGGGCCGTAGTAGTCACTGGTGTCAATGTGATTAATGCCAAGCGCCACAGCTTCGCGCAGAACGGCAATGGCGGCATCGATATCGCGTGGTGGCCCCCAGACATTTGGACCGGCGAGCTGCATGGCACCATACCCCATGCGGTTCAAGGTCAGTGAAGTGCCTGGGAGCGTGAAACTGCCCCCGAGGTTTGTTTGATCAGTCATTTTACTTTTTCTCCAAGTTCTAAGTAGGTAGACAGAATTAATCAACATCTTGACAACGGCATCTCAAGGCTTCCAGAAGCTCAGGACTACGTTTAATTACGTCCATATACTTAGATGCGGTGTACGTTGAATCGGTACGTTTTGTTGCTGATTCCTTTGTGTCTCGTAAGCTGCTGATTTATGGGTTATCTAGACGTTCTCAACAAACCCCATAAAGACCATCTGTGGAGTAACATCTCGGCCTGTAGTGGATTCTCTCAAGCTCTTGCTCAAGTGCCCTTGTGTAGCTCTGCTTGAATTTAGAGAAACATGCCGCCAGAGACTTCAATCCTCTGGCCGTTAATCCAGCGGTTGTCTTCAGAGAGTAAAGATGCGATCGCACCCCCAATATCATCGGGAACACCCACGCGGCCTAAAGCTGTTTGCGAGGCGATAAAGTCATTCATGTTTTTATTGTCGCGGACGGCACCCCCGCCAAAATCTGTTTCGATGGCGCCAGGAGCGATGGTATTAACGGCGATTTGTCTTGCACCCAGTTCCTTCGCCAGGTATCGGGTCAGTACCTCTATTCCCCCCTTCATTGCGCCATAGGCGGAGAATCCTGGTAGCGCAAATCTGGCCAGCCCCGTTGAAATGTTGACGATTCGTCCGCCATCTTTAATCACCGGGAGCAGTTTTTGCGTTAGGAAGAAAACGCCCTTTAGCTGAATATTCATTAAGCGGTCAAAATCTTCTTCAGTCGTCTCAGTAAAAGGCTTATTGATGCCGATTCCGGCATTGTTAATCAGAAAATCAAACTGTTCCGTTTGCCAGATATCCTGGAGTACTCGATTGAACTGTACAACAAACCCATCAAAGGTCTGGGTATCAGCACTATCCAGCTGTAGGGCAACCGCTTTGCGGCCCATTGCTCTAATTTCAGAGGCAACTTTGTTGGCTTCAGCCTCACTGCTGTGATATGTCACAATCACATCGACACCTTTTTGGGCCAGCGTCAATGCGGTGTTTTTACCCAATCCTCGGCTCGATCCGGTCACTAATGCGATTTTTTGAGTATTCTGTGTCATTGCCTTATCCTTTCAGTCTTTGCTTGACATGGTTTTATCGTAGGCCGGAAGAACTTAGCGCTGAATACCCAAACCTGGCAGGTCGTTGCCTAATCCTCCCAAGTCAGAGGTGGACTGAGAGACTATTTCCCTATAATGAGCCCGTAGGCAACGATTGCAGTCGTCGAAACCCACCATGGAAACTGAAACGATTAACTACGATGCGATGGCACAACGTCACTCCGACAGGAGTATCGCGAGTCGCTGCGCAGAACTGGCGACACGGGTAGCTCGGGACACGGATGGGAGGGGCAATGGAATTCACTCAACTGCGATCGCTCAACTAGAGTTCATGCGAGACGATACCTCCACGATGATATGCAGCGTTTATGAACCGGCGCTTGCCATCATCGTTCAGGGCAAAAAGCAGCTATTGCTCGGTGAGGAGACCTATCACTATGGTGTCGCTCAATATCTGGTGGTTTCCGTTGAACTGCCCGTCAGGGGCTTTATCGTGGAGGCGACGCCCGACCAGCCATACCTAGGCTTTTTGCTGAAATTATCCCCCCGCCAACTCTCCGACATGGTTGCCCAGATTCCACCTAGAACAAGGGCAAAAGAAAGCTCCTGTCGAGGGTTGTTCGTCAGCGATGTCGATCTGCCCCTGATTGATTGCGCCCTCAGACTGACTCAGCTTTTGGATACGCCGCAGGATATTCCCTTTCTAGCGCCGATAATTATCCGCGAAATCTACTACCGTCTGTTCACCGGTGAACAAGGGGGCGCAATTCGTCAGATTGCCACCTCCGGCAGCAACATGCAGCGTATTGCCGACGTGATCGAACGGATCAAAGCTGACTTTGCCCAATCGCTACGGGTCGAGGAGTTGGCAGAGCAAGCTAACATGTCGGCCTCATCCTTCCATCGTCATTTCAAAGCCGTCACCTCAATGAGCCCGCTGCAGTATCAAAAACAATTGCGGCTGTTAGAAGCGCGTCGCCTGATGTTAACTGAAGACACCGATGCGACCTATGCCGCCTATCAGGTGGGATACGAAAGCCCCTCGCAGTTCAGCCGTGAATATTCCCGTCTGTTTGGGGCACCCCCCATCCAGGATATTCAGCAGTTACGGATAGCCTGAGCTAACTGTGATCGCCGCCTAACTGTCCGGCGGCACTCGATGGATTACGGTTGAGCAGCGAGGTATCGTGAGATGTCTGCCACGGGTGAACCGAGACGTTAAACCAGCTAGAGTCGTTACCCTAAAGCGGCAACTGAATCTCTTGGGAAAACAAGCGTTCATCAGAATCGGGCGAACGACAAATCAGGAGTTGCAAAACATGACTCTGAGGCGATATCGTCCAAGATTAGTCCGCAAGCCATTTTTCGATCTTAGCGACCTAACTCTTCTGCGACGAGAACCGAGTTCTCTGTAGTTCATAGGAACTAAATTGGGTCAAATCGTCGCGGCACAACTTTGGGGCTAGCGAGTTAGAGCCATCACGATGCCATTAAGGCGCGTAACAAGAGGATGGTTTTGGTCAGTCGTCGAGCGGCAACAGGGTTTAATAGGAAGCTTATGCACATGCTGGAGTCAACTACTCGGTGATTGCTGCTGTAGACCGTCAACGCCGTCATTGCTATCGCCTATTGCTTACATGGTTATGGCTCACCTTACTGGTGTTGGGCATTGAGGTGATCGCAGGCTGGGCGACGCGCTCTTTGCTGCTGTTTGCCGAAGCCTTGCATACCTTTATTGATGCCTTTAGCACCGTATTGAGTTTGGTGGCGGTGGCCTCAGCTCAGCGACCTTTGGGGCGTGAAGTGTGGGGGCATGGCCGCGCCGAGGTCGCGGGCACCTTGGCTGTCGTGTCGCTGCTGGGGTTCACTGGCCTCAATCTCATCTTTGCAGCGGTGCAGCAGGCGGTGAATGCCGTCTCGGGACAGCCAAATTCGCTGCAGGTGGTCATCGAGCGGCCTGTGGTTTATCTCATCGTGGGGGCGATCGCGCTAACGCTGGCGATCTCGGTTTATGCCTATTACCGCAGTCCTGAGTTGGGCAGCTTGGCACTGATGCTGCATACCCAGCACGTGTTGGGAGATGCCTGGCTGTCGGGGGTGGCGATCGCCGGACTCATTGCCATTTGGCAGCAACAGACCTGGATCGATCCCGTTCTGGCCTTTGTGCTAACGGTGTTGGCCATGCGGAGCCTGTGGCAGGTGCTGCATGACCAGTTGCCGACTCTATTGCGCCCGATGGCGAGCGCGCCAGAAGCGGTGGCCCACATCGTCACCCAGGCGGAAGGCGTGACGCGGTGCGTCCGCATTCGCTCGCGTGGGCTAGTGGGTCGTCAGGTGTGGATTGACCTCCACATCGCCATTCATCCCGAATTTTTGGGTGTTGCCCACATTGTCGGTGAGCGGGTCGAAGCGCTACTACGCCAGCAGTATGGCCCATTGCGAACGCAGATTTGGGTGGAAGAAGCTCAGCCAAACACAGCGGCTTACCTCAACTATCCTGAAGACACTTGGTCAGCCCCGGAAAATGCCCCGGACGGCTGGGTCGATGGCGAATGATGAGCCGTTGCGGGTGATTTGCCGCCATCGACTACGGTTCTGCGAATTGGCGACGTAATTTTTAGCTGAGGAAGAGCGATCTCGACTCTCCGGTCGTGATTAGGGCAGCATCCTTGGATTAAAGTCTGTCGGCCATGATTTTGACTGAATAGCGGAAGATCGTCGTAGTTTTCGGAAGAATTTACCAGCCTTCTGATTTTGCGCTGGTCTAAATTGAAATCACGAAATACCGGTCTTTAATTGATTGCCTTGGCCGCATCGTTTAAGGCAGTGTTCTGGCTTAGAGCATGACTCGCGTCAGCGCTGAGACGCGCGAATGTCCTAATGCTGAGGGCATTCACTACACGGTGCGATTGCCGATTTTTTTTATGAAAACACTCTCCGCTGCTTCCACTCAAGCTGAAATCAAGTCGCTCTTAACGCTGGCCATTCCCCTGGTTAGCGCTCAAATTTCTCAGGCCGCCACTGGTTTTGTTGATACCGTCATGATGGGTCACATCGGGCGAGAAGCCATAGGCGACGGTGGGCTAGCATACTATACCTTTCAGGAGTTTTTGAATGTCCAAGCGGGCGTAGTGATGGGGGTCAGCCCCCTCGTCGCGGCGGGCTTCGGGGCCGGGCAAAAAACGCGCATTGAGCAAGTGACGCAGCAAGGATTGCTGCTGACGCTGGGGCTGGCCGCTGGCACCATGGTAGGCATGAGCCGCATGGATGTCGTGATGCTGGGGTTGGGGCAAGCTCCCCAAACGGTTGCCCTCGCCACAAGCTATCTCAACGTGGTGCGTTGGGGCCTGTTCCCCGCTGTGGGCTTTGCGCTGCTGAGGGGAGTGGTCTCGGGGCTATCGCAGTCCCGCCCCATCAT
>JBHJJI010000328.1:0-5801 GCA_050042805.1 Leptolyngbyaceae cyanobacterium
GGCGTGTTTTTGGTCCACATTCCTGGGGGCGCTGTTTGTTTCCACCCCCGCCCGCCGCGCCCCCTCCCCCTCTTTTTCCTCTTATTTTTTTTGCCTCTTTGGGGGGGGGGGGGGCCGCTGCGGCAGGAGTTGAACACTGCCAGCGCCACGTGATTGTTGACCAATAAACCCGCCAGATCATCGCCCGACAGCCGCTCAGTCAGGCCCGTCTGCCGATTCACCAAAGACAAGTCGCCGCCGTTTTTGCCAAAGTCGCTGTGGCCCGCATAGTGCAGCACCTGATAGGTGCCCTGCTCTAGTTTTTGGGTGAGTAAAGCGCGATCGGGCTGATCCAGCACGTCAATGGATACGGGAGCCGTCTCACCGGGCTGGCTCGTAAACAGCTCACGAATGTGCTCGGCTTCTTGCAACAGTTGCAGATGGTCTTGGTCTTTGGGGCCGGCGATAACTAACAGTACTTTAATCGACGTGCCCACTTCGAGACGCTGGGAGACATTGGCAGTGGGCTCTACCATCGGGTTGGCGGCGTACCGCGCAAAGGTGAGGTTCGGACGGGTGGTCAGCGGTTGACCGCTGTGCTGCAGCACTTCCCAAGGCAGCCGCTGCAATCGACTCTCTTTGAGCCCCAACCGCAAGCGCAACACCTCGTGGCGATTTTGGGCGATACCCCGGGCCCGCAGCCAGCTTTCGCGAATCGCCTCATCTTGAAACAGCGCATTGTAAAGTTTGCTGCCCAGTTGAGGCAGGCCCGCTGGGCGATCGCTCAAATCCACTGTGCCCTGCAGCAACCCCATGAGCGGATCATCCATCGCCGGTTGCGCCAGCTGTAGCCACTCATCCACGGGCCAGTCAACTTGAGCTTCGGCAACGGGTACGCCAGCTGCGGCATCTTCCGTACGGATCAGGTAGCGATCGCTGCCCAGCGAGGTAATTGAGAGATGGAATTCTTGAGTCACGGTTGCAGGGGCGGGTAACAGGGGCTGTCTAGAGCATGCCCAAAAGCGGGACATTTACAGAATGCTTCTCTTAGGGTAAGTCACCCCTCTGACAATCGGCTGTGGGGGGTGACCCCAATTACTTTTGGCATAATTGCTCAGGAACGATAGGGGTTGCGGTCAGGGTTAGACTTTGCTGAATCTTCGGAGATTGGGAAACTATTTTTGAGCAACGGCTCATGACGCTTTTGAGCAATGGCTCATGACGCGGATGCGATTCTCCAAACGATGAACAGAGGCTTTCAGAACCTCGGTTTCTTGGGTATGACCAGTCCATCACAGATTTTCTTCGACAGAAACCGGGGTTCTTGGCGCTATTTTCAGAGCAACTCTCTACCATTCCCTAGCGGGGCTGATCGTGACCCAACGGCTTTCCTGGAAAGCCCTGAGCCTATTGCCGATCACGCCCTCGCCTGCTAAACCTTGCCTGCTACCCGCTGGGAAAACATCAGTACCGCCTGCAGCACGACCGGCGAAATCTCATGCCCGATGTTGTATTCCTTATAGGTCACATCAACGCCCTGCGCGGTGAGAGCATCTCGCGATTGGTGGGCTCTGGCAATCGGCACCACCGCATCTTGCCGACCATGCACCATGAGTAATGGCCCGAGGTCTGGGTGCGGTGCTGGCGCACTATGGCTGTATCCACTCAGCACCAGTGCCCCAGCCAGGGGAAATTGCAGGCCCACATCCATCGCCATGGCTCCCCCTTGTGAAAACCCGGCCACCAGCGTGCGCTCCGGCGGAATGCCGGTTTCCTCAGCCATTTGCAGCAGCCACTCTTTCAATAGCTGCCGACTTTCCTGCAAATCAGCCTGTTGTTCAAAATCATGGTCGCTCTGAAAGTCATACCCCGTCGGAAAGCTGTACCACATTCGCCCTTCCGGTGTTTGAGGATGGGGAAACGGCGCATCGGGAAACAGCATTTTGACACCCGGCATCGGCATATAGCTAGCCAGTGCGGCTAGATCTTGCCCGTTAGCCCCCCAGCCATGTAAGCCGATCAGCAGTTTATCTGCCGATTCACTCGTCGTTTTGGCGATCGCGCTCAAACTCACAGGCTGACCTCGGTGTCGTTTCCGCAGATGATTTTAACGCTTAACCCAGCGGATGAAGGCAGAAGACAGAATTCGGCAGGTGGAATGGAGAATTAAGAACTCAAAACTCTGTAGGGCTCTGCCCTTCCCGCCAGGTACTCCGAATTCCGAATTCCCCACTCCAAATTCCACCATCCAAACTCCCGTCCTCTTCACTCCCCCGGTATATTGAGATTTACACGAGACGGAGACCAAGGGTATGTCACGGCTAGCACTACTGAGCGTATCGGACAAAACGGGACTGATCGAACTAGCCAAAGCGCTGGTGGAATCCTTTGACTTTGAAATCGTGAGCAGCGGCGGCACCGCCAAAGCGATCGCCGAGGCCGGTCTACCGGTCACTAAAGTGGCTGACTATACAGGGTCACCGGAAATTTTGGCCGGTCGGGTTAAAACGCTCCATCCCCGCATTCATGGCGGCATTTTAGGTCGTCCGGCCCTGCCCAGTGATGCCGAAGAAATGACGGCCAACGATATTCGGGCCTTTGATCTGGTCGTGGTCAATCTCTACCCCTTTGAACAAACGATCGCCCGGCCCGATGTCGCTTTGCCCGAGGCGATCGAGCAAATTGATATTGGCGGCCCCACCCTGCTGCGAGCGGCGGCCAAAAATCACGCCTACGTCACCGTGCTTTGTCAGCCCGGTCAATATCCGACATATTTGGCACAAATGGCCGAAAACGGTGGCGAAGCTTCTCCTCAACTGCGGCAAGCCTGTGCTCGGCAAGCCTTTTGGCATACGGCAACCTACGATCAGGCGATCGCCAATTATTTGTCAGCCACTGAAGTCGAGGCCGAAGCCGGCCCGGCTTTGCCCCCCCGGTGGACGCTCACGGGCACTGAGCGGCAGCGACTCCGCTATGGCGAAAATCCCCACCAAGCGGCTGCCTGGTATCAAACGAGCACCGTATCGTCAGGCTGGGCCACCGCGGAACTCGTGCAAGGTAAACCCCTGAGTTATAACAACTTGGTTGATCTGGAAGCCGCGCGGCGCATCCTGGCCGAGTTCCCCCCCCAACGGCCCGTTGCCGCCGTGCTCACGCACACCAATCCCTGCGGTGCCGCCCAGGGAGATTCGCTTGCCGAAGCTTACCTAAAAGCCTTTGACGCCGATTCCGTATCCGCCTTTGGTGGCATTGTCGCCCTCAACCGCGCAATTGATCACGACACGGCAGCGGCACTATCAAAAACATTTTTAGAGTGCATCGTGGCTCCGAGTTGCGATGCGGATGCCCGAGAAATTTTGGCCCAAAAGAAAAATTTACGGGTGCTTCTGTTGCCAGACCTATTCAGCGGCCCTACCTATACTGCTAAGGCCATTGCCGGGGGCTTTTTAGTGCAGGCGGCTGACACCATTGAAGATGACCCGTCAGCATGGGGAATTGTCACCGACCATAAACCCGATGTTGACACCTTAGAAGAACTGCTCTTCGCGTGGCGCTTGGTTAAACATGTTAAATCCAACGCGATTTTAGTCACTAAAAATCGCACCACCTTAGGCGTCGGAGCCGGACAAATGAACCGGGTGGGAGCCGTCAAAATTGCCCTTGAGCAAGCCAGTGAGCAGGCTCAAGGAGCCATTCTGGCCAGTGATGGCTTTTTTCCCTTTGATGACTCGGTACGCACAGCAGCAGCGGCAGGCATTACGGCGATCGTGCAGCCGGGAGGCAGCAAGCGCGACGAAGACTCGATTAAGGCAGCAAATGAACTGGGGCTCGTGATGGCAATGACGGGCATTCGCCATTTTTTGCATTGATATTGCTCAGATGGATCAGGCATCTGAGAGTGATGGTGTCTCTAGCATGAGGTATCCGGCACGCTCTAGCCCTATTAAAAAGTTGCGCACTGTTTGAAAAGCGCTTTCACGCGCTGTTGGTTCTAGGGTGATCAGATTGACAGGCCGCACCTGCTGCCATCGTTCTACCAGTGTGGTCACTGATTTGGGGCCGCTGAGCAAGGCGTGCAGACAGCTCGAAAATGAACTGTCTACGCCGATTGGCTGGCCATCAATTTTCAAATACTGATCAAGGGGCAGCAGCCCTAAATTTTCGGCACTGGCTTCTAAACCGGTTCGAAAGGCAGTGGTCTTAAGTTGAGGGTGTAGGTAGGCTTTAGTGTCTGGCCATAGCTCATCAGGCCAATCCTCTACCGGCGGGCGATCTCGCCCCTGTCCCGGATGCCCGCAATAGAGGTCGAGCAAGCGGTGAATCGGGTTTAGTAACTCAAATAGATAAAGCTGCTCCTCTAGCGTCATCGAGGCAATATTGAGCGCCACGGCAATGGGGAGGTCTTCAATGTTTTTGAACAACTCCTCTAGGTTCCACTGCTGCCAGTTGACCATGTTGATAAACTCCAATCCAGCCTGCCGTAGCAGGACTGAAAAGTCTGCCATGGTGCTGCCTGTATCGCCTCGTAATAAATAATTTGCCAGCAAACGCTCATCATCGGTTTCAAAAGCAGACGTCCAGGTTTGTTTTTTTGCTAGCACCCAATCTTCAAGCACTGCCATGGTTTGACGCACAACAGCCATTTCTTCTGTTGTCGAAGCTCCCTTGAAACACCCAACCTGCGCCCAAAACTTTTGCATGCGATAGTAATCTGCTCGCTGCAGGGCGCTGTGCATATTCGCCCGAATAATACCGTCTAGATTGAGTGCCGAGCGCATCGCTGCCAGACCAGCAGCCGGATCTTCTAACAGATAAAGGACATCATCACAATTGATGTAATCGAAGGTATAGGGCAGATTGGACAACGTTTCGATTGGGAGGCAATGAAAATGCACCTTATTAGGAATCTGGTGATACTCCAATCGCTGCTGCGCCATTTCCAACGATTTAGGTGAAATATCGACCCCGACTAAATTTGCACCGGGATTCGCGATCGCCAATGCCAGCAGCTTAAACCCAGATCCACAGCCCGCATCCAAAATCCACTTATCTTGACTATCAATAACCTGATGATTTCTGAGATAAAAAGGAATCGCACAGTTGTGCTTGGCCAAATCGCTAAAATCTTGACTGGGACTCTTTGCCAGTGGTTGATTTGGATACGGTAACGCATCAAACTGAGGGCGAATCTTGTCCCAGTGAGAGATTGACTCATTCATAGAAAATCTAATGATCGATAGTCAGATCTAAACATCTTGAGCCCGATAGGCAACTCCGCACCTTCATTCTCCCTGAGCAGGAGGTGATCGAATAGGTGACCGATCCGCAGCATTATTTGCCTTGGAGAGAGAGGATATGGCAGCTTGTTGGACTCCTGTAAACGATATCGCGACACAGGCTGCAGAATGTGATTCTCGATCTTATTCTTCAGTCGTAGATGCTTGAGGTTGAATCGAATAGCTGCCTTGCTCATTGGGGACAACTTCATATCCGAGAGCCTCGATATTTTTAATCACCTCAGCCTGAGTTTTTTCATCGGGCACTGCGCCTAAAACCTGTGCCCACGCCCCGATCTGAGCTTGGGTTCCATCAGGATTTCCGGCCAAAAAATCAGCGGTTTGTTGTAAAGAAACCTGATCTTCTTGAGCTCTTGGGTCGGATGACTGAGCCGCCCACTCGGCCGCGATTTGATGAGAAAGACTAGCTGCTTCGGCATCGTCAAGAAACAGAATTTCGTCGATGCCTTTATGACGCCAGATAAAATATCCCTCAGGCGGAAACTCTGGTGATAATGACTGCAGTCCCCGCTCTTGCAACTCAAC
>JBHJJI010000329.1:0-8846 GCA_050042805.1 Leptolyngbyaceae cyanobacterium
AATGCGCGCCCACACAATCGTTTCGGGATGCAGCGCCATAATTGCCGAGCCAATCACCGCTGAGATCAGTAAATTGCGGCGGCTGAGCCGGGCCAGAGATGCGGGCTGGCCAGGACTGGGAGCCACGACGTAGGCCGGCGCCAACTCCGATCGCTAAAAGCCAAAGCGAGACAGCGTATAAAACCCCATGCCAACCAGCGCCGTCGCCGACAGGGCCGACGGCAGCCGCACCGCCCATTCATTCACCCCTAAAAGACGAAACCCGAGCGCCATCAGCCAGTACACCAAGGGCGGCTTATCAAAC
Organism: Leptolyngbyaceae cyanobacterium; assembly: GCA_050042805.1. Lineage (GTDB taxonomy): Bacteria > Cyanobacteriota > Cyanobacteriia > Phormidesmidales > Phormidesmidaceae > Halomicronema. Next base: position 305 of record JBHJJI010000329.1, read on the forward strand.
CGGGTGACGCCATTAAAGTACGGTGTCACCCAGTCACCCGTTTCATACAGTTGACGCGCCGCTTCGGCAAACAGAGGCTCAGTTTCATCCACTAAGCCGGTGCTAGCCAAGCCCCAAAAGAACGCGATCGCGCACATCAGCACGACCCACAACACGGCCAACCCTGTGACCAGCTGTCGCGACTGAGCGCGAGCTACAGGGGATAAAGGGGTCGCACTATTCAGGGTTGAACGTTTCATAAACCAGAGCGCACCGGTAGTTCGCGGTTATCTATTCAGTCTTCTAGGGTACAGCGGTTTGTTCAGAGACATCGCCCGCGAACGGTCAAAAGTAGAGCTGTCATAGAACCGGATGATGGGGATCTAAACAAGCCCTTGGCATCTCCCAAGCAATCTTTCACAATAAAGGACAGAACACGACGCTGCGACACCCTCAGGGTGACTGCTGGGATGCTGCAATGACGATGAAGTCGATGGATATGGATCACTACCGCACGCTGAAAATTCCGGAAGCGGCAACCCAGCAAGAAGTCAAACAGGCCTATCGGCGGCTAGCGAAAGAACTGCACCCCGATACCCAAACGACCCCAGCGGGTCACGAAGGGATTCAGCAGATCAATGCGGCTTATGAAGTGCTGGGTGATCCCCAACAGCGATCGCACTACGACCAGCAGCGCCGGTTGCATAAGGCCGGGTTTGAGTCCGACAGTCAAATTCGCGATCGCACCCATCGCACTGCTCAATCGCAAGCGCAATATCGTCAGCGGCGCGACGCCACCCAAGCCGCCGATAATGCCTTTGAGATGTGGCTGCGCCAAGTTTACAATCCGGTTGATCGCCTGATCGGCAAAATTCTGAAACCCCTGAAGGCCGAAATTCTTGCCCTCTCCGGCGACCCCTTCGACGATGAGCTGATGGAGAACTTTCAGACTTATTTGGCAGACTGCCGTGAGTCTTTGGAAAAAGCCCGGAGTAAGTTCCAATCGTTTCCGAATCCGGCTAGCACGGCTGGCGTAGCGGCCAACCTTTACTACTGCTTGAATCAGCTAGAGGACGGTATTGAAGAGATGGAACGCTACACCTACTGTTATGAGGAAAGCTACTTGCATACGGGCCGCGAGTTGTTCAGAATTTCGACTCAGCTGCGGCGTGAAGCGAAGGATCAGCTGAAAATGCTGAACTAGGCGAGCAACGCAACATTCTGCTTAATACTCACCAGATGCCGTGAATATGCAACTCCCCATCTTCCAGGTCGATGCCTTTACGGACGAAGTCTTTGGCGGTAATCCAGCTGCCGTCTGTCCGCTCGAAACTTGGTTGCCTACTCCGGTGATGCAACAGATCGCAGCAGAGAATGCCCTCGCAGAAACTGCCTTCTTTGTCCCTCGCGGCGAAGCCTATGAAATTCGTTGGTTTACGCCGGAAATCGAGATGGATTTGTGCGGCCATGCCACGCTAGCCACCGCCCATGTTCTCGCCCGAAACCTCAACTGCGATCGCCCCTCGATCCAATTTCATTCTCCCAGTGGGCTGCTCACCGTCACGATCTCAGAAACCTTGCTCACGCTCGATTTTCCCAGTCGCAAACCCGAACCTGCTGTCGCTCCCGCTGAGATTTTGGCTGCCATTACTGAGGAGCCAATCGCGATTTTAAAGGCGAGAGACTATCTGCTGGTTTTTGAAGATGAGGAGACGATTCGAGCCCTAAACCCTGATCGCCGCCAGATGGATCAAATTAATCTTGATCCGGGCGGTGTCATTGTCACGGCCCCTGGCACCGAGGCTGATTTCGTTTCGCGATTTTTTACGCCCCAGGCCAGCATTTTTGAAGATCCGGTCACCGGCTCTGCCCATTGCTCGCTGATTCCCTATTGGAGTGAAAATCTCGGCAAGGACTCGATGCGAGCGCTGCAGCTATCGCCCAGAAAGGGCCAGCTGTTTTGCACCCATGCGGGCGATCGCGTGCTCATCGGCGGCCAAGCCATCACCTATATGGCAGGAACAATCACCGTTAGCAGCAGTTCTTGAGTGTGCCATATGCAGAAAATCCGCCTTGTATGGTTATTGACGCTTGCATTGCTGCTACCTGGCACAATGGGCTCTCTCAGCGCCTTAGCGGATATTGAGGTGCCAAGGCCAACAACTTTGACAGAGATCGACCAGATTGCTGAAATACGGAGGTGTGAGTCTTGTCAAATTCATCATGCCGATTTATCAGGACTCGATTTATCAGGAGCTTCCTTTAAATTTGCCAAAATTATAGATGCTCAACTAGTTGATACCAGTTTGGTAGAGGCAGATTTTAGAGGAGCGCATATAGGTTACGGAGACTGGTCTGGAGCAGATCTACGATGGGCTAATCTAACCGATGTCAGCTTGAACTCTATTTATTTAAATGACGCCGACCTCGAAGCTGCAAATCTAAGCAATTCCAGTATTGCTTCAAGTATTATCCGGAGTGCTAATTTGACAGGAGTTAGCTTGATAAATACTGAAATCTGGGGGGTAGACTTCTCAAAGTCAGAACTGACAGATACTGACTTGACGAATGCCACTCTGCAAGAGGTTTATTTTTTAGGGGCTGACTTGAGAGGTGCTAACTTCAATCAGGCATCTTTTATAAATGTCATTTATGATGCTCACACTCAGCTTCCAGAAGGATTTTCTCCTCCAGAATCAGGCATGTATCTGCTGGCTCCATACGCTATCGCAGTTGGTATCAACGGCTATGAGTTAGATTTGTCCGATCAAGACTTAACCGGCTTAAACATTAATTACTCTAGAATCACGAGATCTGACTTTTCCAGAGCCACTTTGAATGAGGCTTTCCTTGAAAATAGCCACCTGGGCGAATCTATTTTTATAGAAACAGATTTTATCGATGCTCGTCTTTGCAATGCGCAATTATGGCGTACCAATCTAATCAAAGCTGATTTTCAAGGAGCTGACCTTAGAGGCACTGACTTGAGTAATGCTGTAATTGATAGCGCCAACTTTCAGGGAGCGCTTTACGATGCTAACACTCAGTTTCCAGCAGAACTTGATGTGATCGCGGCGGGGGCTATCTTGTCAGACGACGGCAGGGAACCATGCCCACCTGATGAGCGTTGACTGGTGCGTTTGGTAGTAGCGGAAATTGTCTGCGTTACACGATGGACGGCTTTGATGAGTCCTGCCCAATGTGGGCTGTTCTGAACACAGAACAGCAGGACATGCCTGACGGCCAAAGGGATTTCACCAAAATTGTTGAGAGAGTACAGTCAGAAGTCTGCGACAATGGAATATTTGCTAGAAAAGCAATCGTTAAGATAGATTCATCACTCCTTTCTCCTCGGACGTTAGAACATGCCGCTTCCTGTTGTTGCCATTATTGGCCGCCCCAATGTGGGCTTATCGACCCTCGTTAACCGACTGGCGGGGGTGCAGGAGGCGATCGTCTACGACAAACCAGGGGTGACCCGCGATCGCACCTACAAGCCCGCCGTTTGGGCCGATCGCGACTATCTCGTGGTCGATACGGGCGGCCTGATTTTTGACGACGACACGGAATTTTTGCCCCATATTCGCGAGCAGGCCCTTACCGCCCTGGCCGAAGCGCAGGCCGCCATCATGGTCGTCGATGGTCAAGAAGGGCCCACTGAGGGCGATCGCGAGATTGCCCAATGGCTGCGCCAGCATACCGTGCCCGTATTGCTGGCAGTGAACAAATGCGAGTCGCCCGATGAGGGCTTGGTGCAGGCGGCCCAGTTTTGGGAGTTAGGGCTGGGCGAGCCCTATGCGGTGTCAGGCATTCATGGCAATGGCACGGGCGATCTGCTGGATGAGTTGCTGACCCATCTGCCCCCCAATGAAGACATCGACGAGCCGGAAGAAGTGCGGGTGGCGATTGTGGGCCGACCCAACGTTGGCAAATCCAGCTTGCTGAATGCCTTTGTGGGCGAAAATCGGGCGATCGTCAGTCCGGTGTCAGGCACGACGCGAGACGCGATCGATATGTTGGTGGAGCGGGATGAACAGCGCTATCGTTTAATCGACACCGCCGGGATTCGCAAAAAAAAGAACGTTGATTACGGGCCGGAGTTTTTTGGCATCAACCGGGCGTTTAAGGCCATTCGTCGGGCCGATGTGGTGCTGCTGGTGATCGACGCGATCGACGGTGTCACCGAGCAAGATCAGAAGCTGGCCGGCCGTATTGAAGAAGATGGACGCGCCTGTGTCGTGGTCGTGAACAAGTGGGACACGATCGATAAAGACTCCCACACCATCTACGAGTACGATCGCACCCTGGGCAACAAGCTCTACTTTATGGACTGGGCCAAACGGATTTACACCAGTGCCCTCACCGGCCAGCGGGTACCGAAGATTTTGGACTTGGTGGATCAGGCCGTGGCAGAGCATCGGCGTCGCGTGACCACTGCCGTGGTGAACGAAGTGCTAGAAGAGGCCGCTAGCTGGCATACGCCGCCCACCACCCGTCAGGGCCGTCAGGGGCGCATCTATTACGGCACCCAGGTGACCGCTCGCCCGCCCACCTTTGCGCTGTTTGTGAACGATCCTAAGCTGTTTGGCGACGGCTATCGCCGGTATATTGAAAAGCAGTTTCGGCAAAATCTGGGCTTCGAAGGGAGTCCCATTCGCCTGCTATGGCGGGGCAAAAAGATGCGGGATTTAGACCGGCAGACTGCCAATCGCGCGACAAAAGTGAAGTCTTGACCTAACGCATGGATCTGCTCAAAACCTTACCCATCGGCCTCTACCTCGAAGAGCCGATCACCTGGCTGCATCGACTTGATCCGCGGGTCAAGCTATTTTGGCTGGTCAGTATTTTGGTCAGCCCCATCCTGGCCAACGCGGCTTGGCGGTTTTTTCTGGTCGGATTACTGATCGCGCTGACGATTTCGGCACTGAATCCGCTGCGGGTGTGGCGACAGCAAATGGGCTGGCTGCTGTTTCTCTGCACGTTGATGCTGGTATTGACGGCGGTGCTACCCGACGGGCTGGCAATTGATTATCAAACCCCCGTGCCGACGGCTGCCACGATCGCGCAGCTGACTCCCTCGCCCGATCAGTTCCCCCCTGAGTCGTTCACCCTACCACCGCCGACGGGTTATCAATATGTGCTGGTGGATCAGGGGCCGCTCACGGTTACCCAGCGATCGCTGGAGTTAGGCATCCGCCTCAGCACGCTGCTGTTTACGCTGATCTACGGCACCAACCTATTTCTGCTCACGACCGCCTCAGAAGAGGTCACCGTCGCCCTCGAAGTGCTGATGTGGCCCCTGCGACCGCTCAAAGTGCCCGTCACGGAGATTGCCCTCACGGTGACCCTGGCGCTGCGGTTTATTCCCCTTGTGTTGGAAGAAACTCAGAACTTGATCCGCTCGGTACAAACCCGCGCCATCAACTGGAAAAAGCTCGGCTTTCGCGGTTCGGCGCAGGTCTGGCTGGCCCTGGTCGAACGTCTGCTCAAAAATTTGCTGTTACGGGCCGAACAAACGGCGGCAGCGATGGCCGTGCGTGGCTTTACCACCCCTAACACCCATCGAGTCAAGTGGTCTGTGTTGCGGCTCAAGGGTGTCGATGTGGTGGCGATCGCCCTGATGGCAGTCTTTTGGTATGCCCGCTGGGTCTGGGGTGGCGAAGGGTAGCCATGCTAGCACCGTGGTATGTGCGATCGCTGCCCCTGCAGCAGCGGACAGGATCGCAGATCTTTCAAGCGCTCTACGGCCAGCTCTCCCCGACTGACTCGGAGCCAACCGATTCACCGGCCTGGCAGACCATTGCCACCCTCCTAGAGAGTCCGGCGACGCTCCCCCCTGAGACCCCTCAGGCCCGCCTCGCCCGCTATTCTATTTGCGCCGGCCCCCCCCGTTGTCTGAACGGTCAACCGCAGCTGTGGACGCCTCCGGTGGGTCAAATTCTGTCGATGTTGGGCGAGCGCCGCAAGACGCCCCAACCCGCTACCGTCCTGCTAACTGAGCAGGGCCAGCCCTGGCCAGAGACACTGGAGCCCTTTGCTGGTGGCTGGCTGGGCTGGTTGGGCTATGACCTGGCTTGGGAAATCGAAGTGCTACCGAACCAAAATCCTGACCCGCTGCCGTTTCCCGTCGCCTTTTGGTATGAACCGGCCACCTTTGCGGTGCTCGACCATCAGCAACAGCGTCTGCAGCTGGCGGCGACGACACCCGCCCAGTTGAATGATTTGCAGCGGCGGATTAACCAACCTGCCTCCGCTCTGCCCTCACCTCAAATCGTGACGAAGCCGCTGACGTTGATGTCATCCCAATCAGCCTACGAAGCGGCGGTACGACAAGCTAAAGCCTACATTCGCGCCGGGGATATTTTTCAAGCCAACCTATCTCTGCGCTTTTCGACCCAGACGTCGGCAGATAGCTGGGCCATTTATCAACAGCTACATGCCATCAATCCCTCCCCCTTTGCCAGCTATTGGCGCACCCCCTGGGGGGCTGTAGTGAGTTGCTCGCCAGAGCGGTTGGTGTCGCTGCAGGGCGATCGCGCTGAAACTCGCCCCATCGCTGGCACTCGTCCCCGAGGCCTCACCCCTCAACGGGATCGGATACTGAGCCAGGAACTCATGGACAACCGCAAAGAGCAGGCTGAACACATCATGCTGGTTGATTTAGAACGCAACGACTTGGGTCGAGTCTGCACTTGGGGCACCGTCCACGTTGATGAACTGATGGTGCTAGAGCCCTATAGCCACGTTATGCATTTGGTGAGCAATGTCGTCGGCACGTTAGCGCCTAGCAACACCGCGAGCGATCTCATTCGCGCCACCTTTCCCGGCGGTACTATCACTGGCTGCCCAAAGGTCCGCTGCCTGGAGATCATTGAAAAGCTGGAAACCGTCAAGCGCAATTTGTTCTACGGCTCCTGTGGCTTTTTAGACTGGCGCGGTCATTTAGATCTGAATATCTTGATCAGAACGCTACTCTGGGTGCCCAGCCTCACGAACTCGATGCCCACCGTCTGGGGGCAGGTGGGCGCCGGTATTGTCGCGGATAGTCAGCCCACCCAGGAATGGCAAGAGTCTTTACAAAAAGCCCAAGCCCAACTGCTCGCCCTCGGTGTGACCCTTAAAGCCGACGATCGCGCCGTTGCTGAAGACGATTCATGCCCTGCCTGAAATTGTCAAACTCCGGAAAGCCATCTTGTTTGTGTAAATACTTACAGTCGAGAAACACGTTTAAAGCATCAAACTTCTAAAAAACTATAGTCTTGCAACACATCATGGCTTAAAGTGTGGGGATGACAAAGTTATGCAATCAAGTTGGTTTTTTCCGCCCTGAATGAGCACAGAAAACTACATTAATCACCCCACATTTGGGTTACTCTTTCGGCTTTGTCTGGTGGCCGAAGGAAAAGAGCTATTTTCTACGCTTTACGCTCAGCGGCTGTTCTTTGTCGTGACCTCAACGACACCCAAAGGCTTCACGTTTGATGCCGTCGGTCGGAGCGAAGCCCGACAGCTGTTTGAAGAGCGGATGCGATCGCTGCGGCGTCAAGGCAATTATCCAGAGTACGATCGTCTGCAAAAGACGTACAAGCAGACCTTTCAATGACCGGTTCTCCCTCGCCTGAGCAGATTCAAGCGCGCATCACCACCATTCAAGCCGCGCTGCCACCCCACACTCGTCTGATCAGCGTCACCAAAAAGCAGCCGAGTGCTGCGATTAGAGCCGCCTATGCGGCCAACGTGCGCGACTTTGGGGAAAGTCAGGTGCAAGAGGCGATCGCGAAACAAGCTGAGCTGAGCGATCTGCCCGACCTCACCTGGCATTTGATCGGCCATTTACAAAGCAACAAAGTGCGTAAAGCGCTGCAGCATTTTGACTGGATTCACTCCATTGATAGCCTGAAGCTGGCTAAACGCCTCAATACGGTGGCGGGTGAACTGTCGCGATCGCCCTATTGCTGTTTGCAGGTAAAAATGGTGCCCGATCCGCCGAAATACGGATTCACCTTAGAAGAGTTATGGTCGGCGCTGCCGCAGCTGAATCAGCTGACCCATTTAAAAATTGTGGGATTGATGACAATTCCCCCCCAAGAAAGTCCACTTCAAGAAATTGCTGCTATCTTTGCTAAGGCTCAAGATGTCGTTGATCAAATCAATCACAAAGGGTTCGATCAGCTTCACTTATCAGAGCTTTCGATCGGCATGTCAAGCGATTATCCCCTCGCGATCGCGGCGGGTTCAACCATGATTCGATTAGGCACAACTCTCTTTGGCGATCGCCCTGCTTAGGTTTCAGCGATCTATCCTTTGACGAAGGCCTTCATTTTGGCAAGAGCAGTTCTGCTGTCATCGATCAGAAAACCTGATCACTCCGCTCGGATCATCATGAGCAAAGCAGTGGAATTCAGCCATAGCAAAGATCCCAAAGTTTTTAACTAATTATTAATAGCACTATCCTTTTAGGGATTTCGTGTATACTGTGGACTCAAATTCCGCATTCTCGATTAGAGTAAAGGCGGTTCAACGAACTAGTCGTTTCACGACTGATTCTGATTCAGATTCGGCC
>JBHJJI010000330.1:0-13215 GCA_050042805.1 Leptolyngbyaceae cyanobacterium
GAGGATTACCCCGTCTTGCCCATCCCCCCGGTATCTTAGAGCTATGGGATATGAGCCGCTGCACCACAAATATCGACCGCAAACCTTCACGCAACTGGTGGGGCAGGATGCGATCGCCCAAACCCTGAGTCACGCGTTAGAACAGCAGCGGATTGCCCCGGCCTATCTGTTTTGTGGCCCACGCGGCACCGGCAAAACCTCCAGCGCCCGCATTCTCGCCAAATCGCTTAACTGTCTGACCCATGCCACGCCCAATCCGCAGCCCTGTGGTCAGTGCGAAGTCTGCCTGGGCGTCAACAACGGCTCCATTCTCGACATTGTGGAAATCGACGCCGCCAGCAACACCGGTGTAGATAACATTCGCGAACTCATCGAACGTGCCCAATTTGCGCCGGTACAGTGCCGCTACAAAGTTTATGTAGTGGATGAGTGCCACATGCTCAGCACCGCCGCATTCAATGCTCTGCTGAAGACGCTGGAAGAGCCACCGGATCGGGTGATTTTCGTCCTCGCCACTACCGATCCCCAGCGCGTATTGCCCACGATCATCTCGCGCTGTCAGCGGTTCGATTTTCGTCGCATTCCCCTCGAAGCGATGGTCAGTCATCTCACCACGATCGCCCAGCAGGAGGTGATCGACATTACGGACGCTGCCCTCCGGCTAGTGGCGCAAGTGGCCCAAGGGGGACGGCGCGACGCCGAAAGTCTGCTGGATCAGTTGAGTCTGCTCGCCCCGCCCGTGACCGCTGAGAAGGTGTGGGATCTGGTGGGGGCCGTGCCCGAGCGCGATTTGCTGGCGCTAGTGCAGGCGATCGCCGCTGACGACAGCATCACGACACTGGATACCGTGCGCCGCCTGATGGATCGGGGTCGCGAACCGATGATTGTGCTGCAAAATTTGGCGGGCTTTTATCGCGACCTGATCATTGCGAAAACGGCGGGCAATCGTGCTGACCTCGTGCCCGTTACCCCCCCCACTTGGGAGGCGATGAAAACCTTTGCTCAGGCGATAGTCCTGCCGCTGCTGCTAACGGGCCAAAAGACCCTGCGCGAAGCCGAAACCCAGCTTCGCAATACGACTCAGCCGCGACTGTGGTTAGAGGTAACGCTGATGAATTTGCTGCCCTCGGCGCAAGTGTCATTGGGGGTGGGCGCGATCGCTGCCGCCCCACCAGTCACAGCACGATCCGCAGCACCGCTGCCTGCCCCCACTGTGGCCCCAACCACACCGTCGGTTTCACCTGCCGTTCCAACCTCGACACCGCCGCCCGCTGCGGCCTCACCAGCACCGCCGCCGCCCGTACCCGCCGCCGCGCCCACCGCACCGCCCGCTGCGGCCGAGACGCCGCCACCCGAGACCGCACCGTCCGATGAACCGGTAGCGGCACCGCCCGCGATCGCCGAACCCACCGGTGACGCCCCCGCTACGGATAACACAGCGACTACACCCGCTGAACTGGTCGCCACCTGGGCGCAGGTGATCGCCCATCTGCAACCCATGGGCACTCGCGCCTTACTGCAGCAGCAGGGCCATCTGATCAACTACGACGGGCGCGTGGCCCGCATTGGCATCAAATCAAAGCCTCTCTTCAAAATGGCGCAGGGCCGCGTGGCGAATATTGAAGCGGCCTTTGAGCAGCTGTTTAGCCAGCCGGTCAAAGTCACATTAGAGGTCGCCGACGCCCCACCAGAGAGTCCCTCCTCTGGAGCCGGAACTGGCCCCGCCTCACCGCCGTTGCCCACCAGCGGCGAGGCGACTGCAGCGCCCGCCACCCCGCCGGCCCCGTATCACCCACCGGCGGCTCCGTATCGGCCTGCCGCCAGTCAAGCGCCAACGCACCCGCCTGCCGCTGGGGTGCCGTCACCCACGACCCCGCCCGCCGCCGCACCGATGGCGGATTGGCAGCCCGCGACTGATTTAGATCGAGCGGTCAAAAGCTTTGCGGAGTTTTTCAACGGCCAAATCGTCAATCTTGACGATGATGATGATGACGAGGAGGAGGCCAAGAAAGATCAGAACGGCCAGCCGCCCCCAGGGGATAAGCCAAAGCCCTCTTCGTCTCCTGGTAGCGACGTGCCATTTTAGCCAAAGGTTTTGCCGTTCCAACCCCACATGGCGCCAGCGGCATCAGCAAATTCGATGTACGTCCGGTTTTGGGGCACGCCCAGCGTTCCTTCCACCTGGGCGCAAAAGTCTTGGCTCATGGCTTTGGTTTTAGCGCCCATGGTGCCGACACTTTTAATCTCGATGTAGCAAACGGGATCGGTCGAGCCGCCAAAGGTCATCGGCACGTCACCTTCAAACGCTGTCATCACATAGGATTCGGACTTACCCAGATGGGCCGCCAGGCTGCTGGATAGCGCTTTGAGCATAGACTCAACCTCCGCTTTGTCAGGGGTGGGCAGCGAAGTTTGGACCTTAATCAGGGGCATCGGTTGCAAGCTCTCAGACAGAACAGTTCTATCAAACCAGGGATGGCAGGATTGGGAAAGGGGCTCACCATTGCCTCTACAGGCAAATAAATCTCACTAGACTTCAGTTAATGGAAAATCAGTTCATGATAGTATTTAGTCTATGAATTATTGCGGCCTATGTTTGAGCTTCGCTCTCTAGCTTTCATCCCTATAGTTACCGATCGCTTCCTATCAGTGGCAGCACCATCGCCGTTGACATTACCCACGACGACCCAATCAATTTTGGAGGCTTGGGTCTTTGCCACCATTTTCATTGGCTTTATCGGCATCATCTGGAAGCGCAACCTGATGATGAAAATCCTCTCGATGGATGTGATGAGTACTGGGGTGATTGCGCTCTATGTGTTGGTGGCGACTCGCGGCGGACTGCTGACGCCCATCGTCACGGGCAACTCGGCGAGCACCTATGCCGACCCCGTACCGCAGGCGGTGATTTTGACCGCGATCGTGATTGGCTTCTCGATTCAGGCTTTGATGCTCGTCGGCGTGATGAAGCTATCGCGCGATAACCCGACGCTAGAGAGTGACGAGATTGAGCAGGGCAATACGCCATGAACAACGTCACTGTTGTCTGGATTGCCCTGCCGTTGTTTATCGGCTTCAGCAGCTATCTACTGCCTCGCTCTAATCGCTTCCTGGCGTTGGGCATGGCGCTGGTGTCGCTGGTCTATGGCCTGTTTCACATCGTCGATCCCACACCGCTCACCCTCAACTTGGTCGGCAATTTCGGCGTCATCCTGAGGGTGGATGAGCTGAGCGGCTACTTTATCTTGACCAATGCGGTAGTGACCGCCGCCGTCGTGCTCTATTGCTGGCATCAAAACAAGTCGAAGTTTTTCTATACGCAAACGGTGATTTTGCATGGCAGCGTTAATGCAGTGTTTATCTGCGCTGACCTGCTGAGCCTCTACGTGGCGTTAGAAGTCATTGGCGTCGCTTCGTTTTTGCTGATTACTTATATGCGCAGCGATCGCGCCATTTGGGTGGGGCTGCGCTACCTGTTTGTCAGCAATACCGCCATGCTGTTCTACTTGATCGGCACGGCTTTGGTATATCAGGCGAACCAATCCTTTGCCTTCACGGCTTTGCAAACTGCCCCGACCGAAGCGATCGCGCTGATCTTTGTGGGGCTGCTGACCAAGGGCGGCATTTTTGTCTCTGGCCTGTGGTTGCACCTGACCCACTCTGAGTCAGAGACACCGGTCTCGGCACTGCTATCGGGCGTCGTGGTCAAAAGCGGGGTGTTTCCGTTGGTGCGCTTTGCCCTCATGTTTGAGGAGATCGACCCGCTGGTGCGATCGTTTGGCGTTGCCACCGCCCTGCTCGGCGTCGGCTATGCCGTCTTCGAAAAAGACACCAAACGGATGCTGGCCTTTCACACGGTTTCCCAATTGGGATTCGTGTTGGCCGCGCCCGAAGTCGGGGGGTTCTACGCCCTCACCCACGGCCTGGTGAAGTCGTCCCTATTTCTGATTGCTGGCAATTTACCCAGCCGCAACCTCAAAGACCTGAAGCATCAGCCCATTCCCCGCTCGATTTGGCTAGCGCTGGCGATCGCCAGTTTCTCCATCTCAGGATTTCCGCTCCTGTCGGGCTTTGGTGCCAAGGTGCTGACGATGAAAAATCTCTTACCCTGGCAGGTCATCGCAATGAATATTGCCGCCTTGGGCACTGCAGTGTCCTTTGCGAAATTCATCTTTTTACCAGCGGGGGGTGAGGGCAAACCCAAGGCTGGATTTTGGCCGGCTATGGCGATCTTGTTAGGCGGTCTCGTGCTGGCTAACGTCGTCTACTACGAAGCCTACACCCTAGGCAATGTGGTTAAGCCGTTGGCCACTATTGCGTTGGGCTGGCTGGCCTATCTCTTCATCTTCCAGAAAATTTCGCTCAAAATTCCGCGCGCGATCGAGCGGTTCGATCATCTGATCGGCGTCATGAGTTTAATGCTACTGCTGTTGTTTGGCATGGTGCTGGCATGATTGGCTATCTCGACTTAATTTTGCGGCTCACCATCTGGTTTTTGCTCACGGCGGATCTCAGCCCCGCCAATATTGCGATCGGGGTGGCGGTCGCCCTGCTGCTCCCGAGAAATCACACACTCACGGCAGTTTTAAAGGACTGGCTGCGGGTCTTAGGCGAAATTCTGATCGCCATTCCGCAAGCCTATGTGGAGGCGATCGAAATTATGGTTCGTCCCCACGCTGACGAAGACGTTGTGATGGAACGGGTGAAACCCAATCGCACGCCCGGCCTCATTTTTTTGGACATCTTTCTGATTACGTTTACGCCCAAAACCATCGTGCTGAAATATCACGAACACGGTTGGTATGAAGTCCATCGGGTACGCCGGCGGCGGCGGCGACGGCAGCCGAGCAACCCGCCCGCAGTGAATCATATCGAGGGCACAGAATCATGACTGGAATCCTGATTGCCATGACCTTGGCCTTGCTCATTCCAATTTATGAAGCCTGGCAAGACGAAGATATTTGGCAGACCATGCTCGCGTTTGCCAGCATCGCCACCAAAACTTCAGTGATGATTTTAGTCGTCTCCGTGCTGCGAGATGACTGGATGATCGGGTTGGTCGGCGTGCTGATTTTGAGTGTGGGCAATGCCGCCCTGATGTTGTTGGCCCACGTGCTCAGACGGATGAACGAACTATGATTGACGTCCTCAGCTATAGCCTTATCGTGCTAGGCATTATCTTCTGGTTTTGGGGCACGTTCCCGCTTTTAGGCGAGCGCTCAGTCCTTTTTAAACTGCACAGCCTATCCGTTGCCGATACCCTCGGTTCGATGAGCATCGTGGTCGGGCTGCTGCTCAAAATCCCCAGTGAGTGGCCGCTGTTGGTACTAGCCCTAATTTCTCTGACGATTTGGAACACGGTCTTGGGATACGTGTTGGCCTATTGCTCAAGCACCGGGAGGGAAGATGTCTGACGAACTTTACATCGTCGCGATCGCGGCGCTGCTGCCCTTGACCGCAGGGCTGTTAGTCACCCAGAAAAACCCGTACCATGCCTTGGTAATTCGCGGTATCGTCGGGGCCGTGGCGGCGCTAGTGTATGCCCTGTTTGGCGCGGCAGATGTCGCCCTGACGGAAGCCCTGGTCGGCACGATGCTGTCGATCACGCTGTATGCCATTGCGGTGCGATCGTCGATGAGCTTGCGGTTAGGCGTGTTGGCGGCAACCTCCTATGAGCCGATCTCTGACCCCACTGCCGCTGATCCCACCGCCGGTCAGCCGCTGATGGGAACACTCCGGCAAGCGCTGCGCCCTCATCATCTCCGCCTAGAAGTTGTGCCCTATACCAGTCTGCAGGCGCTCCAGTTTGCTCTGGAAAATAAGGAAATTCATGCCACCTGTGTCCCCGTCACGGCAGCGATCGCCGCGAACCCAGCCGCCGCCAGCGCCCCCTATCACCTCAACGTGCGGCTGCGGCGACTGTTTGAGATTGTGCAGCCGGGCATACCCGCCACGATTGCGAGCGTGAGCTTTTCGCGCTCGCTGAAACTCGCTGCCGGGGCTGGGGCCAACTCATCAGAACCGATACAAAATGCTTGGGAGGGTCAGCCATGAGATGGGTGTATGTCGCGGCGGCGATCGCGCTGTGCTTAAAAATGCTGGTGTTTCCCAGCCCGGCGATCGATCCTGCCGAACTCTCGATCGTCGATTTAGTGGTCGAAGACAGCGGCGTGGTGAATGCGGTCTCGGGCATTATTTTTCGCAACCGGCTCTATGACACGGTCTTCGAGGTGGTCGTCTTCACCATTGCCATTATGGGGGTGCGGTTTTTGCTGGCCGATGAACAGCCGTCTTGTACGATTTATCAGTTCAATGACGCGCCCTCAATTGTGCTGGCACGACTCGGGGCGACGATCGCCGCCCTGGTCAGCATTGAACTCGCCATTCGCGGGCATTTGAGCCCAGGTGGAGGGTTTGCGGCAGGGGTGGCGGGCGGCACCGCGATCGGCTTAGTGGCCATCACCTCTTCTTCGCAGTGGATGGAAGCAATCTACAAACGCTGGCGTGCTGCCACGCTCGAAAAAGTCTCGGTGCTGATTTTCATCGTGATCGCGGTGCTGTCGTTAGTCGGCCTGGAATTACCCACCGGCGAGCTGGGTACGCTGGTCAGCGGCGGCTGGATTCCGCTGCTAAATATTCTGGTCGCACTGAAAGTAGCCCTCGGCGCTTGGGCAACGATTCTCGTCTTTATTCGCTATCGCGGCCTGCTGTAGGGAGGTGGCAGGGTCGGGAGCAGGGGAGCGAAGAAGTCGGAAGTCAGAATTAAAAAGCTTGTCTGATAGTGATTGCAGGTATTGGGGGTGGCCTGATTAAACTGCGGCTTGCCATATCACAGGAGTCGGCAAGCGGAATTGAGAGGTTGGTCAAAAAACGATTCAGCTATTCGGGATGTCTTGACCGCACTGGCGACTTGTTGTGGAAATGGAAATCAGAAAATTTCTGGAGAAAGATAGAAACGCTCTCCTTGATCTGTGGAACGCTTGCGAACTGACTCGCCCCTGGAATGATCCCGATAAAGACATCACTCGAAAAATATCCATACAGCCTGAATTATTTTTGGTCGGGGAGCTAGACGGACAAATCATCGCCTCGGCCATGGCAGGCTACGACGGCCATCGAGGGTCGGTGTTTTATCTGGCTGTGGCACCTGAGTTTCAGAAGCGCGGGTATGGCCAAGCCATGATGACTGAAATTGAACGTCTCTTAATATCGATGGGTTGCCCAAAACTCAATATCGTTGTTCGCAGTTCCAATCAGCACGTGCTCGATTTTTACCGGAGTCTTGGCTACATAACCGATGATGTTGTGAGTATCGGCAAGAGACTCATATCCGATGCCTAGTGAGCTGTCAGTATTGAGATTATGAGTTTTTTAGGTTAGGTTTCACTCTGTTCAAGTATGTGTTTAGCGTCCAGCTACTGCCGATCCCCCTCAATTCCCCTTAAAAAGCTAATCCTGTAGGGGTTTCCAGGAACCTCATATTACTTAGCTTTCGGCTTCCATGATGGCGGCGATCGCCCTTTCCGGTCGGCTCAAGTCCTGTAGACAACCGGTCGGGTCGGCTTCCAGCCTGCCTCCATCACCAGCTTTTTCAAGGGTTGCGGGGCGTTCAGGACGGCCAGGATGGCCATCGAACAAGAGCGCACCGAGGCCGCGATATCAGAGCTGCATTGTCAAACCCCTACAAGGTTAGCTTAAAAAAACGGGAAACCCTTGCACAGCGGCAAATCTGACATAGCCCCTTTTTCAAGGGGGCGGCGACAGCGGGGGATCTTACAATCACGCTAAACAGATACCTGTTCAACCCAACATCAGCAAGGGTTTGGTTGGATTGTATTGACGCTAACCCAACCTACAAATTCCAGCTTGACGCTGCACTAGCCAGTTTGAGTAAACCGATCTCGCTTAGGACAGCGCTTTCGCCTCATCCCAGCAGGCAGGCGATCGGATACACAATATATTCCAGAAAAAAGAGCTTCCAGATGAACTGATAAAAGTCAGGGAAAGAAATTGATCGGCTTGCCGTCGCTTCCTGGTTGGGCATCACCACGCGATAGCTACGCCACCAAAACAGCCCCAATAGCACCCCGTGGGTGATCAACACACACGACCCGCTGACACCCTCTAGCCAGGGCACAGCAGCGATCATACCGAGATAGCACAGGCTCAAAATCACACGCGTCATTAGATAGACCCGTGCCTGACCCAGCCGTACGGTAAAGGTGGTGATGATGTAGCGGCGATCGCCCTCAAGGTCAGGAATATCTTTGAAGATCGCAATCACGATACTGAACACGACCACAAAGGCGGCCAGCGCCCACATCTTGCCCGGAATGCCCAGAGGCAGCCCCAGCGGCTCCCGGTAGTGCAAAAACAGGCCCAGATTGACCACAGCACCGCGCACCGTCAGGATGCAGGTCGAGGCCCAGAAGGGAAACCGCTTGAGGCGAATCGGTGGCATTGAATAAGCAGTACCGATGATCAAGCTCAGCAGCACTGTCGCCAACAACCACCAGCCCCCCAACACCGCCAGAAAAACGCTCAGCGCCCCGGCTGACAGCACAATGATCCAGCCATCTTTGCGCGAAAACTCACCGGAGGCGATCGGTAGGCTCGGCTTATTGATCCGGTCAATCTCGACGTCTTCAATCTGATTCAGCCCAACGATATAGACGTTGCCCGCCAGACAGGCAATCAACGGCAGCAGCAGCGAAAACAGATTCAAAGTCGGTGTGGATGCCTCCTCTGGAATCACCGTCCAAGCAATGACAAACACCCCAATCACGCTGAGGCTAGTGCCAATAATCGTATGGGGGCGAGAAAACTTCCAAAAGGCGGCCAGCCAGGGCAGCGGCGTGCGAAAGAGACTCAGTGGCCGAACCGGTTTGGACTGCGAAGACACGCGATGACCCATAGGGATAGTGCGCTCGTAACGGGATCTGTTTCAGCTTATCGGGCCGTGTGCTGATTAAAACGAAAGGAAATGCGAGCTTTACAACCGTCAGAAGCTCTGCTGTTAGCCCGCACTATCGCTCTCAGTCCCTTGAATCAGCACATAGGGCTGCACAATCAAGGCTTGAAACTCCCGACTGCGATCGCGCTCCCAATATTCCAGCTGCTCGACAGTGGGCTTGGTGATTAGCGCTTCACTGATCCACCGCTGCACGGAGCTGACGTTGTCGGTGGCGACGGCGACGCCCACATCCGCCAGGTCTAAACCAGGATTGACTAACACAAGGCTGTCGCGCGCCGCGTGGGGCAATAGCGTTTGCCACTCGACGGGGCCGATCATGGACGCCAGTTCTTGCTTGAGTTGCTGCGTCATCGCTTCTTTAATTCGCCAGAGGCTTATTGTACCGTGTTCGAGAATGGCCCTGTGGCTAGGAGACTGCGGCTCACTTTGTCTTGGGCCAGGGAGCCAGAGGGCAAGGGAGCAGGCGCACTGGAATAGTGGTGTCACGTTTGTCAGGGCATGCGAGTCTGCATCGTTCAACGAAGTTCACGCCGCAACCTTCAAGCTGTCTGTAAATCAGCTAACGATGCGCTGCTTCTCCTGAGCGCCCCATAATACTGATGCTCTGAAACAAGGCTACAGATCTGGCACCCTGCCCCTCGGCTCCCCGGCGCTGCCAAGCTGGCCTGGAGATCCGATCGCTCAGAACAGGGACACCGGCTGCTCACGGACTGTCCACTCGTTAGCGACTAGCCTCACCGTTCCGCGCTAAGGTAGGAGGCGAAAACGAGACGTTGAGTACTATCGATGATTGGGTTCAAAAAATCGGTCGTTTCTGTAGCTTTTGCGGGTGCTCTATTCGGCAGATTGAGCCTCCAGGGGTCTGCCCCAGCCGCCCCCGCTGACACCGCCCCGGCAGAACTCACGAGCGCGATCGCGGCCATTGAGGCGGCGGCCAATGCCCAAAATATTGATCAGCTCATGGCCCTGTATGGCAGTGACTTCGTGGGGCCAGACGACTTTACACGTGACCAATATCAAACGACCCTCAGCGAATTTTGGCAGCAGTATTCGACCCTGACCTACGATGTCGAGCTGCTGTCTTGGGAAGCGGACGGCGATCTCTTGGTCGCAGAAACGCTCACTACGATTACCGGTACGCAGTCGATCAGCGGGCGTGACATGACCCTGACCTCAACGGTGGAATCACGCCAAAACTATGCAGGCGGACAAGTCGTAGCCCAAACAATTTTGTCGGAGCAAACCCGACTGGTGTCGGGCACCATGCCTCCTACAGTCGATGTCAGGCTGGCAGAAAAGGTTGCTCCCGGTGAGGCATTCAGCTTTGACGCCATTGTGGCAGAACCGCTAGGCGATCGCCTATTGCTGGGCTTAGCCGTCAACGAAGGCGTCACCGCCACAGACTTTTTACCGCCCCGTCCCCTCAACCTCGAAGCCTTATCGGCGGGCGGCCTCTTCAAAATCGGCACCGCCTCTGAAAAGCCCGATCAGCGTTGGGTTTCTGCCGTACTGATCAGCGATGATGGCATCTTCATCGACACGCGAAGACTCAGCGTTGAAGAATAACGCCTAGGCGTTGCCGCCTGTCGCCGTAGTGACTACACATCCTCTACTGCTAAGCGACGCTCGATCGCGGTTTCCCACACTGACGTGATTTCAGACAAATCCGCGTCAATCATCGTGTGTTCATCAATGACGACTCGGAGCGGACTGCCTGCCTCACCCACCGTACCGATCTCCTGCCAGTTGCCTGCTAAGTTCGCCGCGAGATAAGCCTCCCAATCCGCGATCGCCTCAGGCGCGACAGAAACGATGATGCGCGCACCGCCTTCGCCAAACAAGAGCCGATCCCAACGCACAGGGTCAGCCGCGATCGCGCAATCAATGTGGGCCCCCGCCTGACCACTGATGCAAGATTCTGCCAGGGCCACGGCGAAGCCCCCTTCCGCACAATCGTGGGCCGATTGAATCCAGCCCTGCTGAATGCCATGACGACAGGTTGCCTGCACGGCCTGCTCACGCGCTACATCAACGCGAGGGGGGCGTCCTGCCACCGTATTGTGGATCACCATTAAATATTCCGACCCGCCCAGCGTGACCAAACCGGGAGCCGCCAACGCCTCCGTCAGTCCCAAGCCGAGTAGATAAATAGCGTCGCCAGCCTGTCGCCAGCCCTGACCGCAAGCCTTAGTGACATCCGCTAGCAGCCCCACCATACCGACCACCGGCGTGGGATAAATCGGCGTGGGATTGCCGTCACCATCCAGGGTTTCGTTATAGAGCGAGACGTTGCCCCCAGTGACCGGCGTAGCAAAATCGCGGCAGCCATCGGCCAGGCCCCGGGTCGCCTCCGCCAATTGCCAATAGCCCACTGGCTTTTCGGGACTGCCAAAATTCAAATTATCCGTCACAGCGACGGGCTCAGCGCCGACACAGCTCAGGTTTCGCGCCGCCTCCGCGATCGCCCCCTTGGCACCCTCATAGGGGTCGAGATAGACATGGCGACCGTTGCAATCGACCGTGGCGGCCAACCCCTTGCGCGTATTCACAAACGCCTGGGCCTGATCGCCCGTCTGAGGTCGCAGCCGAATCACCGCCGCATCCGCGCCACCGGGCAGCTGCACCGTGTTGTTTTGCACCTGCTGGTCATATTGCCGATAGACCCAGCGCTTGGAAGCAATGCTGGGACTGTCCAAAAGCGTTGTGAGCACCGCCGTCCAAGACTGTGTCGGGTTGCCCAGGTGCAGTCCGGTGCGATCGCCGGTTGGCAGATCGGCCTCTGACCACTGCCGCGCCGTTTTCACATAGTCGGGCAGGTCAGCCATTCGTTGCCGGTGGTACAGGGGCGTGTCATCCGCCAGCGCGTTGGCGGGAATCTCTGCCGCAATCTCCCCGTGGAAGCGGATGCGCACGATGGGTTCGGCAATCACTTCGCCCACCACCACGGCATGCAGTCCCCAGCGTTCAAAAATCTCAATCAGCTCCTGCTCGCGACCCTGATGCGCCACAAACAGCATCCGCTCTTGCGATTCCGACAGCAGATATTCGTAGGGCACCATGCCTGTTTCCCGGCTGGGCACCTTATCGAGATCGACATCGACACCCACGCCGCCATTCGCCGCCATTTCTGAAGTAGAGCAGGTGATGCCCGCTGCGCCCATATCTTGAGCTGCCACCACCGCGCCGGTTTTGAACGCCTCTAAACAGGCCTCCACCAAAGATTTTTCGAGGAAGGGGTCACCCACTTGCACCGCCGGGCGATCGTCCTGGGACGCATCACTCAGTTCCGCACTGGCAAAACTGGCTCCACCCATGCCATCGCGCCCGGTAGTCGAACCCACATACAGCACAGGGTTCCCAATGCCCGACGCGCCAGATTTCACAATGTCAGGCGTTTCCATCAGGCCGATCGCCATCGCATTCACCAGCGGATTGCCTGCATAGGCTGGGTCAAAATAAATTTCACCGCCCACGTTGGGCACGCCAAAACAGTTGCCATAGTGGGCAATCCCCGACACCACGCCGCTGAAGATGCGGCGTGTGCGAGCATCCTGCAAATCGCCAAAGCGCAGCGCGTTCAGCACTGCGATCGGCCGCGCGCCCATGGTAAAAATGTCGCGCAAAATGCCCCCCACCCCGGTCGCCGCCCCTTGAAACGGCTCGATCGCCGATGGGTGATTGTGCGATTCAATCTTGAAGGCCACCCGCAGGCCATCACCCGCATCAATGACGCCCGCATTTTCGCCCGGCCCTACCAGCACGCGATCGCCCGTCGTGGGAAACTGACCTAGCAGCGGTCGTGAGTTTTTGTAGCAGCAATGCTCTGACCACATCACCCCAAACATGCCCAGCTCGGCCCGATTGGGATGGCGGCCTAACCGTCTCACAATCTCTTCGTATTCATCGGGTTTGATACCCTCTGAAGCGATCTCGTCCGGGGAAAAAGGTGCAGCCATCCAGGGTTTATCCAACTTGAGAATCCGCCCTATTTTACCGCCCATTTCCAGGGTAAAAGCATGGCACTGAACCTCACCCTAACGGGGTAGGACTCCCCCTGCACAAATGGGTCACACCAACCTTGACTTATGTGGAACATTGGGGTGATCACTCTCACTTTGCCGGCTTCTAGAGATCCTACGATAAAACTACTTAGTTGATCATACTGATATTGACTCAACTCTAGCCGAGTCATCTTCAGGGAATACTAACATACCGACAGTAACACGGGTGGCCTGTCGGTT
>JBHJJI010000331.1:0-10391 GCA_050042805.1 Leptolyngbyaceae cyanobacterium
CTGCCGCATTTGACGCCGTTAAATCCCTGCTATTTAGCCACAGCCGCGAGCGGACTCGGTGAGGATGAATACATCGCAGTGCCGCCCAACCTAACGGCGGAATCTGGCCTCTCGGGGCATCTGCGGCGGCTACTGTGGACGCAGTTGCGCTTGCCTCAGCTTTATCGACAGCAGGTGGCGCAACAGCGGGCGGCCGATCTGCTCTTCTGCCCGATCGCGGAAGCACCTCTATTTACCCGCTGCCGGTTTGTCGTGACGATTCACGATCTGATTCCGCTGCGGTTTCCCATTTCTAAGGCGCAGACTTGGCTACATCGTTATTACATTCCGCGCGTGTTGGCAGCGGCTGAGCATGTTATCTGCAACTCGCAGGCCACAGCAGATGACCTGATGCAGTTTTATGGTTTGAGGGCCAAGCAGATCACGCCGATTTTGCTGGCCTATGATGCCGACCACTTTCGGCCGTTGAACTTGCCGCAGCGCCACTATTTTTTGCTGCTGGGCCGTCACGCCCCCTACAAAAACTATGCTGTGGTGCTGCAAGCGTTGGCGCAACTGCGCGATCGCCAGGGCGATGACTATGAGCTGTGGATAGCGGGGCCGTCTGACCCGCGCTATACCCCCGATCTAAAACAGCAGGTGCAGGCATTGGGCCTGACGCCGCAGGTCAAATTTTTAGACTATGTCCCCTATGCGCAACTGCCGGTCTTGCTGAATCAGGCGCTGGCGCTGGTCATGCCTAGTCTGTGGGAAGGGTTTGGCCTGCCGGTGCTAGAGGCGATGGCCTGCGGTACGCCGGTGATTGCGTCTAATCTCGCCTCGATACCAGAAGTGGCGGGGGGGGCGGCGCTGCTGGTGAATCCGACCGAGGCGGCGGCGATCGCCCAGCAGATGCAGGCGGTGGCCAATGACGCCCAACTCCGTCAGCAGTTGAGCACGGCGGGGCTGCAGCGGGCTGCTGAGTTTAGCTGGCAGCAAACGGGGAAGGCAACGGCGGCGCTGTTGCGCACTTTTCTCTAATCGCTAGCAGTGGCTGCAGCTTGAAGGAAATGCCAGGACGGGTTGCTGCGATCACGCTTGCCTTCTTTGGTCTCAGGTTCACGAAATCAACATCTGATAGACTCTCTAACTCCGATTGCCAATTCTGTACTCCTTAGGCTCTTGTCCTTCCCAAAGGGTATTCTGCCCCACGACCCCTAACTCAACACCGTTTGCCGCTGCTGAATGTCATCAAGAGTGGCATCGGGGATGGCGGCGATCAGCTGCTGGGTGTAGGGTTGCTGCGGCGAATTGTAGATCACTTCAGCGGGGCCGATTTCTTCAATGCGTCCGTGATTCATCACCACGATGCGATCGCTGACGAACTTCACCACACTTAGATCGTGAGAGATAAAGATATAGGTCAGGTTGAATTCCTGCTGTAGATCCTTGAGCAAGTTCAGCACCTGAGCCTGCACCGACACATCCAGCGCCGAGACCGACTCATCACAAATGATGAACTTCGGCTCGCAGGCGAGGGTGCGAGCAATGCAAATGCGCTGCCGCTGCCCGCCCGAAAATTCATGGGGCATCCGCCGCAGCGCACTGCCATCCAACCCCACTCGTTCGAGCAAATCGGTGGCCCGCGCCTGCCGCTCCGCTGCACTCCCGCCCAAGCCGTGGATCTGCATCGGTTCCATAATCGCTGAGCCGATGGTTTGGCGGGCATCTAAAGAGCCATAGGGGTTTTGAAACACAATTTGCATTGACTGTCGCAGCTGGCGCATCTCGGTGGGCAGCATCTCTAAAACGGAGCGCCCCTCAAAATGTACAGCGCCCCGAGTCGGCTCAATCAACCTGAGTAGGCAGCGGCTCAGGGTCGATTTACCGCAGCCCGACTCGCCCACCAGCCCCAGCGTTTCGCCGGGATACACGTCAAAACTGACGTCATCGACGGCCCGAAATTCGGTTTTGCTGCCGAAAAACCCTTGCCGCATGGGAAACGCCTTGGTCAGGTTTTTGACTTGCAACAGGGGTGCTTGCTCTTGCAGAACCAGTCGCTTCTGAGCAATTTCTTCGGGACTCACTTCAGCGAGCAGTTCCGCTTTTTCGGCTGGGGTGCGCACCTTCGAGACCACTTGCACGCCGCCGCCGTCAGTAGGCTGCTCTTCCATAAAGTCACTAACGGTGGGCAGTCGGCGCAATTGCTGCTGAGGCCGCGGTCGACAGTTCAGCAAGCCCTGGGTGTAGGGATGCTGCGGCTCAGCAAACAGGTCATACACCGAGGCAATTTCCACCAGATCGCCGTGATACATGACGGCGACGCGATCGGCAATTTCCGAGACGACGCCCATATCGTGGGTGATGAACACAGTGGCCGTGCCGCGCGTGGTTTGCAAATCGCGCAGCAGATCCAAAATCGTGGCTTGAAGGGTGACATCCAGGGCCGTCGTGGGCTCGTCCGCAATGAGCACGGCAGGATTGCCGGCCAGGGCGATCGCCACCATCACCCGCTGCTGCTGGCCGCCCGACAGCTGATGGGGATAGCGGCCCAAAATCTCGGCGGGATTCGGCAGTTTGACTTCCTCAAACAGGGCGATCGCCTGCGCTTTGGCCGCATCCGCCTTCAACCCCTGGTGCAGGCGCAGCGCTTCGATCACTTGAGCACCGCAGGTATACACCGGGTTGAGCGACGTCAGCGGCTCCTGAAAAATCATCGAGATCAGCTTGCCGCGATACTGACGGCGGGCCTCGGGGGAAAGCTGCAGCAAATCGATCGGGGCCGCTTCCGGCTCACGCGGATCCCGAAACCAGATTTCGCCCGACAGCTCAGCCCCTTGATCCAACAGGCCGATCAGCGCCAGCGAGGTGACCGATTTGCCCGAGCCGGATTCGCCTACGAGGCCCAGCGTCTCGCCCGATGACAGGTCAAATGAGATGGACTTGACCGCCGGTACCGGCCCCGCTTTGGTCAAAAAGGTGACGCAGAGGTCGCGGACGTCAAGAATTGGAGCAGCGGAAGGGGCCATGACCAAGGTTCCAAAAACTATCGTGACAAGGACTGCGCTGACATCAAATCTCTCCCTAGGGCCGACCGACTTTATGCCCATGTGCAATCGTCGAGGGCGTCACGTTCAGCGATGACGCACGAAAACAAATCCAGGCGGTGCATTGAGCTGTGGCCACAACACCCCCTCAGCATCATTTAACGAGGACTTTCTACTGATGATCTAAAGGGGGCTCTGGGTCACCTCTGTAGACGCAGCATGGAGCAGCAATCCGGCGATAACTGTATCAGAGTACTCACTTTTGCGCTGAGAGATTCAATTAAGTTCTATACCATCTCGAACACAGGTTACTAAGACATCCCTTAGAGTGCTGTTTATTCAACCTTAATCTTGTGGAATCAGGAGCTGACTATGGTGAGCAACTCCCGTTTGTGGCGACGGTATCTGCGGCGACTATTACTAGCGGCCTGCGCGATGACCCTGGCCCTGGTATTGGCCAACTGTGGTGGTACCCCCGAGGAAGCAGGCGATTCGGCCGTCCCGGATGAGGCAGCGACCCCAGCCGACACCGGAGCGCTGGTATTTGGGTCGGGTGGGCAACCGGTTAGCCTGACGCCGGGCGACATTACCGACGGCAACTCAATTTATGTGCAGCGCCAGATTTACAACTACCTGATTGGTACCGTGCCGGGCACGACCGATTTGCAGCCAGAATTGGTGACTGATTGGACGGCTTCGGAGGATGCCCTAACCTGGACCTTTACGCTGCGCGAGGGCGTTAAGTTTCACGACGGCACCGACTTCAACGCCGAAGCCGTGGTGTTTAACGTGCAGCGCTGGTGGGATCCTGAGTTTGAATTTGGCTTTCGGGCCGAGGGCAACCTCTACGAAATTTGGACCGACCTGTTCGGCGGCTTTAAGGGGGATGAAAATTCCACGCTGGTGGACATGCGGGCTGTCGATGACCTCACCGTCGAGTTCGACCTAGCCGAACCCTTTGCCGCGTTTCCGGCCGCGATTTCGTCGGGATATTTCGGCATTGCCAGCCCCACCGCTATGCAGGAAGCGGGTCCAAGCTACGGCACGCCTTCCGGGCTGGCCGTCGGCACTGGCCCCTTTGTGTTTGAAGAGTGGCGCAGTGGCGATCGCATCCTGCTTTCCAGCTTTGCCGACTATTGGGACGGCCCCCCCGCGACCGAACAGCTGGTGATTAGCTTTGTGGAAGATCCGGCAGCGCGATTGGCGCAGTTGCGGGCGGGCACCCTCGATTTCACCGTGGATCTCACGCCCGATCAGCTACCGGAAATCGAGTCAGATCCGGCATTAGAAGCGGTCTTTCGACCCTCGTTTAACGTCGGCTACCTGGCGCTGAATCCCACCTATGAGCCCTTGGCCTCAGTGGAAGTGCGGCAGGCGATCGCCCAAGCCATCAACAAAGCGGCGATCGTGGATGCCTTTTGGGGTGAGCTGGGCCAAACCGACGGTCACTTCGTGCCTTCATCGTTGGCAAACTACACCAGCGATGACGTCGAGGATTACGAATACGACCCAGAAGCGGCCCAAGCGGCGATCGCTGAGGCGGGCTATCCCGACGGCTTTGAGCTCGATCTGTGGTACATGCCGGTGAGTCGACCCTACTTCCCCAATCCCAAGCCCATTGCCGAAGCCTTTGCAGCGGAGCTGAGCCAAATCGGCATTCAAGTCAACCTGCAAACCAAGGACTGGGGCGCTTATCTGGAAGACCGCAATACGGCACCAGGATTCCAATCCTTCATGCTGGGCTGGACGGGGGATTACGGCGACCCCGACAACTTCCTCTATGCGCACTTTGGGCCGGGGGCCACGCAGGATCTCGGCGGTTATGAAGATGCTGAGCTGTTCGACATGCTGAACAAAGCGCGGGTCGCCAGTGACCCAGCCGAGCGCGAGCAGATTTATAAGGATGTCGATGCCAAGCTGTTTGACAGTGCCCTGCGGATTCCCATCGTGCATTCTCAGCCGCTGCTGGCGCAGCGCACCAACGTTACAGGCTGGACCCCCAGTCCGCTCGGCTCGGAGTTCTTCTCCACTGTGGAAAAAAGCTAGACAACAGAAACTCAACAGCGTGGGATAGCCGTCGTACGTGTTTAGCGTCCAGCTACTGCCGATCCCCCTCACTCCCCCTAAAGCCCTGCGGGCATGGCTGCGCTTAGAAAAAAGGGGAAACCCTTGTACAGCAGAAAATCTGACATAGCCCCTTTTTCTGTGGCGCAGCCTGCCCGGAGGGCGTAGGGGCGGCGACAGCGGGGGATACTACGATCACGCTAAACAGATACTAGCCGTCTCGGCTATCCCGGGTCAGGCAAGATGCCTAACTGACAAAAATGGGAAACAGTCCCAGTGCAACCGAGTTTTTCAAGTCCTCAAAGTCCTGACTGAGTACATCAACTATGGGTCGCTATATCTTTGCCCGCTTACTGCGGCTGATTCCCGTCTTGTTGGGCATTTCTCTACTGGTCTTTTTGTTTTTGCATCTGATTCCCGGTGACCCGGCGGTGACGATGCTGGGCGATCGCGCCACGCCTGAGCAGGTCGAGATCCTGCGCGAGCGGATGGGGTTAAACGAACCCTTGCCCCTACAGTTCGCGGCCTTTTTGGGCAACTTGCTGAGCTTTAATCTGGGCACCAGCATTTTTACTGGCGTGCCCATTTGGGACGAAATCTTGCTGCGCTGGCCGGCCACCTTTGAACTCTCCGTCATCGCCATGCTCATTGCGCTGGTGGTGGGTATCCCTGCTGGGGTGATCGCCGCCGTCCGCAAAAACAGCCTGGTCGATAACGTAATGATGAGCGGTTCGCTGCTGGGGGTCTCGATGCCGGTGTATTGGCTGGGGCTGCTGCTGGTATACCTGTTCGCGGTGAACCTGCAGTGGTTGCCCGCCAGCGGTCGTCTTGGGGTGGATGTGGGCTACACCTTTGAGCCGATCACGGGCTTTTTCATCTTTGATGCGTTGATTCAGGGCGACTTTGCGGCCTTGAGCAATATCCTGTCGCACCTGGTTTTGCCTGCCGTGACGCTGAGCACCATTCCCTTGGCGATTTTGGCTCGCATCACTCGCAGTGCCATGCTCGAAGTGCTGTCTCAAGATTACATTCGCACGGCTCGCGCCAAGGGCGTGGTGGAGTTTTGGGTGGTGGCTAAACATGCGCTCAAAAACGCCATGCTGCCGGTGGTCACCATTGTCGGCCTGGAGTTTGGCACCCTGCTCGGCGGGGCCATTTTGACGGAAACGATCTTTTCTTGGCCGGGCATCGGCAAGTGGATTTATGAAGGCATTTTGCTACGCGACTATCCGGTGGTGCAGGGCGGCATCGTGTTTGTGGCCTTTGTGTTTGTGCTGGTGAACCTCCTGGTCGATATTTCCTACGCTTTTCTCGATCCGCGAATTCAATACAAATAATGATTTTCCCAGGTCAGGCAGGATGCCTAACCAACTATCTTTCTTCCGCTCACCGACTCTTCTACCCGCCGACCCATCCACCCGGCACCCTCCCGCTATTCACCCACCCCGTACGGGCGAGGCATGGTCGCCCATATATTTCGGTTCAGGCCAAAACGCATATTCGACATATTCCGTACGGGCGAGGCATGGTCGCCAGTACATTTTAGATTTATGCAGTGTGTGATTCCGACCATGCCTCGCCCCTCCAAGCCCTGCACCTCCATCCATCCATCCACACCCCCAAACGCCCATGACCACCACGATCGCCCCCAGCCGCCTCACTCGATTCAAAAACAATCGCGCCGTCCAACGATTTTGTGAATCGACCTCGGGCTTAATTGGCCTGGGGCTGACGATCTTCATTGGATTGGCGGCGCTGCTGGCCCCGGTGCTAAATCCCTACGATCCGACCACCGATCGCGACTATGCCGCTCGCCTGCAAGGCCCTAGTTGGGAACATTGGTTTGGCGCTGACGGCTTGGGCCGCGACATTTTGACTCTGGTTTGGTACGGCCTCAGAACGTCGTTGGTAATTGGCCTAGTATCGGTGCTGTTGGGCTTAATCATTGGGGGCAGCCTCGGCCTCGCGGCGGGTTACTTTCGTGGCTGGATCGAAGGCATCGTGGGCTGGTTAACCGATGTGATGCTGGCGTTTCCCTCCATTTTGCTGGCGGTCGCCGTCGTCACCATCGCCGGCCCTAGCGTGGTCAGCGTCATGATGGCTGTCGGCATCGTGCAAATCCCCAAATTTATTCGCCTGACGCGCAGCATGGTGCTCTCGCTGCGCGAACAGGAATTTGTGCAAACCGTCCGCGCCTTTGGGGCTCAGCCGCCGCGCATCATTTTTCTGCACATTTTGCCCGCCAGCCTCGCGCCGATCGTGGTGCAGTCTACCCTGGCGATCGGCACCGCTACGTTAGAAGCTGCCGGGCTGGGCTTTTTAGGTCTGGGGGCGCAACCGCCCACGCCAGAACTGGGCACGATGCTCTCGGACGCTTTTAAGGGCGGCTACTCCCTTTCTGCCCCGTGGACGATTCTGTTTCCCGGTTTGTTTATTACCCTCACAGTGCTGGCATTCAACCTGTTGGGCGATGGCCTGCGCGACGCTCTCGATCCGAAGGGCAGCCGTTAGGTGCTGTCGGGCAGCTGCGCTAATCTTATACGTGCTCTTTATGAGGGGACGGTCTCCTCACGGGGTTCACTCACCCAGGCGATCGCTGCGTCCTTCTCTGCCACGGTGAAATGTTTTACAGCCAAACTGGGAAAGAGCTTATCGCCCAAGGGGGCAAGCTTGTCCATCCAATGGTGCTCAGAGACAACGGCTTTCTTCTCGAACCGTTTCAAGTTGCTCAACCCAAATTTTAAGTCTTCGATCAGGGCATCTAGGGTAATGCCACCGAGATTTGCGACCTCGACATAAATGGCAACTTTGTCAAACTGTTCAAACTGCGCGACAAAGGCTTGCTCGATCTCCTGAATATCGGTTTTCTCAATCTTGCCGTCAATTTTGACACCGATCACGCGATCGCTGGACATCTCTAACAGTTCAATCATGATTAACCTCTGGTTGAGAGTGGTTTGCAAAATCGCCTGAGCTTAATTAACCTGAGTTCGGGATGCGCTCTTACCAGCCTATTGAGGCTACAATCCCCTCTGGGGAAGGGTGCCAAAGGCGGGGTAGGTATCGATTATCCTACTGAGAGTTGTGCAAGCCACCCCATTAGCCCTTCCTCAGAGGGGAAAGAAACGGAGGTTGGCTTAACCTGAACTGGCGTTAATTAAGCAAGCAAAAAAGCCAATAAAATCCCTAAAATCCCGGCAAAGCCAACATAGTAAAGCGTTGGCCAGAGCACCTGGCGAATTAACACCCCTTCACGGCCGATTAATCCGACGGTTGCTTCTGCCGCCACAATGTTGGAAACGCAAATCATGTTACCTGCCGATGCCCCCACGCACTGTAACCCCAGCACCATGGCCGTCGAAACGCCAATCTGCATCGCCACCCCAAATTGAAACAGCGAAAACATCATATTGCTGACGGTGACGCTGCCCGCGACAAAGGAGCCGATCGCCCCCACCAGCGGCGCAAACAACGGCCAGGTCTGCCCCGCCAAACTCGACATGCCATCGGCCAAGGTCAACGGCATACTGCTTAAGCCCGAGGTATTCACGCCAGAATTGATAAACACCCGAGCCATCAGCACTGCTGACCCCAGTGCCAGGGTCGTTTTTTGCAGTAACGGCACTGCATTCGCGATCGCGGTTCGTAAGGCCGGTGGCTGCATCTTATGTAGGAAGAAGGTAATGCTGACCACCACCAGAAAGAGAGTGGGCGGTAGATAGAACGGTTGGGTACTGGCCGTGACATCGGTGCCAAAGATATTGACCCAACTCAACGTCACCGCTTGCAGCCACCCTCGCAGGGGCAAAAACTCGAGTCGAGACAGCATCAATAATAGCCCCAACAACACATACGGCAACCAAGCCTGACGAGCCGATAACCGACTGCTCGCTGGGGCTTGCTGGTGGGTTTCTGGCCCGGACCAGGCACTCGGCCATTGTGCTGCTGGGGGAAAATCCCAGGGCTCAGTGGGTACCCAAAAGCCGCGCCGCGCTGCCGGTACGACAATGGCTAAGCCGACTAGCCCGCCAATCAAGGTGGGAAACTCCGGTCCCAACAACAAGGCCGTGAGGAGATAGGGCACGGTGAAGGCCAGCCCGGCAAAGAGCGCAAACCGCCAAATGACTAATCCAGCTTTCCAGGCGCGAACGCCCCCAAAGCCCGCCGTGATCACCACCACCAAGACCAGGGGCAAAAACGTGCCGATCAAAGCGTGAAAAATGCCTGCCCAGCGTCCTACTGCAATCAAATAGTCAGCTTGGGTTAGACCCAGTTCAGTCAGCTGCTGTTGTACACCGGGCACGCCCTCCAGCCCAGCCTCGACCCCAATCAAAATCGGGGTGCCGACGGCTCCAAAGGTGGACGGGGTGCTTTGAATGATTAAAGCGGCGGTAACTGCAGCCATGGCCGGAAAGCCGATCGCCACGAGCAGCGGCACTGTAATCACCGCTGGTGTTCCGAAGCCCGATGCACCTTCAATAAAGCTGCCAAACAACCAGGCAATGATGATCACCTGCACCCGGCGCTCGCGAGAAATGCCCAGTAAACTCTGACGAATCGCCGCGATCGCCCCCGACTCTTGCAGCGTATTCAGCAATAAAATCGCCCCAAAGACGATATATAAAATCTCCGCTGCCGCAATGATGCCTTGCACACTGGCTGCGGCCACCTCTACAAACGGCACCTGCCACACCCATAACGCGATGCCTACCGTCACCAGGTAAGCCATCGGCATGGCTTGACCCGCCGGACGTCGGGCAATGACGAGCAGAAGAAACACCGTGGCGATCGGCAGCAGCGCGATCAGCGAATACAGTAACAGTGCCATTCTTCACCCGCTCCTTACCCAAGATGTCAAAGTCCTAGTAGCAGCTTAGCGGTGCTCAGGTAAATGAAAATACCCAAAATATCGACCACGGTGGCTATGAACGGAGAGGCTATCAAAACTGGATCGAACCCGTGGCACGACTATTAAGTTGCGATCGCTCAGGAGCAGTCACAATTGTTCCCGCCCCCACTCACGAAGTTCCGATTGAATTGGGTTGTCCACTGTCTGACGCATCTCGTTTCCCCACTCGCTAAGGCAATGGGGTCAGAATTAGGGAGCACACCATGCACCATGCGTCTTATAGATAACGGCCAGGCTCACCAATGCCCTGGCAGGGCCATTTCATTCCCATACAAGCCATAGCGTGCTAGGGTTTCAGGCTATAGCTAGCCTATAGTGTGTGATGAATCTATCCTCTCAAGCTTTAACAGACTGTATCGAGATTCTAGAAGCGTTTGCCGATCTCCCTGATG
>JBHJJI010000332.1:0-5221 GCA_050042805.1 Leptolyngbyaceae cyanobacterium
GCCCCGCCGAGTCGTACCGTTTTTGGAGATGTCATGGGAGCCGCAGGTGGGGCAGGTCATTTCTATCGCCATCGTTGCTATACCGCTAGACACACTAAACAGGTCATACTTTTCTCTGTCCTTTACATTAGTGGACTACCAGAAATTCAACTCCAAGTTTTGAATTGTCTTCTGCCATACCTACTGACGTTTGCTCATTGATGTCACCAACGGCTGGATCACGCACTCAAGCTATAGGTTCATCACAAAACCGAAGAGAATCGGCAGCTCGATCGCTGATAGCTCATGTTAATAGACTCTCTCTAAATGAAAAACTGAGTTGAATAGCAATCAGGTTGTCGTCTTGGTGTAAATTTGGCGATCAGCACTAATGGGTGAGTGAAGGAGTGAATCAACACTCGCTTGCTGGCTGCCCTGCTGGCATTGCCCAGAACAGTTTGTATAGCAAGCCGCAGTTTGATCAGGTCACCCTTAATGCCTGAAATCCTTACTTGATAGGCTTTTCAATTTTGGCTTCCGACCTCTTCATTTCGCATTCCGCTATAGCATCGTTTAATTAGGGCTTTTGACTTAACTGAACCAGGCCCAGATCGAGGTCACCCGAGTTTTCAGAAAATTGAAACCAGACATGTTTGGGGTTGTTCTGATTCTGGAGGAAGGCCACTGTCGCTGAGGAATTTGCTGACTTGGCCGGTAGTGTCGGCATGACCAGCGCTGCGCTTGGTGGATTCGCGGGCGCTGTTGATGGGGATGGGTTGTTTAATGGGCTCGCCAAGCGAGGATAACTCGTCAAATTGACCGGGGTGGCGGGGTCTTTTGAGCGACTCTCGGCCTGGGCCAGACGGCGGCCATCAGGCATCACGGTGGTGTCCAAGATGACGTCGGCCAGCGCATGGGGGTCGAGACGAGCCCCAAATAAATTGGCCTGGCTCAAGTTAGCTCCCTTAAGATTCGCCCCGATTAGGTTGGCGTTTCTCAGGTTGGCAGAGGTCAGATCGACCTCTGTGAGGCAGGCCCCCGTCAGATTGGCATTGGCCAAATTAGCCCTCACTAGGTTTGAACAGCCCAAAAGCGCATGTTCTAAACTTGCCTGCGCTAGGGCTGCCCCCGCTAAATTGGCCCCCAGCAAGTTGACGTGGTCGAGGTTGGCAGCGGTCATGCGAGCACCCCCAAAATTGGCCCCCGGCAAAATTGAGAGACGAAAATCGACCCTCAGCAGGCAGGCTTCGGCAAAACTGACAAAGGGTAAAAATTGTGCCTGCAAGTTGGCATCTTTGACGACAAGCTGGTTGAAAACAGTTTGTCCTTGAGCGATCGCGGCCAGTAAGCTATTAACGGCATCCGACATCATGAATTCCTACATTCGCCAGCGACGAGATAACTGTATGAAGCCTAAGATGAAAGCAAAAAGGCAGTAGTGCGCCCATCGCAACCGACTCGGAAAACCCAGGTGTTTTCCAAGCTGGTTGCAGGCGTGTGGCCTAGCCGCAACGCTTCGACAAGTTTGATCGACAAAGCGTCTCACAAAACTTGATAAGGTCGAGCTTTAATGACCAGAGAGCCAACAAAGATTGTTGCTTTGGGAAAAAGATAGTTGGAGCTGTTTGAGCAGTGTTCACCCGCTCTGAGATCCCCTGAGCCAGTTGCGCCTGGCATCACTATCGTGCCTGAAAAGGCTAAATCATCGGTGATATTGCTAAGAACTTAATCGAAAATTAAAGAAAGAATGCCGTGAGTTTATCCTTCCTTTTCCGTGTTTCCCGCGACTTTATTTGATGCTATGGCGAATACCTATGACTTGATTTACGCTGTTGTGCGCCACATTCCCTTTGGTCAGGTCGCCACCTATGGGCAGGTGGCAGAACTCGCGGGTCTGATTGGTAAACCTCGCGTCGTCGGCTATGCCCTCTATCGAGTCACGGACGGCGATGAGGTTCCGTGGCACCGGGTCGTTAATGCGAAGGGCGAGGTCTCGCACTCGGTACACCGCAACGGCAATGACTATTTGCAGCAGTCACTGCTAGCCGACGAAGGCATCGAATTTGACGCCAAGGGCAAACTTGATCTGGCAAAATATCGCTGGGTGGCCGATTCAGAGGTTTTGGAACGGGCGATCGCGCGCATCCAGCAACAAATGGAGGAACCTCGTGACTCGGAGGAAGATTGAGCCGCTGCACCGGGACTAGCATGATTCAGCGCGCAGGCTGACTCCCCTTTAAAGAAGCACAGCGAGAGGATGTCACTCATCCTCTCGCTGTGCGTTGAGATCGGTCAGCAGCGTGAGGGCACTAACCTCAGGCTGGCTGACAGCCGCTATTCGATTAATCATTTTGAGAAAGCCCGCTTAGTGGTTGTAGCGTTCTTCCATCCAAACTCTCAGGGCATTCTCTTGGGCAAAATGCAGGGTTTGATTTGAAGTGGGGTCATAGACGCGCCAAACTTCAGCACCGTTTTTAGTGGTTCTCGAAATGCGGGGCATGGAACCCGCCGTGAGCCAATTCACGGTCTTTTCTGCTAGGTGGCTGAGCAGTTGCCCCAAGTTGTTGGGGTGATAAACCGTCGTGTAGTTGGCGGGGCTGATGAGCGATTCGAAGGCCGCGTGGCGCTGATCGAGTAGGTTGGATGGTTGTGTGTAGCTGTTCATAACACTCTCTCTGTGGGGTGATGGCGACTGTCTATCTGAAGTGACTATGACTTATCCGCCTTTGACCCCACTCTAACGAGCCCCACTCAGAACACCCACACACGATATGCATGACACCTATGCATAAAATCGATACGTATTGTTGGGATGAATAGGATAGCCTGTTCACAATTCCTCCCTGGTCATTTTCACCATGAATCCTTGGAAGCTTAAATTGTCTCAGTTGAGAGCGCTATTGGCGGTGGCGGAATACGGCAATTTTAGTGAGGCTGCCCTGCAGATGGATTTGACACAATCGACCGTTAGTCATGCGATCGCCACCCTAGAGGATGAGTTGGGGGTGATGGTATTTCATCGGGGGCATCGGGGTGCACAATTAACACCGGTCGGTGAGCGGATTCTGCACGACGCCCAAAAGATTCAAGGGCTGTTGGAAAACATGATGAGTGCAGCTGAGAATGAGCGCGGTCTGAAAGGGGGCACCGTTCGCATCGGCACGTTTCGCAGTATTGCGACCCATCTTTTGCCAGAGACGATCGCCCGATTGCACCAGATTCACGGGTCGGTGCAGATCTCGATCATTGAAATGGACGAACTTTACCAGCTGAGACAAGCCCTGAGACAGGGGCAGGTGGATCTCTGTTTTGCCGAAATGCTGGAAGGCGACGAATTTGAAACCATTCATGTCTTAGATGACGAGTATGTGGCGCTGCTACCGCCGCAGTTTGGTCTGCGTGATGCCCAGCTCACCATCGAAGATTTGTATAAATATCCGCTGATTTCCTCCAGTCACGACAGCTGTTCTGTGCGGCTGCGAGATCGCCTTGCCACCCTAGAACCCAAGCTGGGGCTGACCTCTCGCATTCGCCACGATTCTTCGATGACCGGTATGGTGCAGCAGGGGTTGGGGATTGCCTTAATGACTGAATTAGCGGCTAAGCCAGTCCCCGAGGGGGTCAGAGTCTGTCGCTTGCCCTTTTTTCTGTCGCGTCCGATCGGCGCTAGCTTAATGAGAGACGCCTTGCTCAGCCCAGCGGTTTACGCCTTTTTAGATGCCCTCCGGGGCACGGGTGAGTTTGCGTCAGTGCAAGCTGGATGAGGCCTTTGATGCGGCTTATCGAAGCTGATCGTCAGACGCCGATCAGCCTCACCGGGTGAACGCCTAGCCACCATTTCGCCTTAAGATCCTGGCATGGCGTGAATAAGGATGAAGCTCTGTGCGATCGCTCTATTTCTTACTGCCGGGGACAGACCGCAAATTTGCCTGTGGCGGTCTGTTTGCCGAACTCAAAACCCTAGAGTTGGCTCGTCAAGTGACCGAGGCCACGGTGGTGACCTATCAGCAGCGAGAGCCCAATACGCTATTTCTCGATGATGTGCTGCAGACGGCCACCAGCCCCGATCATATTTTTGTGGTGAGTTGGGGCTTCCATGTGCCCAAGCTCGTAAAGCGGCTGCGTGGGCGGGCCGTGCTATACCACGCCCACAGCGCCGGATACGGATTTCGGTTACCGAGTGAGGTGCCGATTATGACGGTGAGCCGCAACACGATGGGCTATTGGGGGCAATGGTGCCCCAGTTCGCCGACCTTTTACTTGCCCAATCTCATTTCTCCTGAGTATGCGGATCAAGGGCTACCCAGAGATATTGATGTGCTAGTACAGGTGCGCAAATCGTCAGAATATCTGCTGAAGCAGCTGGTGCCTGCGCTACAGGCCCAGTGCAACGTGGTGCTGCTAGATCACTTTGTTGAAGACTTGGCGGGTTTGTTTAACCGCAGCAAAATTTATCTTTACGACACTGCCGAATATTGGGCGCAATATCGCGTCACCGAAGGCTTTGGATTACCGCCGATGGAAGCGATGGCCTGTGGCTGCCAGATTTTTTCGAGCGTGAATGGAGCCCTCGCGGACTATCTGGATCCCGGATTTAACTGCCAAAATGTGGGCGTTTATTCCACCGCTTACGATATTGATCGCATCCTCAAGGCCCTGGAACAGCCCTCACAATTACCAGTGAACCCCGACTTTTTTGACGCTTATCGTGAAGCCAAAGTCGTCTCAAGACTGCGAGAGATCTTGACTTCCGTTAATCACTTTTTTGATCATGTACAACAGCATCCATCGGATATCCCTGGCCTGTCACACCGCCGACTGGCCCGCCTACGAGTGCAAAGCGCGATCAAAAAAATCCAGAAAAAACTGCGCGATCGCTAAAATTGCCTGAAGCCAACAATCGATCCAGTTGTCGCCAATTTGAATCCATAAAAATTGAGCTTGGAAAATTCTGCAAAGCCGCTAGCTATTTATCTCTACCAACAGTCTTAAAAGGCACCCGAACTGAGGCCGAAATTTTACTTCTCAGCCTCAGTTCGGAGCATTATGTGTAGCGATATAGAGCAAAAGCGAGCGCAGATTTCCTCGCCACTTGTCGCCATCTAGTTGAGTCTGGCTTGAATCAGGCTACCATCTAAGAGTTGACTTTGAGGTTCCTGTGATGGCACGTCTCGCGCCCGCCCCACTGCACCTCACCGACGCAGAACGAGCCGAGCTTCACGCCCTGCTCAATCGCCATAGT
>JBHJJI010000333.1:0-2167 GCA_050042805.1 Leptolyngbyaceae cyanobacterium
ACTCATCCAGGCGAGGGCACGGCGTGAGTTAGCTATACGGCACTGACAGCGGTGCGCCAGATTGACGCAGCGTCCTAATCTGTATCCCCTCTAGGCGTTCCACGCGGCTGCTTAAGGACCTTGAGAACTGTTTCATGGATGTTTCCTGCGAGGGTTTGGCACGGCCAACCCCCTGCGATCGCGATGCTTTGATGAACAACTTTTCTACAGCAGAGACTCCTGCTCAACCATGCTGCGACTGAGATCGAGATTGGGGTTGGGCGTTCCGTTGACTGTGAGATATTCCAGGTCGATTAAGAATGCCTCCAGTGCTGCCGGAAAGTTTTCAAAGGTTTCAGAGACTTCACCAGCTGTGTTGTAATGCTCCAGTCCCCAGGTATCGGTGGGGTCATAGTGGGTCAGCATATAGTTCCAGCCCGACTCATATTCTCCGAGCATGATTTTTTGCGCGACGTAACCGGCTAAGATGCTGTTCGCGCCTAGCATGGGCTCCTCCAGGGTGGAGGCGGCAGTACTCTGGTACATGTTGGCAGCGTTGGCTCGCATCATGTCGCTAAACTGCTGACTGACATCAATTAGCGTGCCGCCCCGGAACGATAGCACCAGTGTGGGGGGCCAAGAGCTGGCATAGCTGCCGAAGGCATAGAGAAAACGGCCATCGGAGCCCACCAGTTCGCTATAGCCATCTTTGTCGAGGTCTTCAAACGAACCGACGGCGCTTGCGTCAAGGGGATACGTTTGGGTGCGGTGCATGCGATCGCCCTGCCAAGAATACAGGCGATAAATGCTGCAGCAGTGAGCCCCACCGGTATAGCGATGAAAAATGACTTCAGGCAGGCCATCGGGGTCGAGGTTTTCCAGGCTGAAGTCGGCAAATATAAAGTCAACCTCATCCTGGTGACTGGCTTTCAACTCGTCGTTGACATAGACCTCATAGCTGAGGGAACCCAGATCATCAGTGGCAAAATTATTGGGCTGATAATCGGTGATGACAACCTGTACCGCGCCTGCCGAGAGCGTTTGATTTTGTAGCGGCGTATCTCCGAGGGAAAGCTCTGCCAGGGGGGCGGCGATCGCGGGTGACAGCGTACCGGCAGCGAGGGTGATCGCAAGGCAGGAGGCGGAAGGCAATTGCATGGATAGGTTCCTCAGTGACTCGACTAAGCGGTGTAAACCGGACGGTGTAAAACCGGAGTTGTGGACATCAGCGATGTCTATTTAACTACTTCAGTCTGCTCTGGGGCGATCGCTGATTCAGACAGGAAACGGTGATCACGTGAAGGTTCAAGATGGGGACTCTCAAAGCCATCCGCCAATTCCATCAAGGCAAGGCGGCGAGCTATTGGTGCTGGACTCAGCATCAGAATGATACTCGGTGTCTTAACCTCAATGGCTAAAGCGATCTCCGGCAACTGGCGAGCATCGGAGTGGAGCCCGCATCATCGCTCCAGCTGAACGGGTGGGCATATTGCACCGTCTGCCCTGGTGGGTGACCGTCTGGTCGATAGCGGTGCGGAACCGTACCGGATGGATGACGTCGATAGCGATGGGGAACCGTACCTGAATGGATTGACAACGCTGTGAGAGCGATCGCAACCGTTTCCCGATAGGCGACTTGAGGGAAGCCCTAAGGCAAGCCAGTGCTCTCAAATCAGAGACTCTTGAATCCATGCAATGAACCAATGCTCGTCTCTACGATGCCTTGAACCCCTACTGAGGTCAAGCATTGTGTTGGCAACATCCAGTTAGTTTGATGGTGGAGCTGGTTGAGGGGAATGCTGCCTCAAGCGTCAATCGCCTCTCTTCCAGGGTGTGCTGGCCTCGTCTATGTCCTGAAATGAATCTCAGAAGCTGATCATGAAACCGACAGAATTACGCATAGTCACCCTGATCTTGTTAGTTGTGCTAGGGGCGAGTGAAGCGTTGCTCGCCCATAACGTCCTCTATACCGAAGGTGAAATCATGCAAGGGCTGTACTGGATCTTGGTGTGGTTTAACCTACCGCTGTTGGCGATCGCCCTGTGGAAACCCCGATGGGGGCTATGGGGTGGCCTCACCTTAGCGGCCCTGTTGCTGCCCTGGCAAACCTCAGCCAATCGTAAAGTGGCTCAGATTCACGAAGAAGTGATTCACATCATCCGGTTTGTTGAGAGCAAACAAGAGACCA
>JBHJJI010000334.1:0-16686 GCA_050042805.1 Leptolyngbyaceae cyanobacterium
TCAATTGGAGGAGACGGTAAACTAATTCTTGGGCGTGGGTTGCAACCATCATTCGAACCGTTGGTGTACCACGCCTGTTTTCTCAGATAACCAGATATTTTTGCACTACTGTCTCACTGGAGACTGGTGCAAGATCTGAGTCATACCGATTCTCTGAAACAAGGCTACAGATCTGGCTCCCCTGCCCCTCGGCTCCCCTGCGTTTTCAAGATTGCATTGGAAGTCCGATCACTGAGAACTGGTATCACAGGTGGCAAGGGTCAGCCGAATGGGAAAACTCTATCGCAATCCGCAGTTGATTCGGACAGCCTGAAATCGCGGAAAGCCCCTTGAAACAAGCTTTTCAATTCCGCATTCCGAACGCTACATTCCGCATTCTGCTATATGTCCAGACGGACGACATGTCCCCGTGAATTCAGCCAACTCCGCTCTGATCATCAAGGGGCAATAGCGCATGTTCTTTTAGGGTTTTCAAAAAGGCATACACCCCAGGCGGATGGAGCGCTTCGGTGAGCACCACTGCGCCCACCTGCCGTTCTAAGGGCTGGGGCAAATGCGCCACCTGCACCCCAGCCGGAATCGGATGCGCCGACAAAGCGGGGACAATGGCGGCCCCTAAGCCCTGAGCTACCATGCTGAGAATGGTGCTTGTTTCCCGAAACTGATAGCGTGGCTCTAGCGCAAACCCCGCTTGGTGAAAGTAAGCCTGCACGGTATCAAAACAACTGTTGTCTTCGGGATAAACAATCAGCGGTAAAGTCATTAATTGCTCCCAGGTTAAAGCCGAGTGGGGTAGCTCGCTGTTGGGTGGTAGCAGCACCCAAAAGGGATCACTCATCAGCTCATAGGTGTCGAAGTCTGGCCCCGTCGGCAAACACGTTAGGCCAATATCGGCTTTGCCACAGCGAATTTGCTGTTCGACATAGGTGAAATCGTAGTGCTCAGTCAAGGTCACCGCGATCGCCGGATGGGCTTTGCGAAACTGCGCCACAATCTGCGGCAACAGGTTGGCGGCAGCGCCTCTAAAGGTGGCAATGCGTACCTCGCCACCCTGCAATCCCTTATGCAGATTAGCGGTTTGCTGCATTTGTTCCAGCAAACGCAAGATGTCTCGGGCCTGCTGCGTCACCGCTTTCCCGGCAGGCGTGAGTTGTGCGCCATGGCGACCCCGCGCTAGCAAAATCACCCCCAGTTCATCTTCTAGGGTCGCGATCGCATGGCTGACGGTAGGCTGGGTCAGCCCTAACTCCAGGGCGGCTTCACCAAAGCTGCCAAAATCAGCGACGGCAACCAATGCCCGGATCTGAGAAAGTTTGGGCCCGACATGCTGGCTTTTGCTCATGGTTTTCCCCCAGAGCGGTTGCTTTGATTATGCCTAAGGCTGAGCACAATGTCTGAGAGATCGTTGCCAGAGCGATCCTGAATAACCCTGGTTAGGGTGGCAAATGCCGATGTCACCTTGATGCTCCAGCCCCGGTGCCTTCTATCGCAAGCCGGAGTTTGATCTGGTCACTCCAAATGCCCGAAATCACTATCAGATAGGCTTTTCAATTCTGACTTCCGACTTCTTCAGGCCATCGGGCCTTGCCCTTCCCGAAGGGTATTCTGCTACATCCCCTAACGTGAGCCATTACCCTGATTGCTGCAGTCCTGGCAAAATGGGCGTTCGATTGCCGCCAGTTCATCAATCGGCAGGCGACGTCATTCTTCTAACATCTCTTTATGACCGCGATCGCGTTAGCGGCTTATAGTAGGGTGGAAACTTTGGCGACGAGCCTCAACATTGTTGTGGGGTCTAAGGTCGTTGAAGGTTAGTTCAGTTTTTCGACGACGTTAGGAGTCAGCAACTATGCGGCAGATCAACTTTGTCGTGATCTTTGTGATTTCACTGGCATTAGTCCTATTTGGGATCGAGAACACCGATCCCACCACGATTCACATTGTCCAGGGCATTGATTTGGAGGCCCCACTTTGTGTCGAGCTGATCGTGTCAATGGGCATCGGTGCCGTTTTGGCTTGGGTGTTTAGCGTGTGGGTGCAGGTACAGGGATACCTCGGCCCCGGTAAACAAATGGAGCAGAGCGAAGTTCGGATTCAAGAGCTCGAGCGAGACGTTGAACGGTATCGGGTGGAGTTAGAAGAGCAGCAGCCGATGCTACCCGCCTCTGCGAATACCGATGGCGACTCAGAATCTAACGAAGCGTTTGCGAACTAATCGGTGGTATGACCGTATCTCTGGCGCAAAGCGCGATCGCATTTTTAATTGACCTGGCCGAACAGGGGGAAATTGACCCCTGGGATGTCAAGGTGATCGACGTGATCGATCGGTTTCTCAAAACGGTCAAAACTGAACCCGCGGCGTTGCCCGATCCGGGGCGATCGCCCTATGAGGCGAGCCTATCGGAGTCGGGCAAGGCCTTTTTGTATGCCTCTATGTTGGTCTTGCTCAAGGCCGATACCCTGGTGCGAGCAGAAATCGATGAGGCTCAAGCGGCCCTCGAAGCCGAAGCTTTTTTTGACGATGCTGATGACTTTGTCGAGATGCCGCTGCCCCGAAACTTGGAGCGGCACTTACATCGTCGGGCGATCGCGCCGCCACCCGAACGACGCCAGGTGACGCTGAATGAGCTGATTGAACAGCTGGAAACCATTGCGGCGGTGATTTCTGATCAACCGCCTCGGTCTCGCACTCGCCGCGCCCAGCCCGTGCCTAAGCGTCATGCCGTGCGCGCCATTACGCAACTGGCCCACCAAGAGAACCTGTCAGAAATTGCCGGAGCGCTCGAAGCCTTCTTAAACCAGCATTGGGATCAGCTGGCCGAAGACTTTAGCTGGCTGAACTTTGAAGAATTGCTGGTCGAATGGCCGCAGCACCGCCCCGCAGAAATCGATAGCCATGTGCCTGACTCACCCGAAGCCGCCGATCGCCACGAACGGGTCGGCGTATTTTGGGGCTTGCTCTATTTATCCGCCCAATCCAAGGTGGAGCTTTCGCAAGAAGAACTCTACAGCGAACTCTGGGTGCGCAATCTCAAGGCGACCTCAGGGGAAGAATCGACTGAAATTCCCCCTCAGGTGCTGCCCGATTAGGGTGCTGGGCTCAAATCTATTCCTGGACAGAGACATTTCCTTGAAGGGTTTGGCCGCCAAACCCCGGCGATTTGGGACGCTATACGAGAGCCGCTCATTTCAAACCACCACAGACTGCTCATCTCAGGGGAATCAGGAGTAGAGCTTCCGGTGCTTGAGTTGGGAAGGCGCTATTACTCTACGGCAGAAATCACACTACCCTTTCAGTTTCTCTGCCCCCTTGCCCCCACAGCCCCCTTGCCATCGGCAATGGTCGGTGAAATAACGCCACAGTCTACTAGAGGCGAGTCCCTCTGACATCGATACAATAAAGCCAGTTGTTGTCGGCATCTCCGTATGATTGCCTCACCTCAAGTCCCTCTCACCCCCGATGACTATCTGCTCACCCCCGATGACTATCTGCACCTCGAAGCCGATAGCCCCGTCAAACATGAATACATTAACGGCGACGCCTACGCGATGGCCGGGGCGAGTGATATTCACGTCACTATTGCCGGGAATCTCTTCGCCTTACTGCGTATCCATGTTCGCGGCACTCCTTGCCGGGGCTATATTGCTGACATGAAAGCTCGCCTTGAAGCCCGCAACTGTTTCTACTATCCCGATGTGCTCGTCACCTGCGACCCTCGTGATGCCGAAACCGCTACCTACAAGCGATTTCCTAAGCTCATTGTTGAAGTGCTTTCCGAATCGACCGAAGCGTTCGATCGCGGCGACAAGTTTACTGACTACCAAACCCTTGACGCCCTAGAGGAATACGTCATTATCAATACCCGCCACCAACGGGTCGAATGCTTTCGCCGCACTGCCGACGACCTCTGGCTGTTGCAAACCTACACCCCTGAGAGTGGCACCTTTGATCTGAAAAGCCTGCAGTTCACCGAGACCTTTGAGGCGCTCTACGAAGACGCTGAACTAGAGCCGACTGTACCGGCAGTCGAGTAATTGGTCGCCCAGATTTGTTATCGGGAAAGTTCTGGACTGTATGGCATTGGGCGATCGCCGTCGCTGTTCCGAAAATATACTGTCTGGCTCTGCTAGAACGCCCTGAGTTCAGCAATTTCAACCAGATCCTGAAGTCGCTGTGCTCGGGTAAGCTTGAGCCCAAGACGTTTGTTGTGGGTAATCGCTCGTCGAATTTGACGATTTAGCATGGGCGAGTTGAAGGTAATGAGATCATCAATCCATGAATTTTCTGTTGCATCTCAATAAGGACATCACCCACATTCGGAATTCGTCGGTAAGCTATTGCAAACGGTCACGATGATCTCTCACGGCAAGACCCTCCCATGAGTCAACAAAGCCAACTGGTCGAATTTTTACGCCAAGAACTGTCCCTGCCCGCTGACGCGATCGCGCTGGGATTACGTCGTTCGGCGGCGTCTCCTGGCCTATTGCCGATCGTGCTCTGGCAGTATGGCCTTGTGACCACCCATCAGCTTGACCAAATCTATGATTGGCTTGAGGCCAGCATTGTTTGAGGTCAGGGTTTTCACCCTCAAGAGAGCAACTTTCTGTAAAGGTTTGGCAGGTACGTGTTTAGCGTCCAGCTACTGCTGATCCCCCTCAATCCCCCTAAAGCCCTGCGGGCAATAACCCTGCGGGTATGGCTGTGCTAAGGCTGCGCGTAGAAAAAGGGGGAAACCCTTGCACAGCGGGAAATCTGACATAGCCCCTTTTTCAAGGGGGCGGCGACAGCGGGGGATCTTACGATCACGCTAAACAGATACTTTAGCAGCGC
Source organism: Leptolyngbyaceae cyanobacterium (assembly GCA_050042805.1). GTDB lineage: Bacteria > Cyanobacteriota > Cyanobacteriia > Phormidesmidales > Phormidesmidaceae > Halomicronema. Next base: position 4,832 of record JBHJJI010000334.1, read on the forward strand.
TAAACCCCGGCGATCTGTCGGCGATGTTTGAGCCCCTGCCGAATGAGCGATCAGTCCACCAGAAGAGAGCTGAATCATCGCCCATAGACGGCCTATTCGTTTTGCTGGAGCCGGATCAGTTCTTGCTGAATCCGTTCAAAGACCGTGTTGTCAGTTTCGTGGGCATCCGTAATCTCATTAAAGCGTCGCGGCGTGAGATCATTGGCTTCCACGACATCTTGTGACTGATTGCAATAGGTCGTCAAAATTTCGCGGACATCGCGGCGTACCGAACGCGGTACCTCTGACAGACTTTGTGTGTTTGAGCAGCTCACGTTGACGTCGTTGATGTCCATTTCTACCGTCAACAAAATGTCTTTGATTTGGGTATAGGCAGCATTCCGGTATGCATCGATCGCCAGCACGGCCTGAGCGTATTTAGTGATTTCTGCATTGGTGATTTCAGATTGCGCGATCGCCGCTTGGGTTGTGAGCGGCAGCCCTGAAAGTGACGGGACGGCGGGCAGTCCGACGACGCCCAGCCAGCTAGCCACGACTCCGGTGGCCAACCAGCGACAGGTGCCCCGCAACAATAAAGATTTAGGTTTGATTAACGTGTTTTTCATAAACCTGAGACCCACAAAGAAACTAGTTATCAGCAATAGTGACTCGTGCAGCTATCCATTATAATCGGGAGTTTAGGCTGAACGAGTATAGATTGGATGAGAATTGTGACAAGCTTGAGCGATTTCGACCACTTTGGTCTGTAAGAGCGCCGTCGGATCACGACCCAGTTTGAGGCCAGACTCCAGCTCTAGTAGATGTTCGAGCGCTTGCTGCAGGCTAGACAACGAGAGAGTTGCCACTTCCTTTTGTAAAAAATAGATGCGTTTAGGATTGTTGATTTCAGCGGCTTTGGCCACGGCTTGAGGATTGCGCTCACCGCTCTCGACCATGACCTTGACCCATAACCAAGTCCGAAATTGACCTACCAGTGTTGAGACGATGCGGAGGGCCGGTTCGTTCCGATTCAGCAGATCGGCGAGCAGTCCCAACGCCTGCTCAACCTCGCCTTCGCGCAGAGCCGCTGCCAATTTCAAGCTACTTTGAGTGCTGACTGTGACTAAGCGAGCCACCGTTTCGGCATCAATGGGTTCTGGGCGATCGCCCCAATAAAGAGAAAGTTTCTCTAGCTCTAGCATCAGCTGTCGCGTTTGATTACCCACCGCAGAGACCAGTAAATCAATGGCGTCTGATGTTAAGGCCAAGTGGCGATCGCGGGCGATAGTTTCGATCTGTCGGGCAATTTGATCGCTTTTCCAGGGGGGAATGGTGCCAAATTCTCGAATCTCCCCGTGTTTTTGCAGCAGCTTAGTAAATTTAGAGCGGCCATCGGGCTTGGAGCGACTGCTCATCAATAGGATGGCGGTGTCGGGCAGTTTGGGCAGGGTGCGGGCAAACTCCGCCAAAATTGCTTCACTACAACGCTGCCCGATCGCCGTATCCGCCAGCCAAACAAACCGTTGGCCGGTGCCAAAGGGGGGCGTCATGGCCTGATTGAGGGCGATAATGGGGCCTTCGGCCATTTCTGGGGTGATTTTGTCGTAGTTGAAGCTGGCCCAAGCGACATCCAGGGCCTGATCGCGCAGCTGGGCGATCGCCTGATCCATTTGATAATCGTCTTCGCCCCAAAAGTAATACACCGCCATCTGCGTTGAGTTCCCCTTCAAAGTGCCGGAGGCGTTCTAGAATTCTAAGGCCTTCTCCACCTGTGGCAATGCCTCCCCTGACTCAGCATCCCATTTTGCACCAGAGCTTTGCCCTGATCGATCAAGCGATGGGGCCACATGCTTTCTCCCCTGATGAATACGCCATTCTGCGCCGCATCATTCACAGCACCGCCGATTTTGAATTTGCTGATTTATTGACGATTTCTCCCGGTGCGATCGAGCAAGGTTTGGCGGCGCTGCGATCGCACGCACCCATCGTGGTCGATGTGGGCATGGTGCGTCAGGGTTGTCAGGGCATGGTGCAGCGCACGTTCGACAATCCTTTATACGCGGCAGTGGATTTGGCTAAAACTGCCGACCCGCAGATGACGCGCACGGCCACGGGCCTATTGCGCGCTTGGGCGCAGTATCCCGAAGCCATCTACGTGATTGGCAATGCGCCCACAGCGCTACAGACTTTGTGTGACTGTATGGTCGCCGATGCCCGCCAGCCCCCGCTGGTCATCGCCGTGCCAGTGGGATTTGTGGGGGTGGTGGAAGCGAAGCAGCGAGTGGCAGCGCTGTCGGTGCCGCAGATTCGGGTGGCGGGGCGCAAGGGCGGCTCGCCCGTCGCAGCGGCCATTCTCAATGCGCTGTTGGTGCTGGCTTGGGAAGCGGCATGACCCCGATTCAAGTGGTGGGCATTGGATTGGTGGGGGCAGCGAGCCTACCGACTGAGACGCTGAAACTGATCGACCAGGCGACTGTGTTGGCGGGGGGCGATCGCCATCTGGCTTATTTTGCCGATCATCCGGCGGAGCGCTGGCCATTAACCAACCTGACTCAACGTTTGCAGGAGCATTTGGTACAGCCTGAACCCGGATTAGTGGTGGTGCTGACGTCGGGCGATCCCCTGTTTTTTGGTCTGGGCCGACAGCTGCTGCAGGCGCTCCCGGCAACGGCACTGACGTTTCACCCCCATGTCAGCTCGATGCAGTTGGCCTTTAGCCGCGTCAAATTGCCCTGGCAATCGGCCATTTGGGTGAGCGCCCACGGCCGATCGCTGACACCATTGGAGCTGCCGTTGAAAAAGGGCGAAACGCCCATCGCGGTGCTGACCGATACCGTGAATACGCCCGCCGCGATCGCCCGATTTATTGCCTCCCTCGATCTGCCGACGGTCTATCAGCTCTGGATTTGTGAAAATCTCGGCGGGGTGGATGAGCAGGTTCACTGTTTGTCCCTCGCCGCTGCCCAGCAGGTGACGGTCTCGCCGTTAAATGTCGTTATTCTGCAGCGGTTGGAAGCGGCCCCACTGCCTGCCGATCTGCCGCGTTTGGGCATTCCCGATCAGGCGTTTTTGAGCTTTCGCGATCGCCCTGGCTTGATGACGAAACGCGAAGTGCGAGTGCAGATTTTGGCGGAGTTGGCGTTGCAGCCCCATCAGGTGATTTGGGATATCGGTGCCGGTACGGGCAGCGTCAGTATCGAAATCGCCCGTTTAGTGCCTGAGTCGACCGTGTGGGCGATCGAAAAGACGGCGATCGGCTATGACTTGATTCAGCAAAATATGCGGCGGTTTGGCGTCAGCACCATTACCGCGCGGCAGGGCGAAGCTCCGGCAGCGTTGAAGGAACTGCCCGATCCCCACCGCATTTTTATTGGCGGCAGCGGTCAGCAGTTGACCGCGATTCTCGATGACTGTGCCAGACGGCTACGGCCCGGAGGCCGGATCGTCGCGGCGATTGCCACCCTGGAAAATCTGGCAGAGATGACTCAGTGGCTGCAGGATCAGCCCACCTGGCAGGGCCATTATCAGCAGATTACTCTGTCGCGTTCTGCCGCTGTGGGCCCGTTCACCCGTTGGATGCCGCTGAATCCAGTCACATTGGCCTGTCTGAGTCCCGCTGTGTTAGGCGATCGCCCTAAACAACTGCCACACGAATCCGGCGGTGATCACCATCAGGCCCAGATCTAAAACATCGGTGAGCGGCTGGGCGCTGCGGCCCGTCAGCCAAACTGGCTTAGCCGCGACCGGCTGAGGCTGCACAAATTCGCCCAGGCAAGCCAAGGCCCAGACCCATCCCGCATGGAGTCCCCAGGCCAGGGCGAGGTCGCCGCCTGTCGCCCAGCGGGCAATCACCAGCACCCAGCCCAATAAAAATAAGCCTGGCTGCTGCCACAATCCGGCTCGTCCATCCCATACGAGGTGGGCACTGGCAAAGACCAAACTGCCCAAAGTGGCCGCTAGCCAGGGTGCAAAGGCTGAGGTTAATTGAGTCTGTAGCCAACCCCGAAAGACCAGCTCTTCAATGCCGCCGATCCAGATGCCCAAAACCAACAGGCCCAGAATGGCTAGTAGCTTGGGGCCAAGGGGCGCAGCGGATTCATCCGGCGATGATGTGGCTCCAAATGTGATGAGGCCAACGCTTTTTTTGAACCAGAGGAGTAGGCCTAATCCGGTGATCGCCACGCCCCATCCGATCACAAAGGGCCGCAAACTTGTCAGTCCTAAACTGACGCCCTGGGTTTGCCAGTGCTGATCTAATAACTGGTTTGCGCCCCAAATCACCCCCGGTGCGAGTAAATAAAGCGGCATCAGTAAGATCAGCTTTTGCTCGGGGGCGGTCGCTCGAAAGGGACGCCACTGAAACTTTTTTAATAGCGGTAGCGCCAGCACCAGCCAAGTGCCAATCCAAAGGGCAAAAAATCCGATTACGGTTACCAGCGTGGTAATTTGCTCAGTCATCCAATTGCGATACCTTTTGAGCGATCTGGAGCGGTAGATACCTGGCAGTGTATCAAGCGATCAGCGCCTAGAGAGAGGAGGATGAATCGCGGTGAACATCTTGATCGAGATAGGCGATCGTGGCCATTAGGCCAATAAAAACCCCTCACCTACAAAGAAATTAAAGTCTTGCAGGCAAGGGGATTCTAATTGAGACTGCAACGGTTACTTCAAAGCAATGCAATCATTGCAGTGATGACTCACTGAGTCTCCAAACTCATTTCAATTCAGTCGATTCATTTAGAGCCTCTAAAACAATCGACTGAATTAACGGCAAACTGAGATTGACTCAGGCATTAACATTACTCGTCTTCATTTTCAGCATCGAGCTGAATCAGATGAATATGCTTGTAGCCCAGCTTGATTTCAAATTCATCACCCGGCTTCAGACCCATTTCGTCCGTGTAGGTTGAGCCAATGACAATTTGCCCATTTTTATGGACACTGACTCGATAGGTGGGTTCGCGGCCCCGACCATCTTTGCCCTTCTCTGGGTCTAATTGGATGCCGCGGGCTTCTAACAACGCATCATAAAAACCCGTCACGTCGACCCGGATCTGGCCATCTTTGGTCGTAGTGTAGTAGCCGCACTCCCGAGCCTTCTCACGTTTTGTGAGATGAGATAAATCTTTAACTTTTTGCAATAACGCCTTACCCGTTAATGCTTCTGTTTTCGCACTTGCCATCAGTTAGGGAACCTCTCCGTCACAGTTACAGTTGTCACCAAGAATATGAGAAAAGCAGGGATGCTTACCAATTGTTGAGTGCAGGAAACTACTAATCGATTCTAGGGAGACGTCTTTAAAGCGTCTAACCTAGAACTCACTCTCATACTCTATGGACTACAGGTTGCATTATATGCATTTATTGATAGCCTGAGTATCTTAATTTAATTAGAAGTTGTGCGATTCAGCTAAAGAACTATAAATATTCGAGATGTTTAAAAAAAGTCTTATGAACTTTGCAGATTTGCTTGGCATCCTGATGTTGTCGATACATTTTTCAGGCCTTTCGTTCCCTTTTTGTGCAGGCTGTCACCCCCCAGACGACCAGCTGTGAAAGTCTCTTGATTGGCTATCGCTCAATGCTCAAGCCCACACTTTATGACTTTTAAAGGCAGAAATGTCAGAAATGTCGGGGTCAAGGCACAATTTTTTGCGGCTGCTCTAAGATCGCCGTCATCAGGTTTTCGATACCTTTAAAGCCGTCTAAAAGTTATGAGATGCCGACGCTGGCAAGGCGATCGCCTGACCAAATGGGCACGGGTTTAAGAGCAATGTTGCCTCTAGGTCAGTGATTACCCCTGCCCCAGAAGTGGTCTTTTCTATGAGTTTGGGTGTTTTATGTTGATCAGCAGCGGATAACGCTAACGATCCACTTTGATTCAGTTGCGGAATGCAGTTGATCACCGAGATGCTTAGCTTGCCCTTGTTAACCCTAGCAGTCACAGATTTTACCCCCAGAGATCGCTCACAATTTCCCGACTTTTCGGAGTGAAAGACTGCCCGCAAGAGAAGCGGCACAAATGACCAAACTATATAGATGCTCATGATGCGCCATCCATCACCTCGATCCACCAACGGGGATGAGCCATATTGCCGTCTAGCGAGTTTCCCTTGTGATGCTAAATATGGCACAAAGGTTTTGATTTCGAGAGAATCAAGAAGCATACCGTTCACCCGTTGCCAGTTTCTATGAAAGCCCTTCTGCAATCGCCCCAGCGCACCAAACTTGACCCCACCAGCGACACTCTGTTTTATGAAGCGCCTCGCTTTGTGACTCATGTTGATGAGGGATTCATTCAGCAACTGACTGACCTCTATCGCGAGCGGCTAAAGCCAGGCATGAAAATTTTTGACATGATGAGCAGCTGGGTCTCTCACCTGCCTAGCGAGATGACATTTGAGCGGGTCGAAGGCCATGGCATGAATGCGGAAGAACTCGCCAAAAATCCGCGCCTTGACCACTATTTCGTGCAGAATCTGAACGAAACCGATCAGCTGCCCTTTGCGGATCACTCTTTTGATGCGGTGCTGAATACCGTGTCGGTGCAATATCTGCAATATCCTGAGGCTGTGTTTGCGGAAATTTATCGCATTCTCAAACCGGGCGGCATCGCGATTATCAGCTTCTCTAATCGGATGTTTTATCAAAAGGCGATCGCGGCTTGGCGCGATGGCTCCGAGACGCAACGCATTGAGTTGGTGAAACAGTATTTTCAATCGGTGCCGGGGTTTGGCACACCTGAGGCGGTTGTTCGCCCTTCGACGGTCCCGACGATTATGCAAATGCTGGGCTTGGCCAGCGGGGATCCGTTTTATGCCGTCATTGCCGAACGGATGGAATTGCTGGTGCAGTAGAGCCACTCGGGTTGGTTTCTCATCGATCTCGACATTTTTGCCGGTAGTAAACATCTGCAGGGGATCTCAACAGGATAGAATTGACACCTGTTGGATCGCATTGTCCGACGCATTTTTGGCTGTCGTTTTGGAAGCAAATTCTCCATGATTCGCGAAGTTTTCATGCCCGCCCTGAGCTCAACCATGACGGAAGGCAAGATTGTCTCTTGGGTAAAGGCACCTGGTGACAAGGTCGAAAAGGGCGAAACCGTCGTTATCGTCGAGTCTGATAAGGCGGACATGGATGTGGAGTCGTTCTATGAGGGCTACTTAGCGGCCATCGTGGTTGAAGCGGGGGAAGAAGCCCCGGTCGGCAACGCGATCGCCCTTCTCGCCGAAACGGAAGCCGAAATTGAAGAAGCTAAAGCCAAGGCTGCTAGTGCTAACAGTGGTAATGGCAGTAGCGCGGCTCCGCCCCCACCTGCCCCCGCTCCCAGCAACCCCGCCCCGGCACCCATGTCGGCCCCGGCAGCCGAGGCAACTCAAAATGGCAGCACGACCCGCAGCGGCCGCACCGTCGTTTCTCCCCGTGCCCGCAAACTTGCCAAAGAACTGAAGATTGACTTAGCGACGGTGGCGGGCAGCGGCCCCCACGGTCGCATCGTGACTCAAGATGTTGAACTAGTGGCAGGCAAAACGCCTTCACCTCAAGCGGTTCCGGGTGCTCCTAGCGTCACCGCCGTGGCTCCTCCTGCTCCGACCCTGGCTCCAGCAACCCCTGCTCCGACCCCTGCCCCGGCAGCACCCGGCCAGTTGGTACCGTTCAACACGCTGCAGCAAGCGGTGATTCGCACCATGGTGGCGAGTCTGGCGGTGCCGACCTTCCGGGTCGGCTACACCATCACGACGTCAGCCCTTGATCAGCTCTATAAGCAGATCAAGTCCAAGGGCGTCACCATGACTGGCTTGCTCGCGAAGGCCGTGGCGATGACGTTGCAAAAACATCCGTTGCTCAACGCGAGTTATCACGAACAGGGCATTCAGTACAGCAGCAGCATTAATATTGCTGTGGCCGTGGCGATGGAAGGCGGTGGCCTCATTACACCGGTGCTGCAGGGTGCGGATCAACTGGATATCTATTCGCTATCCCGAACGTGGAAAGATTTGGTGGCGCGATCGCGCACCAAACAGCTGCAGCCCGACGAATACTCTTCGGGCACCTTTACGCTGTCTAACTTGGGCATGTTTGGGGTTGATAAATTCGATGCAATTCTGCCGCCAGGGCAGGGGTCGATTTTAGCGATCGGCGGTGCCAAGCCCACGGTCGTCGCGACACCGGACGGTCTGATGGGTGTAAAACCGCAAATGCAGGTCAACATCACCTGCGATCACCGCGTCATCTATGGTGCCGATGCGGCAGCGTTCTTAAAGGATTTGGCGTACCTCATCGAAAATGAACCTCAATCTCTAACGCTATAGGTTGCCGGGAGACTGCGATCGGCAGGTGCCGCCTGCTTCTGCTCGGCATTCATGAATGGGCGCAAGTTATGAGGGCTCACGCTGATTGGACCCATAGCGTTTTGGGGCTGTCACTGCTGAAAATACAGCGATGACCAATACTTGCGGTTAACTGATGGCCAACCCAACAGCCCAGGAGACTCTCTTGTCGGCAAAGGACGATGAGATCGTGGATTTCTTCTATCAAAGAGTCGCGCCTTTAGGGTACCAGCTTTTTGGAGACGAGGCCGGTTCGCCTGAGTGCTGAACCATCAAACCATCCCCCGGAGCAGCATCAAGAGCAAGACGCAGCGCAATGGGCTCAAGAACTTGTTCTGGCAGATGCTGCTGCTGGTGAAGTGTGCCATCGTGCACACGCAGGAACAAGGAATGCTTGCCAAAGCCGCTAAAAATGAGAATAAAAGGGGAACGAATTGATTTAGAAAGGCGTATTTGAGATGGCCTGGTGCACGACTTCAAAAATTCGATGACAGTGATTATCTTTGCGCAAAGGCAGCTCTTGATTTTGCACAATTAAATCTACCCGTGCAGAGGGTTCAGACACAGTGGGGGGGTTAATCAATACTTCCACTGTGGCGAGCAAATCATACTTGACGCCACCAGGCTTCTCTTTGGCAACCAGGTAGTCCTCATTTTCATAAATCAGATTAAGGTCACAAGAGGCCAAGGTATCGGCGACTTTTTGCCGAATCTGTGTCGGGGAACTCGTAACCCGAAATAAGGTAGTGTACCGTGCCATAGTTTCTCAAAAGGGGAACAGCAGATGAAAGGAAAACACTTGAACTAACTCTAGCCTTGCCGCGTAGTGCCATGATAAGCCCCGAACATTGCTTTGAGTAACCGCAACTCAGACCCAATCATCACTACTACAGAGTTAGCGTAAGCTGGAACCTGAGAAACATTTGCATTGCTTACTACGATTCGTTGTCGATAAATGGTAAGTCGTAAGATTTTAACCTCTATCGGTTTTGCCGCTGACAGGTTTGCTTGAGCATTGACTTATTTCAGCGCTTAATTGTGCCTACTCACTATAAAATTTTCAAGAAAAACGCAGTAGCTTGAATGATTGACGCGGTTTAGAGTGTGGGCTCTCGCTTTCTGGCGTTGGTATATCTGTCTGCTGCAAAGCATGAATTGACTCATGTAGAACAGTTTTTTGCCCGTTCTCACTGAGTCGTCTGGTTTTGAGCGGCGATTCAATTTGTTGAGGTGACTCAGGATCTGCGATTACTCTACTTTGAGATGCGACACTTCATAAAGATTTCAAATCTCTGGATTGGAAGATTAAGATTACTTTATCTAAAATTTGCCGATCGCTAGATTTTGAGGTTGGCTGGCCGCCTAAAAAGAAATGTTTAAATCTTGATCCCCACAGTGGCAGTGACATCACGATTCCGCCCTTCCTCAGATCTTTATCTATTTTCTCAATTGCTCACAAGCGTGTGTCAATTAATCCCATGGTCGATTGGATGCCGTGATTTGCGGCGAAAATTCAGAGCAGACAGAGACCTGTTCGGTGTTATTCTGGCGGGCCGACCCAGAAAATAGCGGTGTCCTAAAGGGGCGATCGCTTGACTGGTATACCGTTGGGTTGATTGCTTCTAGGCTGCATCCGCTGCATTGGCGAGCTGTGGTCTCAGGACGATGGAGTTCCTAAAGCCTTTGAAGTCAGCTGTTGAAGGGGGCAACCAGGCGCTGTCTTACCCTGCCGGGCTGAGGCGGACGCATTCGAGCGATTCACGCCATGATGATCATGTTCAAAATCATGACGCTGAATTCAGACCTAAATCCAGCATGCTCCTGCGTGGCTGAATCGTCTGTTTGACTTCCTGATGGAGCTGCCTGACAGCTGTGATCGGTCTCAAAATTTGGGTCTGCTCAGGTGGCCGGTGGGGGGCTCATTGGCCTAATACATTTTTAAAGCTGTACGCTTAGGGCGTTGTCGTCTACCACCGGGGTCATGTCGGGGAAGCTAATTGTATTTGAGGGGGTAGAGGGCAGCGGCAAAAGTACCCAACTGTTGAGGCTGCAGCAGTGGTTGGCAGTGCATCCGATCATTCAGAAGCTCCGAGCCTGTGATATTGTGCCGTCCATCATCACGACCCGCGAACCGGGGGGCACCGAACTGGGTAAGGCGTTGCGCAGCTTGTTATTAGATAAGCAATCAGCGACTCTGGGGGCACAGGCCGAACTGTTGCTGTATGCCGCCGATCGCGCGCAACATATTGAAGAGGTGATTTTTCCTGCTATTGAGGCCGGTAGTTGGGTCTTGTGCGATCGCTTCATTGATTCCACCGTGGCTTATCAGGGCTATGGGCGGGGCCTGAGCCTCTCGCTGATCGAACAGCTCAATGCCATTGCCACCCAAGGCACGTCAGGCCATCTGACCCTGTGGCTGCAGTTAGACGCTGAGCAGGGACTGGCCCGCAGTCATCGTCGCGGTCAGCTCGATCGCCTCGAACAGTCGGGCCTGACCTTTCATCAGCAGGTGCAGCAGGGCTTTGAAACCTTGGCAGAGCAGCATCCTGAGCGGATCGTGCCGATCGATGCCACCCAGTCAGAAGAGGGAGTCGCGCAGCAAATTCAAACCGTTTTAGAGCAGCGCATAAAAACATGGTACGGGCGATATTCTCAGATTTATTAGGCCAAGAGACGGCGGTTGATCTGCTCTGTCAGGCGATCGCCCAACAACGTGTCGCTCCGGCCTATCTCTTGGTTGGGCCAGCGGGGACGGGGCGCGGATTGGGGGCGCTACGCTTTGCCGAATGCTTGTTGCAAACGGCTGATCAGGCGGTGGGACAGGTGCGACGACGCATTCGAGATCGCAATCATCCCGACTTGATGTGGGTGGAGCCGACCTATCTGCACAAGGGCAAGCCCGTTACTGTCGCTGAGGCCGAGGAACTTGATCTGAAGCGCAAAAGTCCGCCGCAAATTCGCCTGGAGCAAATTCGTGACGTGACACGGTTTTTGTCGCGTCCCACGCTCGAAGCGCCTCGATCTGTCGTGGTGATCGAAGGGGCGGAAACCATGGCCGAGTCGCCCGCGAACGGCTTGCTAAAAACCTTAGAAGAACCGGGCAACGCCACGCTGATTCTGTTAGCCACAGACAGCGCTAATCTGCTGCCTACGATTGTGTCTCGCTGCCAAAGTATTCCGTTTCGGCGGTTGTCACCCACCACCATGGCGACGGTCTTAACCCAGGCGGGCCATGCCGAGATTTTGCAGCAGCCAGACGTGTTGGCGATGGCGCAGGGCAGTCCGGGACAGGCGATCGCCGCGCTGCAGCAACTACAAACGCTGCCAGCGGATCTCGTCGCTGCGCTGCAGCAGCCCCCTCCCAATTTGCGTGTTGCTTTGGAACTCGCTCGCCGCGTTAGCAAAGAACTCGATACCGAATCACAGCTCTGGCTGGTGGAATATCTGCAGCAACGACTCTGGCAAACCCAGCGATCGCCCGCCCTGCTGGCCGGTCTAGAACAAGCCCATTTTCAGCTGCGGCGCTTCGTCCAGCCCCGCCTC
>JBHJJI010000335.1:0-26628 GCA_050042805.1 Leptolyngbyaceae cyanobacterium
AATTTTTAGGAGAAAGGCAATGCCTCAGGCAGTTGGCTCGCTGGAGACAAAAGGCTTTCCGCCTGTTTTGGCGGCGGCAGATGCAATGGTTAAAGCAGGGCGAGTAACCTTGGTGAACTACATTCGAGCTGGCAGTGCTCGGTTTTGCATCAACATTCGGGGTGATATTTCTGAAGTGAAAGCCGCGATGGAAGCGGGTGTGGCCGCCGCCGAAAATTCCCCTGGCGGTGTTTTAGAGACGTGGGTGATCATTCCCCGGCCGCACGAAAACGTGGTTGCTGTTCTCCCTATCGAGTTTGGTGAGGATGTGACGAGATTCCGCGAGGCCGTAGAACAGCCGATTCTGCCGGGTAGTAATGGCCGATAACGCCGCCGCCTTGAGCTGAATTTAGCCCTGAGCCCCTTTTTTATTTGTGCCAAGCGGCAACTGGGACAGGTGGTGATGATGCTTATCCAGCGCTCTTCTCCAACTGGCTGCAAACGCCTTGCTGTCGCGCATGGGCACTAATCAAAACAGCGCAAGCCCATCAATGGGCTTGCGCTGTTTTGATCACTCAATTAACTGGCTCAAATGGGAGCAGCGTGGCAGTTGTCTAAGTGCGAACGATGGTCGCGCTGGGTTCATAGACACAGATGGCATAGCCCGCATCGCCCACCAAAATGACAATCTCGTCACCTCGTTGCGATAGCCGCGAGCCCAGCGACAGTGCCGTCTTCGGATCACTCTCTCGGCGGTAAAGGCTAAATAGTCGCTGGCCATTGGCGAGACCGGGCACCACGTCGGGCAGATCAGGCACCTTGAGCGAACAGGTGTTGTAGCCTGCCTGATCATCGCTCACAATCCAGCTGTTGGCCGGCCCAAAAGAAGGCGGTAAATTACGAGTCTTGGAACCTCGACCCGTGGCCAAAACGGCATCTGATTCATATACCCAAATGGCGTAGCCCCGCTTAGTTGGGGTCATGACCGTTTGCTCCCCTTTGGCCGACAGTTTGCGCAAAATGCTCAGGGTTTTAGCGGCATCCTGTAACGATCGAAAGAAGCTATAAAAGTTGCCATCCAAGGCGATCGCCGGAAGTCGCTGCGGCTCGTCAGGCAGATAAATGTGGCAAGTCGTGTAATCGTCACGCTGGGCTAACAACTTAGTTGGTTGTGGTAGTTGGTCGTTGCCGGCAGCAGTCAAAGTCATGGTGGGTGAAGTTAGCACAGGCCAGTATTATTGTGAGGAAAAACGACAGGAGGCGTAGCGGGGTCAACAGCTGAAGGAGCGATGTCCAAAATTGCTGCCCAACGACTTACCCAGAATACCCAGTCCGTAACAATTGGTAACGTTGTTTCCGGCGCAGTGTGTCGCCGTTTTGCGGTGCGGCGTCACGCTTGCCATCATGCCCCGGTGCGGTATGCTGGCCACACCCACGCTCCTGCCCGCGATCGCTGCACTGGTGACGGGCAAGGCAGGTGGCGAGGGTCGCTACCTAATTGTGAGGGAGGGGTTGCCGAAAGTGCCTCTACTAGTCTGACGCACGTCCTCTCTATTTCCCATCAGGATGGGCAGAAAAGTGGGTGAGACCCTTGGCAGCACCGCTCGAACCAGCTCTGCCAAGCAGGCTCTGTTATGGCGTTGGCCACTGTGCTGAGGACACCTGGGAGCACGCTGATCCTTCGCACATTAGTAAAGTGGTTTCGCGGTCTGGTTCTCACCGGATTGGCGACTGCGATATCTGCCCTGGCGCTCAAGAATTCCTGATAATGTGAAAGGCGGCAGTCATCTCTTCAGGCTTTTCCCCTCAAGGGATTGACGAGTGAAACTGACCCGAATTACCCAGCGCCTGGTAGAACCAGGAGATAGAGTCATGAAAACGGCGGAACGCCCAGAATTGCCCACGGTTTATCCGCTCACTGCGGTTGTTGATCAAGCTGCAATTAAGCTGGCGCTGCTGCTGGCGGCCGTTGATCCGGGCGTCGGTGGGGTGGTCATTGCGGGACGGCGCGGCACGGCAAAATCGGTTATGGCCAGGGCGATTCACCAGTTACTGCCGCCGATCGAGGTGATGACCGGCTCTTGCTGCAATGCTGATCCGACCAATCCCCAGCTTTGGGATGATGAGACCCTGGCGCGCTTTGGGCCAGAGCCGCCAGATTTGACGGTGCTGCCGACTCAGGTCAAGCCCGCGCCGTTTGTGCAAATTCCGCTGGGGGTGACTGAAGATCGGCTGATCGGTGCCGTTGATGTGGCCAAATCGGTGCAAGCGGGGGCGACGGTGTTTCAACCGGGGTTACTGGCCGAGGCGAACCAAGGCGTCCTTTACATTGATGAGATCAACCTGCTGGAAGAGCAAACCAGCAACCTGTTGCTGGCAGCCCTCACTGAGCAACGTAATCAAATTGAGCGCGAAGGAATCAGTTTTCAGCATCCCTGTGCGCCGCTGCTGATCGCGACCTACAACCCCGACGAAGGGCCTCTACGCGATCATCTGCTCGATCGCATTGCGATCGCCCTGTCTGCGGATCAAGCCCTTACCTTAGAGAGTCGCGTGGCCGTCGTTGAGCAAGCCACGCGATTTGCGAACGAGCCGCAGGCGTTTTTGGCTGACTATGCCGATGAGCTGGATGATCTCAAGACCCAGATCATTCTGGCGCGAGAATGGCTCAAAGACGTCACCATCACCCGTGAGCAGGTGCAATACCTGGTCACGGAAGCGCTGCGGGGTGGCGTCCAGGGGCACCGCGCCGAACTGTTTGCGGTGCGGGTAGCCAAGGCCCATGCGGCGCTGGATGGCCGGGCAACCGTGAGCGCTGACGATTTACGGGTGGCCGTAGAGCTCGTGATTTTGCCGCGCTCGGTGCCGATGCCGCCACCTGACGATGAGCCGGCACCGCCGCCACCGCCGCCGCCCCAAAATCAAGAGCCCGACGATCCCACTGATGAGTCCAAAGATGATGATAATGAGGACTCGGAGGAGGAAAATGACGATGATCAGCCCGATGAGCCGCCCCCCAGCGTGCCGGAGGAGTTTGTCTTTGATCCCGAAGGGATTATGCTCGATCCGTCCTTGCTCCTGTTTGCCCAAGCGCTGACGCAGCAGGGCAAATCGGGCAGTCAGAGCACCGTGATTTCTGACGATCGCGGTCGCTATATTAAACCGATGC
This sequence comes from Leptolyngbyaceae cyanobacterium, assembly GCA_050042805.1. Classification (GTDB taxonomy): domain Bacteria; phylum Cyanobacteriota; class Cyanobacteriia; order Phormidesmidales; family Phormidesmidaceae; genus Halomicronema. The sequence goes on from JBHJJI010000335.1 coordinate 3,149, forward strand.
TGCCCCAGGGGCCGGTGCGCCGCATCGCCGTGGATGCGACGCTGCGGGCCGCTGCCCCCTATCAAAAAGCGCGGCGGGAGCGCGAACCCCACCGCAAAGTGATTGTCGAGCAAAGCGATATCCGAGCTAAAAAGCTGGCGCGCAAAGCCGGTTCTCTCATCGTGTTTGTGGTGGATGCCTCGGGGTCGATGGCCCTCAACCGCATGCAGTCGGCCAAAGGGGCGGTGATGCAGCTGTTGAATGATGCCTACCAAAATCGCGACGAGGTGGCGCTGATTCCCTTTCGGGGGGAACAGGCGGAGGTGTTGCTGCCGCCGACGCGCTCGATTTCGATGGCGCGACGACGTTTAGAGCGCATGCCCTGTGGCGGTGGCTCGCCCCTAGCCCATGGCCTGACGCAGGCGGTTCGGGTAGGGACCAATGCGCAACAGTCGGGAGACATTGGCAATGTGGTGATCGTGGCGATTACCGACGGGCGTGGCAACATTCCTCTAGCGCGATCGCTGGGCGAAACCCTTGAGTCCGAAGAAAAACCAGACATCAAGCAAGAACTGCTGGACATTGCGGCCCGCATCCGGGCTACGGGCTTTCAACTGCTGGTGATTGACACAGAACGCAAATTTGTGTCAACCGGTTTTGGCAAAGAACTCGCTAAGACGGCGGGGGGCAAATACTATCAGCTACCCAAAGCCACCGATCAGGCGATCGCCTCCATGGCGCGGAATGCGATCGCTGATCTCAAGTCCTAAAACTTCATAGCCGCTAAGGTTTGTCGAGGGGGGGTGTTGGCCCTCCAATCCGCCTACCGTCACAGAGCGCGGAACCTGCCGCCGGTGAGGATCGCTAGAGCGGTCTGATGCTTGAACACACCCAGGCAGACTTGACCGCAGCCCACTGCAAGCATGTGACATTTGAGAGTGCTGCCTGTTTGCCACCTTGACCTTGAGTGAGATCACTCTGGAGAGAGGGGCGTCGGTGCTCGCGGTCGGGTTGTCCAATTTGAGCAATTGACCCTGCAGGCGTCTATATAAACCTGGTTAACGCTAATTTATGATCAACGCCAAGGCGGGATGGCACGGTTCAGCGAGCCTGCTGTTGAGCCCGGGCGATAACGATGTTTCTGAATGTAAGGAATGGCAGCGGCGATCACAAAATGTGCGAGCCAAGAAGCGGAAAAATTAACTGCATCCCTGTAGCTTTGAGCATCGGGCTGAGGTGGCTGCCGAGTGCAGTCAAGAACGATCGATCCCCGCGATCGACTTGCCATCTGAGCCAAGTTGCTTAAACTTGAGTCAGTAATCTTTCCCAAAGGATTGCGGCGGAAGTATCCGCCGTTGTCCTAGAGTTCAGTGGGATTGCCCGCATCATGAACCGGGCAATCGGGCAACATGGAAACGACCCCTCTCATTGCCTTGCATCACCGCATTACTTGATGAGCATGAAGCCAAGCAGCGCCCAATCGTCGACAACTGAAAGAGCTTTAGCTGCCATCGTGCTCACCGATGCAGTCAGCTTTAGCGCTCGAATGTCAGTCGATGAAGAGGGGACGCTAATGCTGATTCAGCGTGATTTAGAACTCATTGCTGAACAGTGTGAATGCTTCGGCGGCAAAGTATTAAAGTCCACTGGCGATGGGCTGCTGATGTCTTTTTACAGCGCTGTGCAGGCAGTGCTGTGTAGTCAAGAAGTGCAAAAGCAACTAGCCAAACTGGCTGAAAGCTCAGCCGCTGGTGAGTTTTTGCAGCATCGGATCGGTGTGCACTTGGGGGATGTCTTGTTTAGTCACGAGGATGTCCTCGGTAACGGCGTCAACATTGCGGCCCGGCTACAAACAAAATCAGCTCCGGGTGGCGTCTGCATCTCACAAACGGTGTACGACGTGGTGACGGCCCGCCTCGATATCAATGCCACCTTTCTCGGCCCCCTGAAGCTGAAGAACATTCGAGAACCGGTGACGGCGTTTCAGATTCCCCCCTTTGGGCAGTCAGCAACGATGGTGGTGCAGCAATTATCGAGCCAACCAGTGGTGATTGAGCACTCACCGCTGGCGATCGCCGCTGCGACGTTGGAGCAAGACCCTCAAATCCGCCGCATCAAAAAACTGGTTTTTGGCACCTATCAGGGCGTTTGGGAAAACGACGCTAAAGTGCTTATGCAGTTTGAGTTGCTGCCGCTGTTAAAGCAGCTGTATCAGCGGCATCACACCCTGATTTCTTTGGAAAAGGCACTGCAAACGATGGCCGCGCGGCGCAATCACAAAGCAGCGTATCTCTCAGTGGCCGATACTATCTTGCAGGCCCTGGAGCCCGTTTACTCTGAAGCAGAAGATTCTGCCTCAGATGCGGAATTGGCTTCTCGCTCTAGTTTGCGCGATCTCTACAACGAAATTGCCCAAACCTTAGCCCAGCAAACCGATCGTTTGCGCATCAAAAAGCTGCTTTATGCGGTTATTCACACCGCTTGGGAAAATGATCAGGCAGTTTTGTCGCTGCATACCCTAGCCGATTTAGTTGCCGATGTTCACCAAATTGCCCCGTCTGAGGCCGACTTAAGCTATCACCTCGATCGCATTATCAAACGACTCAATCGCCAAAACCGCTACGCTCAGCTTGGTGTGATCATTAGCGAAGCCTTCCACCCGCTCTATGGCGCCCCTGCTGAGGAGGCGGTTCCTGTCGTGACCGAGTTCTCAGCAGAACCGTTAGTAGATGGTCACACGATGATGTTCGGCAGCGATAAGCCGATGATTGATGAAGGGGTGACCTCTCTCACCGGCTGGCAAAGCGCTGTTAATCCAGAGGGGCAGACGAGCGTTAATAGCAGCCAGCCATATATTGTCAACACCTGTCCGGTAGAGCAACCGCAGGCCGCGAAAATCCACAATCGAGCTAATCTCTATGCGCTGCGATTGGAGAGTATGCGATATACCAATCCCCTACGGGCAAAGATTTTGCTGCTGTCAACGGTGCGCAGTCCCTTTACGGCAACACCACAAGACTGGCTGGCCCTAAAGTCAAAATCGTTAGATGATTTGATTAAGACGACCTTTCAATATTGTCAAACCTTTTCTGATTTAGAAAGTAAGCTCACCATCATGTCTCACTGTGTTGGCAACGTCGGCGAGAATATTCAAGCAGCGGGGGCCATTTTGCAAGCGATGAAACCGTTTTATCCTTAGGGAAGGTGCGCATTAATCAGTTAGTCTCTCTCGGCTTAGCGTTTGGCGGCCTTAGTACTCTCTCCCCATGACCCCACAAGACTTTCTGAATTGTTACGCCTCAGGCAAGAGGAACTTCAAAGGGTTTGCCCTCGCGGGTATCGATCTTTCTAAAGCTGACATTATCGGGGCCAATCTACAGCTCGCCAATTTAGAAAATGCTATCTTTACACTGGCTTATTTGACTCGTGTTAACTTTCGGCAGGCTAACTTAGCCCGAGCCCAGTTGGCTGGCGCCAATCTCAACCAAGCCAATCTGACCCAAGCCAACTTGAGTGATGCGAATTTGCATGGCGCTAGTCTGCAGGGGGCTGATCTGCGCAGTGCTCAGCTACCGCTGGCGGATCTCATGGATGCCAATCTGATCGAAGCGGATCTGAGAAACGCCGATATGAGTGGTGCCAACTTGACTGGAGCCTGTTTGCGCGGGGCTAATTTTCGGCAAGAAGATCGTAAATACATCGCGAATCTACGGGGAGCCAACCTACGACAAGCCGATCTCGAAGGTGCTAATTTGCGCGGGGCTGATTTGGCTTATGTTGACCTGAGCGAAGCTAACCTGGCGAATGTCAGCTTGCAGGGGGCTGACCTGCATGGGGCTAATCTACAGGGGGCGTATCTGCAGAGCGCTAACCTGAGCGATGCGATGATGGCAGACGTCAATCTTGAGCAGGCTGACTTGACGAATGTGCTTGCTAATCGAGTGAATCTATCCCAGGCCCATCTTGATCAAGCCATCCTGCACGATATTCGACTCTCTGAAGCACTGCTGGCGGAGACGTCCATGCAAGACGTTGTCTTGACCCGCGCTAATCTGAATCGGGCTGACCTCAGCCGCGCTGATCTGACTCGGGCTAACCTCAAGGCGGCGACCTTAGTGGAAGCCTACTTGGGTCGGGCCAACCTTGCTCAGGCCGATTTGACCGGTGCCATCTTAGCCCGGGCTGAAATAAGCAGCGCGGCCTTTATAGATGCTGTGTTAACAGGCACAACGATGCCCGATGGGAGTGTACATGCTTAGAGCATGATTCAAAAATAGCGCCGCCGATCGCCTGAGTGAGGCATAGCCAAATCCTGCCAGCAACGTTACTGTCCTGGAATATTATGCCAATCCTCAGTGATCGGACTCCCAAGGCAATTTTGTCAGTGCCGGGGGAAACCAGGAGCAGGAGAGACAGATTGGTCGTCTTGTTTCAGCCCATCTATATCAGCCCTTAGGAGATTTCTAGTAAAGACGATACTCGTAGGGGCGGGTTTGGTGGATGCCTGGTAGCGATGATCATGAAGGTGACTCGCTAAAGCCGTTCTGACAGTGCCGGTATATTCTTTCTCGAAAATCTCCTTAGCTTAAGATCGGGTGGTAGCGCCCGATCAGAGGACACGCTAACGATGATGGAAAAAAGGGTCTTTTTCGATCGCTGGGCTCCCCATTACGACATTCTGCTGCCGTCGGTGTTTTATCAGGCGGTGCCCGTACGCCTCTTAGACTCCGTGCAGTTGACAGCGTCAGCGACGGTTTTAGATGTGGGTTGCGGCACGGGTAAACTCCTGCAGCGGCTGGCGGTGAACTTCCCTACCCTCAAGGGGATCGGCGTTGATTCCTCTGTCGGGATGTTGCGTCAAGCTCAGCAAAAATTGCGCGATCGCGATCGCCTACAGTTTATCGAGGGCGATGTCGTCTCGCTGCCCTTTGACGATGCCACCTTCGACGGTGTTTTTTGCGCCATCAGTTTTCTGCATTATCCTGAGCCGGAGCAGGCGCTGCGCTCGATCCGGCGAGTGCTGAAGCCTGGGGGGCGGTTCTTCTTGGCTGACTTCACGCCACCGCGTTGGGCCAGTGAGGAGCCGCTAGTGGCCAACGTTTTGCCGGGTGGGGTCCAGTTCTACAGCGCTGAGGCGAGAGCGGCTCTAGGTCAAGCCGCTGGACTATTATGCGATCGCCATATCTACCTGCTCGGCCCTGTGCTGCTATCTCAGTTCGTCCGCAGCGATTAGATGCCCTATTGAACGCGCGACAGGTGCTTTGACGGCTCACATTCCACATCAAGCATCTCAATGAATATGATCCTGGTGAAGCATATGATCCCGGTGAACAATGACAGGGCTCGCGCACTTTTCCTATGATGATCTGAGGAAGCCAACTGTGGAAGCGTGATGACTGTCCTTTCTAGCTCCGACTCAACTATATTTGAAGCCCAAATTGCCGAAACTTTGACCTCACAGCGAGACTTCTTTGCCACCGGTGAGACCCAAGCCATTGAGTTTCGACGGCGGCAGTTAACCCGTCTCAAGGCCGCTATCTTAGAGCGTCAGACTGCGATCGTTGATGCTGTTAAAGCGGATCTTGGCCGTCCTGAATATGAAGGGTACTTTGAGGTTGGGGTGATTGATGAGTTGAATTATGTGTTGAAACGGTTTGCCCGCTGGGCCCAACCGCGACGGGTCGGCTTGCCGTTAACGCAACTGCCAGGCTCGGCCTGGGTGCAGCCGGAACCTTTAGGCGTGGTTCTCATCATTGGTCCCTGGAACTATCCTTTTCAGCTTTTGATGTCGCCGCTGATCGGTGCGATCGCGGCGGGTAACTGCGCCCTCCTCAAACCCTCTGAACTGGCACCAGCGACTTCTCAGGTCGTAGCTGATCTCGTGAAAGCCACCTTTCCGCCCCATTATGTGGCCGTGGTAGAAGGTGGTGTCGAAACGGCCCAAACCCTTCTCAAGCAAAAGTTTGACCACATCTTTTTCACTGGCGGCACCCGCATCGGTCAGATTGTGATGGCGGCGGCAGCGCAACATCTCACTCCCGTCACGTTAGAACTGGGCGGCAAAAGTCCCTGCATTGTCGATCGCGATGTCAATGTTGACGTGGCTGCTAAGCGCATTATTTGGGGCAAGTTTGTCAATGCTGGGCAAACCTGTGTTGCGCCTGACTATCTGCTGGTACACGACGACATCAAGGGGGAGTTTCTCGTCGCGTTACGAGAGGCACTGCAGGCGTTTTTTGGCAATCAGCCTGCTCAGAGCCCCGACCTCGCCCGCATCGTTAGCGATCGCCAATTTGATCGACTGACAGCGCTGATGGCTGATGAGTCGGTGGTTATCGGCGGTGACACCGATCGCGCTAGCCGCTACATTGCCCCTACCTTGCTCGATGGGATTACTTGGGCAGCCCCCATCATGCAAGAGGAAATTTTTGGGCCGATCTTGCCGGTCATGGGCTATCGCGATATTGAGACGGCGATCTCCCAAATCAACGCCCGTCCCAAACCGCTGGCGCTCTACCTGTTTAGCCGCAGTCAGACACTCCAAGAACGGGTGCTGAGCGCGACCTCTTCGGGGGGAGTTTGTTTGAATGATGTGTTTCTGCAGGTGGCGATTTGGGGTTTGCCCTTTGGCGGCGTTGGCGACAGTGGCATGGGAGCCTATCACGGCAAAGCCAGCTTCGAGACCTTCTCTCATTTAAAGAGCGTGCTTAAAAAGCTCTTCTGGTTCGACCTCGCCTGGCGCTATGCGCCCTATGCCAAGAAACTCGGCTTTCTTAAGAAAGTCATTGGCGTGTCCTAAATGGCAGCCGTAGGGCGGCTATCAGTTCAGTTGACCTGTGCTCTGAGAGCGCTCACGTTGGCGACAGAGAGACCGTTTCAGCCAGGGCTAATGGCGAATTTTGGACTTGTTGATGAGCTGCAGGGAACTCTGGCTGCTTGCCCAGAGGTGTGCTTGCCGCCAGCATCAGCGGCAGCAAAATTTCAAATTCTGTCCCAGCGGTGGTGGATAATGCGTTGGGCGCACAGGGCGATCGCAAAATCAAATAGCCACCATGCTTGTCGACCACGATCTGTTGCGTAATGGGCAATCCTAACCCCGTACCATCGCCCACCGCCTTTGTGGTAAAGAAGTCTTCAAACACCCGTGACTGAATCTCTGGGGGAATGCCCGGGCCATTGTCTCGAATGCGAATCGAGATCCAAGGAGAATCTTCTGCAGCGGCTGCCTCGTGCTTCGGCCTTGGAGGGGCATCAGCGGGTAGGCGATCGCGGAGCTCGGTCACGATGGTGATACAGGGGTCCCAAACAGCAGCTGGGCCAAAGGTTGGATCATCGGCGGCAATAACGTTGAGCCGCGCCTCGGGCGGCAGCGATGCTTCATGTTCCAACAGGGCATCAATGGCATTGCTGATGATGTTCATAAAAACCTGCCCAATTTGACCGCCATAGCAGGGCACTTTCGGCAGATTGTCGGCATAGTACCTCTGCACAACGACGCCTTCTTTAAGGCGGTTGTTCAAAATTTGTAGTGTGCTGTCTAGGCGTTGATGCAGGTCCAAGGGCTCACGTCTGACCTCATCCATCCGCGAAAATGTCCGTAGGCTGGTGACCAAATTTCGCAGGCGATCGGCCCCGGTTTCCATGCTTTGGATCACGTTGGGCAGGTCAGTTAACACAAACTCTAAGTCAATTTTTTTCTTCAGCTGGCGGAGTTCTCGGCTGGGATTGACGACTTCCTGATCAAACGCTTGCACCAGGGTGGCCAGATCCTGTAAGTACTCAGCGACATAGTTGAGGTTGCCCCAAATAAAATTCACCGGATTGCGAATTTCGTGGGCTACCCCAGCCATCATCTTGCCGAGACTCGCCATTTTTTCTGTCTGCATAATCTCAGCGCGCGTTTTTTCTTGCAAAAGCCGCGCCGTGACTTGGTGGATCACTGACTGGGCCTGCAAGATATCCTGCATGCTGATCATGGCGTAGTGCCGCGCTTCGGCGGTGTGACATTCCACGACAATGGGCTCATACAGCATTGTCGATGGCCGCGCGATTGCCTGTTGAACCGCTGTGGTGATCGGTGTATGGCCCGGCAATTTCAACGCATCGTGGATCACGAAACGGGATAAAACCGCGATCGGACGCTTCAAAAACAGCTCTCGTCCATAGGCTCGGCTCATGGCTTCTAGAAATCGCCGCCGGGAAATCATGCCCTGAAATTCACCGGTAGTCGTCAGTAAAACAATGCCCGGCAACAGTGAGTTATTTTCGAATACTTGATAAATGATGCGGCCAAGACAATGCGCCTCGACCGCATACTGGTAGAGCTTTAAGTCCGCCAGTGTTGAATGGATATGCAGCCCGGTCATGATGCTCTCAAAATTGAGGATGCTGTCAACGCAGATGCCCTGAGGATGCATCAAGATAGGGAATACGTATCGTTTAACACATCACTGCTTTAAGCTACCACTGCTGTTTAAAGGAGAGATTATCGTCAACTTATCAAGGCTTAAGGATGGCTCATCCCCCTTCTCAGTGATCGGACTCCCAAGGTCATCTTGGCAACGCCGGGGAGCTCAGGAGTGGAGAGCCAGATTTCTCAAAGTCCCCCAGAATTGGGGGCTGGAGGGCGAATTTATCCCGTCATTCAGCAATGCTAAAAATAGAATCCAGATTGCCAGGGGAAGCCCGGTCAACCCCTGATCGGCCAACTTGCTGTTCTGTAGAGGTTGCTTAAGCGCTGCGCCCTGACGATTTCGATTGCGGTTCTTGATAGACCCCAAACGCGGCGATAATCCCGAGCACCAGACCAATCAGATGTCCCCACCAAGCGACCATCGGCTGCGTGGGCAATACGCCCCAAAGCGTAGCACTGTAATTGATCAGCACAAAGATAGAAATCAGGAGCGGAATGACGCGGCGTTCTAGCCAACCGATGACCAACAGATAGCCAAATAAGGTATACACCACGCCACTTAAGCCATGGACGCTGCTTGGGCCCAGCAGCCAGCACACAACGCCGCCACCAATCCAGCCAATGAGCAGAGTGATCCAGTAATCGCGACGGCTCTTCGCTAAAATCAACCAACTAAAAATGAGAAATCCGATGGTGTTGCTAATCAAGTGGATGAAGCCACTGTGGGAAGCCGCCGACAAGAAAATCCCTGGAATGCCATCTAGGCTGCGGGGGTGTAGCGGCAGATTCCACTGTCCGTTAAAGAACACCTGGTCCACAATTTCCTGAGTCCAGGGAATGGCCACAATCCACAATGGCAAGAAAAAATTAGCTTTTACCTGGGTCAACAATCCCTGGGGCTTTTGAGGTTTAGCAGCTGGTGACGAAGGGGCTGTCCGATCGCTCTGTGCCGGTGGTGAGCCCGCTTCAATTTCTGCCATCAGGCGCTGCATTTCTTCTTGCAATTCGCGATCGCTACGAGAGGCCATAATCGCAACCCACTCCTTAAACTATCTCTGAGCTGTTGGCTAAACACCGGAAATTTCTGGCGGACACAGTCGCCAGCGAGCTTGGCAACGTTGAGCAATCCGTCTCGAATGACGTCTGACCAATGCTGTCATTAGCGGGTCTGTGAACTGTAATCGATATCTCCATCGCTACCCTAGCAAAGGTGACGCCGGTTGATAGTACCTGAGAGGTGGGGATCTCCCCAGCAATCACTAGCGGCCACCTTGATGAATGACCTTTCCGAGGCGCAGTGAGACGCCGCTGAGACTGTCAAGCCCTGTTCAAGACGGCCCCGCCTCTCTAGGTGAGACCCGCTGCTGAGAGCAAGGACTCGATCTCCGTTTTAATGATCGCTGCCAAGGGCTGACTATCCTGCGCTTTGAGCGGGGGGCAGCCTGAGTTTCTAGCAAGACAAAGCGTTTCCAGTTGTCCACCTGGTTCTGCAAGCCCAGGTTCGCTTGAGCCCGAGCGATGTCAAGGGTATGCAGCAGCTTGCCGCCGCCTTCGGTGACCCCACTGCCAACGACCTATTTGACCTGAGCTGGCGTTTTAGAGCGCTCTCGATTAGCCGCTTTTCCGTGATTTTCTACAATGCTCTGCTAGTTGCGATGACCGGGGTTGTGTCATCTGCGGCTGAGGTTTGGGGGGAGACAGAAACGGCAGGGAGTTCAGCATTCCCAGCTTCTATGCCGGCTAGAGTTCGTCAATTTCAGTCAACGTGCCACAATAGAGGTCACTCCGGTTCACACAGCGGTTGGAACGGGGAGCCTTGGCCCGAAAAAGGGCATCGCCTGCAGTCGCTCACATGCGTTTGTTTAGGAAAAGCAGTTGGCTGGAGATAGCGTTGATCACTCTGCTCAAAAGAGTTCGTGATGTCATTGTTCGCTGGTGGCGAGACTTTACCCTCCAAACGCGATTGTTGGCAGGAGCTACCCTGGTCGTCTCGATATTGATGAGCGGACTGACATTTTGGGCGGTCAACTCAATTCAACAAGATGCACGCCTCAACGATACGCGCTTTGGTCGCGATCTGGGTCTACTGCTATCGGCCAATGTGTCGCCCCTAGTGTATGAGGGCGATCGCGAAGAGCTGGCCCGATTTTCCTACAGTTTTTACCAAAGCACCTCCAGCGTGCGGTATATGCTCTACGCCGACGAAGATGGGGCCATTTATTTTGGCATTCCCTACTCCGATGACTCCGTGCAAAACTCGCTGACCATTCGTCGCCGGATGCAGCTCCCCGACAACTATGCGCGTAACGCCAATTAACCGTTTGTGCGGCAGCACATCACCCCCGCTGGACAAGTCACCGACGTTTTTGTCCCGATCAAATATGACGGCAATTATTTAGGCGTCTTAGCCCTGGGTATTAACCCCAACCCCACCGTCGTCGCTTCCTCGAATCTCACCCGCGACGTCACCGTCGCCGTATTTGTCTCAATTTGGGCCATGGTGATTTTGGGGGCCGTGTTCAACGCCCTCACGATCACACAACCGATTAAAGAACTGCTGACTGGGGTGAAAAACATTGCGGCAGGCAACTTTCAGCAGCGCATCGACTTGCCCCTCGGCGGTGAACTGGGCGAGCTGATCTATAGCTTCAATGACATGGCCGAGCGCCTAGAGCGCTACGAAGAGCAAAATATTGAGGAACTTACTGCCGAAAAAGCCAAATTGGAAACCCTCGTATCCACCATTGCCGATGGGGCCATGCTGTTGGATACCGAGATGCATGTGGTGTTGGTTAACCCTGCTGCCCGCCGAATATTTGGGTGGGAAAGCCGTGAGTTGTCAGGCAACACCGTGCTGCAGCACTTTCCCAATGCGGTGCGAGTACAGCTGACCCGCCCCCTCTTTATGGCCGCCTCGGGTGAATCTGAAGGGATGGAATTCCGCATCATTCTCACGGAACCCACCAGCCGCACCATTCGCGTCATGCTGAACACCGTGTTTGACCAATCGCGCGAAAATGCCAAAGGCATTGCGATTACTGTGCAAGACGTGACTCGCGAGGTCGCTCTCAACGAAGCCAAGAGCCAGTTTATTAGCAATGTCTCTCACGAGCTCCGGACGCCGCTGTTCAACATCAAGTCATTTATCGAGACGCTGCATGAATATGGGGATGAGCTGAGTCAGGAAGAGCGTCAGGAGTTTTTGGAAACGACGAATCATGAAACCGATCGCTTGACCCGGCTAGTGAATGATGTGCTCGATCTGTCGCGGTTGGAATCGAACCGCCGCTATCAGTTTGGTGAAGTTGAGCTACTGCAACCAATTGAGCAAACGCTGCGCACCTATCAGCTCAACGCGCGGGATAAGAAAGTTACCCTGCATCACGAAGTTGAACCCAACTTACCGCCCGCGCGCGGCAACTATGATTTGCTCTTGCAGGTGTTTGGCAACTTAGTGGGCAATTCGCTGAAGTTCACTGAAGCGGGAGGCAAAGTCATGATTCGAGCTTATCGTTTGCCCCACCGCGATCATCCAGATGACTTGGATGAATTCATTCGGGTCGAAATCGCCGATACGGGGATTGGCATTGCCTCGGAAGATCAGGCGGCGATTTTCGATCGCTTTTTCCGAGTCGAAAATCGCGTTCACACGTTGGAAGGGACTGGCCTTGGCCTGTCGATTGTGAAAAATATCGTCGAAAAGCATAGCAGCCGGGTGCATCTGGTCAGTGAGGTGAACGTGGGCACCACCTTCTGGTTTGACTTACCCGTCTTTCAACCCGAAGAATCGAAAGCTGTCAGGCTGACGCCCGATGCAGAGAGTGAGTCTGAAACGACGGCTCAGCTGATGTCCGCTGGCAGTAACACCGATACTTAACGGGCTGGGTACTGTGTCGGCAGCTTGCCCCTGGACTCTGGCGATCGCGAATGGGTTTAATCTTCTGGCAAGATCCACTTCGGTGGCTGCGAGGCGCGCTCCATCATTTTCTTGCGAACGGCTTCCTCGGCCATTGACAACATCTGATCGAGGGAGGTTTCTTCAATAAATTTTGTGGCGTTTTCTTTGTATTCCAGGTTGGGGCATTTGTCCCCTAGGACGCAGCCGTTTTTACAGACTTCAGCACAGTTGACCGTTTCCATTGCTCTTTTCCCAAACTGCTTTGTCAACAGGACAAAATACCGGGCCGCTTCGTTACGAAAGGTATTGTTTTGTCCCCTCACAGATTTTAAGGGATTGTCACAGCGCTGTCTGCACCGGTTGCGTCGGGCGGAATTTACGCTCACCGTCGAACTGAGGCGAGCGTTCACGCTGTCATGTCGCCGCTGGAACGGGTCAGCGTGAACGCTATATTGAAAAGTATTATCGATCGCGGTTGAGAGTTTGGGTATGACGGCAAACGTAGAACTGGAGCAGCCTCCCATCACCTATCAGGGCCAATTTGGGGCCTTTACCATCGAGGAGACGGATCGCCAAGATGTCGTTTGGTATCGCGCGGGTCTGGCGATCGCGGCCCTGAGCTTTGGCCTCGGGACGCTCGGTATTTTGCGGTACGGCGAGGTGGATTGGGTGGTGCAGGGCGTGAGCGTGCTCTACACGATTTTTTGGCTGGGGCTGGGGCTAAGCCTGCTCAAAATCCACATTTACCTGAGGCCGTTGCATCGCCTGCTGCAGGCGTTTTGGCTGGTGGGTGGGGTGGCCTCTTTAGCGATCGCCCACTTTTCACCAGAGCCGTTTGCACTCACCGTTTATCACCAACCGACTACACTCTGGGGCGTTGGCTTTACCTTTGCTGCCCTCACCGGCGTCTTTTTCAAAGAGGGCTTCTGCTTCAACCGGGTTGAGACGAAAGTGTTAACCCCGATCGTGCCCTTTTTGCTGTTGGGGCATTTGTTTCAATTCTTACCGACTGCGTGGGAAGCGATGCTGTTGGCTTTTTGGGCGATTAATTTTGGTATCTTTGCCCTCCGGAAAGTGATTCAGCCGATTCCCCCTGACATTGGCGACAAGAGTGTATTCGACTATCTGGAGCAGCAGCGTCAACCCTCGGCGTCCAGCGTTTAGAGTGCCTTAGCAGTCAGGCACAGTTGCCTTAAGGACCGGCCTTGTTATATCCGCTTCATGACCTCAGCTAGGGACTGAACGTATTGTTTTGCTAGCGATTTGACCGGCCATTAAATCGCTGGAGAGCGGTGGCTCCCAAAGTCCTCTGGTCGGGAGTTTTGAGCGACCTGTTGGAGCATCGACTCACCCGACGCGGAGTCTATTTGCAGGGCAGCTCTTTTATCCCGACTCTCGGAAACTAGGCTACCGATCTGGCTCCCCTGCCCCTTGGCTCCCCCGGCGTTACCAAGATGGCGTCCGGAGTCCGATGACTGAGAAGGGTTGGTGATGGACTTGCCGATCAGACGCTAACCCTGGAGTTGCAGCCCTTTACCGCCTTCGCCAGATTGAAGTTTGTCTCAAAGTAACGCTCACCCCGCGCGAGATCGGGCCAAGAGTGGTACAACAGGGGCTATAGAGACTGCTACTGCGAGTTATGAGTTCTCCTCCCCGACGGCAATCTAAACGGTCTGTCACCCCGTCTGCGGTGAACTCGACCCGCTCTAAAAAATCACTGTCCGCGCGATCGCAGCCTGCGCCTGCGCCGATCAGCGATCACGCTAAACGGGTACCGACCTTGGGGCGACGACTCTTAGCCTGGAGCTTAGAAGTCGCCATCCTGACGACTAGCGTGGCGCTGCCCTTTTATTTAGGCAGTCAGGCTAACAAAACCGTCGATAGCGCTAAGCGCGATCTCTCACCGACGCTGCAGTGGGTGCAAACCGGAGCGGCCAGGGCGTTGGGTCTGTCGCCGCGATCGCTGCCGACGCAAGTGCCGCCGCTGACCAATCTGCTGTGGTCGGCGGCTTTCGGCCTGCCGCTCATCTTGGCTGCTGGCCACATTTATCGGGTGGGTCGCTCGGGTCAGAGTTGGCCTAAGCAGTGGCTGGGGGTGCAAGTACTGGCGCTGAATGGCCAGATGCCGGGCTGGCCCAGAACGATTATCCGCGAAAGCGTAGGGAAATGGGGCTGTCCGCTCTTGGTAGCCTACGGCGTGTGGCAATTGAGTGGGGCCTTTCCCGTGATTGGCATGCTGGTGGGGCTCAGCGCGATCGCCCTCATCGGTGAAAGCTTGACCGGACTCGGCAATCGGCCCAGACGGGCCTGGCATGATTGGTTGGCGGGCACCTGTGTGGTGGATGAAGACACCGGCGCGATTATTCATCTGTCGAGTCTGTGGCATGCCGAAGCCAATCTGCCGCCAGGGCTGGGCCGGTCTGGTCGGTGGGCTCAGGCAGTGGGGCCAACGTCGGTGGTGATTAATCCGCACCAGACGGGCTGGCAAGACTCAGAACTCACCCTGTCGAAGGTGGGGCTGGGGTTAGGCTTGCTGTTGGCGATCGGTGGTCTGACCGGGGGCATGAGCTACTTTTTGCTCGGACGGCCGTCAACCGCCGCGCCGACGCCCGATTAAAATCTATACGTCAACTAAGTCTCAACCCTAACCAACCCAGAGTTAGACCCGGCTGCCCGCCGCGCTGCCGTGCTGGCCCTGGGGAATCTGCCCGACGATCGCGTGACGCCGCTCTTGGTGGATCTGATTGCCCAAACGGACGATTTACTGTGGCTCGATGCGCTGCAGCAAGCGTTAGTGGCGCGGGGGGCGGAGGCCTTTCCTCATCTGCGGCGGCTTAATCAGGGACTCGCCGCTGACTTGAGGATGCAGGGCGAACCCACGCGGCATTACACCACCCTGATTCGACTGCAGACCACCAATCGCATTCTTACGAAATTAGTGATGTTAGAGGAGGGCGATCGCGATCTCCCCCTCGACCTGACTCGCATGAATCTTGGGTTTATTCAGGGGGGCGATGGCGAATTTCGGCTGGTGCTCAAAAATCAAGACCTAGCAGGCATTCAATGGCAAGGATCAGTCTTAACCCAAGCACAGCTCCAAGGGGCGAGGTTTTATAGCCTCGGCGCTGATAATCATCCTGATACCTACGATGATCGCGTCACTAATTTCAGCGGGGCCGACCTCAGCGACGCGAATCTTTCTGGTGCCGATCTGACCTTAAGCCAACTGGTGAATGCCGGATTGCTTCGCACCAATTTCAATCGCGCCGATCTCACGTTGGCCAATTTGAGCGGGGCGAATTTAGAACATGCCAGCCTGATTCAAACCGTTTTGGATCAGGCAATCCTTGCCGATGCTCGCCTGTCCAAGGCCGATCTGACGGAGGCTCAGCTTTCGGCAGCCAATTTGGCCGGTGCCCGCTTAGCCGAGGTGAATGCGGCCGGGAGTACCCTGATTGAGGCCAATCTCCAAGGTGTCTCGGCCCCCGCCGCTGTCTTGACCGATGCCGATTTGAGTGGCGCTAATCTAAGCAGCGCCGATTTGACCGGAGTGACCCTACAGGGCGCTAATCTGAGGGACGCTGATCTGAGGGGGACGAGCCTGCGCGATGCGGATCTGCGGGGTATTCGGCTGCAAGGGGCGAATCTGAACCAGGTCGATTTTGCCGGAGCTCTGTTCACGAATCCGACGGGGGGTGCGGGCGACGGTTTTGTGGCAGCGGTTCCCGACCTCAGCCAGGGCGATCAATATCAAGGGGTAGACTTTAGCGGCGGACAGAACTTAGATGCCGCCTAGCTCAGCTTTATCTGCACTCAAGGTGGCTTGCATTCTGCCTGTGGTGTCTCGACGCAGGAATAACGCCCATGCAGCGCACTCGCCTCTCGACTCTGATTGAGTCGGTCTCCAATCAATTCGGCCGCTGGCTATATAACCCTTGGCGGCGGCTGTCTTTGGTGATTATTGGTCTGCTGTTTGGCAATTTTTTTGGCATTGCGATTTCGTCGATCGCGGGCCAGGCTGCCGAACTCGATGTGGTCGTGTCAGCTGTTTTGCTCGCCGCGACAGAATTGGTCAACTGGCTGGTCTATCGCCGTCCCCCACCCGAACTGCCACGCCGCCGAACCTTGTTTTTAGAAGTGTTGAACGCTCTCAAGATCGGTCTCATTTATAGTCTCTTTGTCGAGGCGTTTAAGCTGGGCAGTTAAGGTCGTTTTGCGAGAATAGCGTCCTCGGCTGCAGACGGGGTCTGCCGATGCTCTGAGACCAGACGACAACTCTGGCTCCCCGGCTCCTGGGCTCCCTGGCGATGCCAAGATTTTATTGGGAATCCGAATCACTGAGAATGGCTATCGAGTTCTGTCAGGCTGGAGAGAAACTGTCGCGATCGCGTCTCAATAGCAGACCAATCTTCGCGTAACAGCAGCGCTTGGGGAAACAAGCTGCTGGAAAGCCCGATGGCGATCGCCCCCTGTTCCAAATAGATTTGGCCATCAGCCAGGGTGACACCCCCAGTGGGAATAAGGGGAATATGGGCCAGCGGGCCTTGCAGGTGACGAATGTAAGCCGGGCCACCTAACGCCTGACAGGGAAACACCTTGACGCCCATGGCTCCCAGTTGCCAGGCGGTCACAATTTCGGTTGGGGTCAGAGCTCCCGGCACCATCGGAATGCCGTGGCGCTGGCCCAACTGCATCAGCGCCGCCTCAGTATGGGGCGCGAAGCCGAACTGAATCCCCGCCGAGATCGCGTCCTTCAAGTCAGTGGGCGATAGAATCGTGCCGCCCCCCACCAGACAATCCATCGGCAAGGTGGTGCGGAGATGGTTGACCAGGTCGCCAGGGCGATCGCTAGTCCAGGTGACTTCCAGCAGCCGAAAGCTGCCCTTGACGACAGCCTCCGCCATGTGAATGCCGGTTTCTAAGCTGGTGGCCCGCAGAATGGCGATCGCGCGATGCTTTTTCAACGCTGCTAACCAAGTCTCTCTGTCCATCACTGCTGCCCAGCCCAAAAGCTCCACCATAGCTTGTCGGTAAACTGCGCCAAACCGTCGAAATGTGCCGACAGACTACCGGAGTCAAAGGAGTTCCGTTAAGATTCAGAAGTAGTTAGGTTAACAATGGCACTGCTGGTGGATGACACTCGCTGGTAAAGCTCTCAACAGTAACCTGCTTGAGTCGCTTTCGCCCTTGCCATTTGACACCCTCGCGATAGAACAGGTAACGCGTTATCGCCCCTCGCTGTTCAGCCATTGACGTTATGACTTTGCCAACCGCTTCAGAACGAGATCTCGAACACGCCAAATTGCTACTCACAGAGTACAGTTTTGACCTGAGCGGTTTTCGCGTCAGTGAGCTGATAGCCATTTGGCAAGAACATCTCCAGATCGAAGCCAGCTGGATTCGAGCCGCTGTACTAGAAGCGCTTTATCAGGGCCGGTACAAGGCGTTTTCGGTTGAGCAAATTCTGCAAGGCTGGAAGCGGCGTGGTCACCCCGTTCGACATTTCAACAGTGAATTTGAGCGGGTGGTGTTTGGGCCGATTGACCCGATCATTAGCAAATACGCGCCGCTGACGGGCCGCCGCCCGTCTGAACTGATGCTTCCTCAGTCAACCACTCGTCAACCCACGCTGCCCCCCACGACCAGCAGCGAGACAGTGCCCTCCCCGACGGCAACTCCCGCTGAGACCGCCCCTGAGACTACCGAATTGGTGGAGCCGTCGGAGCCAGATTTGGCTGAGGGGGCGAACCCACCAACGCCTCCCAGCGAATCTAGCTTAGTTGCCATCCCGGTCGCAGAACCGATTACTGAGCTACCCCAACCCGTCTCACTCTTTCATCAACCCGAACCAATTCAAAAGTTTATCCCTCAGCTGGAAGCCTCAGAGTTTTACCATCGTCTGCAGTCCGTTGCTCGCGATTTTTAGTTGCCTACGGTCTGTGTTCGACTGACGCGGTGGTCTGAGAAAAGGGGCCAATCGCAAAGTTGATAGCGAGGGGTTTGCAAAGCCGGTGGTCGCGATCGCGGCAGCCGTTGCCAGTGGAATGATCCAGGTTCTCTCTAATACCGATTCTCTAAAACAAGGCTACAGATTTGGCTCCCCGGCCCCTTGGCCCCCCGGCTTTGCCAAGATCGCATCGGGAGTCTGAGCACTGAGATTAGCCACTCACCGCTACTCACACCTATGATGAAGGCAGGTATCACGCCAAAGCCCCTCATCTGAGCAGTTGTCTCATGGTTTTGCAAGTTCGCCCTGCCCGCCAAAGCCCGACCGTTACCTGGGAGGCGCTGCCAGTGGATTACGTTTTACCCGATGATCCTGTGGAAAATCTTCAGCAACCGTCCTTGGCTGCCGCACTCACCGATGCCCTAGGTGCTAATGACCGGATCCAACCGGCAATGCTGATTGCCGGTAATTTTGGGCTGGTCGCCACGGTCAACAAAAAGATCGTCGTCAAGGCTCCCGATTGGTTGTACGTCCCCCAGGTGCAGCCGGTTGCCCCGGCAGTGATTCGTCGCAGCTATACCCCCAATTTGCAAGGGGAGCCCGTGGCCGTGGTGATGGAGTTTCTCTCTGACACTGAGGGCGGGGAACTCTCGATTCGAGCCACACCGCCCTATGGCAAATTCTATTTTTATGAGCAGATTCTGCGGGTACCGACCTATGTCACCTACGATCCGTATGCCTCTAGTTTAGAGGTGCGCTGTTTGCAAGACGGTCAATACAGCCTGCAAACAGCCGACAGCGAAGGTCGCTGGTGGATTCCTGAATTGGCCTTGTTTTTGGGGCTATGGTCGGGAGAACGTTTGGGGCAAACGACCACGTGGTTACGTTGGTGGGATCAAGCAGGCAATTTGCTGCTGTGGAGTAACGAACAGGCCGAGCAAGCGCGACAGCGGGCTGAACAAGCTGAACAGCAAGCTGAACAAGAACGGCAAAGAGCTGAAGCGCTAGCAGCCAAATTGCGGGATCTGGGCATCGATCCAGAGCCGGGGTAGTAGCGTATCAAGATATGTGAGGCATCTAGATGCTGGCGAGTCTTGTGAACAATTTCTGGCTTGAAACCTGATTAGTTGGTGGCTTCAGGCTGCTTTAGCACACCCGCTAAAATGAACGCGATCGCCGAGTCAGCATAGTTTTCGATCGCTTCTGGGCTTTGACAATCGCTCAACGGTTCCAGCTGCTTGAGATTGTTAGCCGCGTTGAAGTAAAACGACATGACACCCATGATGTGAACCATCGTCAACCAAGGGTCAAGGGGCCGGAAACAGCCTTCATCAACACCTCGCTGCAAGACGGCAGCGCCTAATCCGATGGGGACTTCCCAACCGGTGAGTTTGAAATATTTACCCTCATTGGTCATCGCTTCATGGAGCAGCACTTTCCCGTGATAGGGCTGAGTATTTTCGTAGTCAACGGCTAGTCTCAGGAACTTTTTCAGGGCGGCTTCGGGCGATAAATCAGTGACATCAATTTGCGCAACCGCACTGTGAAACAACGCTGCCTGGCGCTTCAAAACAGCTTGATACAGTTCTTCCTTCGTGCCGAAGTAGTAGTGAATCATCGCCTTCGTCACGCCAGTATTTGCGGCGATCGGTTCCGTTCGAGCACCCGCTAGCCCATAGCGAGCGAACTCTTCCTCAGCCGCATCGAGAATTTGTGCCTTAGTGGCTTCTGGATTGCGAGCCGTTCGAGTTGCCGATCGCTGGCCTTTGGCTGATGGCTTCACCATAAATTCCATACAAGATGTCTATCCCTAGAATACGACGCCCTATATCGGTTCAGCCACGGGGCTTCCACGCCCCAAGGACTAACTAGTTGGTTAAAAGCGATTGACAGATTCAGTCCCCTAGATTAAATTAACTAACAAGTTAATTTGACTATCTAGTTAGTTAACTGCTGCTATTTTATCGTCGTTTTAATTAGACCTATGACCACAACCTTGCAGAGGCGCGATCGCGCCAGTCTGTGGCAGCAATTTTGCAGCTGGATCACCAGCACCGAAAACCGCCTTTACATTGGCTGGTTCGGCGTGTTGATGATTCCCACTCTCCTAGCTGCAACCACTTGCTTCACCATCGCCTTCATCGCCGCTCCGCCCGTCGACATCGACGGCATCCGTGAGCCCGTCGCCGGTTCCTTGATGTATGACAACAACATCATCTCCGGTGCGGTGGTACCTTCTTCTAACGCCATTGGCCTGCACTTCTACCCGATCTGGGAAGCCGCTTCCCTCGATGAGTGGTTGTACAACGGTGGCCCTTACCAGTTCGTTATTTTCCACTTTCTGATTGGCGTCTTCTGCTACATGGGTCGTGAGTGGGAACTGAGCTACCGCTTAGGCATGCGTCCTTGGATCTGCGTGGCTTACTCGGCACCGGTTGCGGCTGCCACTGCAGTGTTCTTGATCTACCCGTTGGGTCAAGGCTCCTTCTCCGACGGCATGCCATTGGGAATCTCCGGTACCTTCAACTTCATGTTGGTGTTCCAGGCTGAGCACAACATCTTGATGCACCCCTTCCACATGTTGGGGGTGGCAGGCGTCTTTGGCGGTGCCTTCTTTAGTGCCATGCACGGCTCTCTGGTCACTTCCACG
Source organism: Leptolyngbyaceae cyanobacterium (assembly GCA_050042805.1). Classification (GTDB taxonomy): domain Bacteria; phylum Cyanobacteriota; class Cyanobacteriia; order Phormidesmidales; family Phormidesmidaceae; genus Halomicronema. The sequence goes on from JBHJJI010000335.1 coordinate 24,036, forward strand.
CTGATCCGAGAAACCACCGAAATCGAGTCGCAGAACTACGGCTACAAGTTTGGCCAAGAGGAAGAGACCTACAACATCATGGCGGCCCACGGTTACTTCGGTCGTCTCGTGGGGCGGACGAATGAGATTCTTTTGGGTGCTCGGGCCAACAGCCGCACCCTGCACTTTTTCCTCGCGGCCTGGCCGGTAATTGGCATCTGGTTCACCGCTCTCGGTATCAGCACCATGGCCTTCAACCTGAATGGTTTCAACTTCAACCAGTCGGTGCTGGACGCGCAGGGGCGGGTGATTGGCACCTGGGCCGACGTGATCAACCGGGCGAACTTGGGAATGGAAGTGATGCATGAACGCAATGCGCACAACTTTCCCCTTGATTTAGCGGCGAGCGATGCGATTCCCGTGGCCAGTCTGGAGACGCCCACCATCGGTTAGCCGTCGCGTTGGTTTGTTTTAAGTCGTGTAGTTGTGATGATTGTCATGCGCCCGTTGTTATGGACGGGCGCATTTTGTGTGTGACGTTCCCCTGGGCATGTTTTTGACCATCATTCCCCGTCTATGTCAAATGGGAGAAGATCTAAAATCGGTAGACCTTAATCCGCATTCGCTGGCTGCAGGGCTTGCCACCACGCTTGTTAGGTTCAATTTCAATACTGTCGCGATAGCCCATAATACGGACAGGGAAATTGCGTATGCCTAAGTCTGAAACACCTTGCCGTATCGCACCGCAGCTAGTTGATCGGTCAATAGAGTTGTTGTGAATTAAGTTCAAAAATCCTCGAAACGCTTTCGAGACAAGACTTTCAGGGGTTTTGATCGAAAATCCTCGAAAGTCTCTCCCAGAGAAGCTTTCATCGATTTTTATCGGTATTTCACAACAGGTCTAATAGTGTATTAGGTATGCATCGCTGGTGACTTTCATCGTTAGTTAAACCTGAATATAGTTATGAAATACGACGATGCATCTTGGCATTACGGCGGCGAGTTTCCTGCTGATCTCCCGAATGAAGCAGGGGCAACGCACATCGCGATGTTTCTCGTCTGGTGTTTGCTCAACGACTTGGGTGGCTCTCTTCATGTCGAAGAGTTTCCCGATGAGCTTGAGCGCCTTCGTAACCGGGAAGAAACGCCTGGGAAATGGTTTATCCGATGTTGTGATGAGAAGTTTACCGATGAAGATTTAAATGACGTAGGCAATAGTTTTTGCCTATTCTTCTACCATGCAAATCAAGCGCCTTACCTCAATGCCTATACTGAGGTATTTCTGGATGTGGAGAGTTTGTATGCAGTTCCGGATACTTGGGAGTCGTTTGACAAGCTAGCACCCAGAATTGCCGCTGGCTTTCAGCAATGGCGTTAGCCGCTGCCGCTAGTCAGGTGACTTGGAGCCAGACAAGTTGGCTCTCCTCTCTGTTCAACGAGAGCAACCCCATGCCATCAGTAGATTGGATGGCTCAGACCGAGGTTGTGCTGCTTAGACTATTGGTAGGGTGCTGAGGCTACTGAGCTTTGTGGTAGAGATTTGGGATGTTGTGAGATGCGAAGACCTGGATGGGATGCTCGCCGCAGAAATAGAAATATCGGTACTGCGAAGTCTGGGTATGGTCAGAACAACAAGCTGCGTATTCCTGAGCATTGGATTGGTGGCAAGTGGATTCTGTTTCATGAGCAGCTAAAGAATCCGGTTGCGCTCACTCGAATGATTGGTGATCACGACATTACCATCCTGGTTGAGCCTGTTTATTCAGGATTTCTCCATGCCTGCACTCCCGATGATATTGCTCAAGTTTTGAGGCTGTTGCCTCCACAACATACAGAAGGCATAGATTTGGTTGTGCTACGTCAACCCAAGCGGAAAGAGCGGATTCTCAATCCAGTTTGGGGGAGATTACAGTATTACTCGGAAATTCAACAATATTGTGGTGTGGCAATTCACATCGAAGCTCAACCAATGAATGGCATTGCCTACTGGAAGAAGTCGCTATTGCCCGATGATGCTCAGGAATTAGAGCGGTTAGCAGAAGACGGGCATCGAGTGATCGCTGAACGTCGTCGCTATTCAGTTCACACGACTTCAGAGTCGATTCGTGCCACTCAGCTATACCGCACCTTGCCGCACGAGGTTGGGCATTACGTGGATTATCTGAATACGATTGAGGCCGATGAAGACAGCGAATTGTTTTGGAGCAAGCCAAGTCAAGACAAAGAAGCATTTGCCCATCGATATGCACGTGAATTTTGGGAGGGCGAGAAAAAAGCTGGCAACATCCCATTTCAGCGGATCTTGAACCCAGAACAGTTAACTGCTGAAGGGCTTTCGCTGCAGTGGTTTACGCATCACCACCATCATCATGAAGCGGACACGCAAGATTGCTCATAGCGGGGTATGACGTGGTTTCTTGCTGCTGCTCAGCAATCGGTAAGGCGGTGTAAACTCGCGTTGCCGTCTACTCATACCGACATTTCGCAGGTTCCCTCAAGAAATTGAAGGATTTTGAAAGCCTTGTCCTACCAGGCTTTCAAGGATAGGGGCTGAATTTGAATGATCTTGGTTGCGATTCATTCTGCATCGATTTGGGTGCTTTCGTGAACGATG
>JBHJJI010000336.1:0-8888 GCA_050042805.1 Leptolyngbyaceae cyanobacterium
ATCTAGTTGCCAATTTGTAAGGATTTATATCCGATTCGATGTAAATCACGATTGAATTTAACAGATGTTAAAAGTGATCAAAATATCCTACTTTAAAGCTTAAGAGATGCGCTCTGGGAAAGCATTTTGATAAGATGAAAAACAGATTCCCGTAGATGTTCTTGTCGATATCGCAGTCGCCAGTCCGGTTAGGACAAGACTGTGGAGCCACTTTGCGAATGCGCGAAGGATGAGAGTGCTCCTAGGTGTCCTCAACAAAGTGGCCAACCCTATCCGTTGCGATTGACTATTCTCCCATTTCAGCCAATTTAGCCAGGTCATGAGTCACCCCGGTCTTGCCCTGAGGTAAGGGTCGTTCAGACCGTTGACTGGCAATCGCCTCCCAACTCCCGGCCATCGTCACCCTCACCCAGGTGGGGTGGGGCTGGCGTGACAGCCTTCTCGTTCATCCTCTTTCGGTAGCTTCTATGGTGCACACGCTGACAGTTTCTTCAGAGCGCGCAGTTGAAATCCGCGAATTGTTGGTCTCCGCGTTGTCTCCAGCGCTGGGGCTACCGCGCCTGGTCGCCTGGTGCATGAGCTATGAGCACCCCACCTCATGCCAACAAGAGCGGATTTGCGAAAGCCTCGACCCCGAGATCGCGGTCGAACCCAGCTGCTGGGCTGAACTTGACGTCAGGCTACCTCCAAACGCCTGCACAGGAGGCGAATTGCCGCCAGGGCTAACGGCGCTGCTGCCAGCGTCTTGTCCCTATCTCTACGCTTTGCCGGTGGAGACGGGGCAGCCTTCAGCGCGCCTGCTCATCCTGACCGATTGCCCGCTCACGCCCACTGAGCAGCAGCAGTTACAGGCCGTCACCCGCGTCATCGCGAGCCACCTTAACCTGTGGCAGGCCCATACCCATCAACAAGCCCAGACCACTGCCTTAGCGGATATGCTCGGGAGCGTTGAGCATCAGATGCGGCAATCGTTGGGGCTGGTTAACCTGTATCTATCGCTGTTAGAAGGCCAGTCTTTGACAGATGAGGGCCAAGCCGTGAAGGGGAATTTGCAGGCAACCGTTGCCGACATTGCCGATCGCCTAGACGCAATTCTGACAGCATCAGCGGTGACGCCTCCCCCCTTTGAAACGGTCGATCTGCAGCGCCTGATCCGCGATCGCGGCCAAACCTTTGCACCCTCGCTGCAGGCTCAACAAATCACGCTGCACATCCCCGATCAAGCCGTCTGGCTACAGGCCGATCCCCATCAGTTGGGTCAGGTTATCGACAATCTTCTGTGCAATGCGATCGCCTTCAGTCCTGTGGGCGGCACCATTGCCTGGAGCTGGGATGCCTTTGACGGCGAAGTCTTGGTGCAGATTTGTGATCAGGGGCCGGGCATTTCACCGGAGGCCGGACGCAGCATCTTTCAACCCGGTTATACTGAGCGCCCCCAAGGTCATGGCTGGGGGTTAACCATTGCCCAAAAGATTGTGGCAGCCTACGGGGGTCGAATTTGGGCCAACAACACCCCTCAAGGGGGGGCGCAGTTCAGCGTTATCTTTCCTCAAATTCAGACTCTTCAATAACGACGAGCCCGGTTTTTACGGCTCGGACAATCGCTTGAGTGCGGCTACTGACATGCAGCTTATTGAAGATTGACGTCAGATGCGCCTTGACCGTGGCCGCCGTAATGTACAGGCGCTTGGCCATGTCTTGGTTAGAGGCACCGTTGACCAAGAGCTGCAGCACCTCTGTCTCGCGGGTGGTGAGGGTCGTGATCAAATCGGGTCGGGGCTTTTCGGCATGGTGAAAGATGGAGAAAAACCGGCTGGTGACCTCGTCACCCAGATACACGCGATCGCTGGCCCAGGCCGACAGCGCCTCGGGCAGCTGTGAGGTGAGTCGGTCTTTGAGCAAATAGCCACAGGCCCCTGCCTTCATCGCTTTAAAGATCAGCCGCGCATCATTATGGCCAGAAACAAAGGCTACTTTGCCGGGATAACCGGCTTTTTTTAGCTGCTCAAAAATATCAATTCCCGATTGGTTATCAGACAAAAATTCCAGATCTAACAAGATTAGACTCGGCTGTTGGGTGATCGCTAAATCGATACATTGACCGCCGTGATCGGCCTCATAAATCTGTTGAAACCAGCCCTGATTACTGTGGCGATAAAATTCTAAAAAAGCCTTTAAAGCGTGTCGATAGCGATGATCATCGTCAGCAATTAGCAGCGATTGTAAAACGGGTGTTTGAGAGGACTGGACACTCGGTCTAGAGCGCAACTCGTTTAAAGTAGTGCTAATCATATTGCCAGACTCACGGGGGTAGAAGATGGAGGCAGCTCATCGAGAGTTTTCCCAGACAGTTCTAGAAAAACTTGTTTTACCTGTATTACAGAAAGCTGCCACTCATTCAAAAACCGAGCAACCGCAGTTTTACGGAGGCCAGCTTGTCCGTTGGTCGACAGACCCTCAGATCTCGTTAGGTTGGCCTTTGTTAAATTTGATAACTGCAGGGCTGAAGTCGCCGACGTGACCTCTCTTTGCCGCCATCACCTGAAGGCGATCGCTCTGAGGTTTTATACCAGTTCTGCAAAGTAGTGCCACAGATCGGGGATCCCCCGCTGTCGCTGCCCCCTTGTCGAAGGGGGCTACACACTTGTTTGATTTGTATTTCAAATTCAGAGAATCGGTTTTACCCCTCGACAAATGTCAGCGAGGCCGCACATTCAGTTGGCCGTTGCGTGATGAATCCCCTAATCTTTGTCAATATTCCAGGACTTACGCAGTGGCATCCGATTTTGGCCCCCTTAGCCCCAATGCTGGGCCCTTGCCCCCAGTAATACGCCCTCCGGGCACGCTGCGGGAAGGGGGATGCTAGGGGGCCACGCATCAGTCCTATATTCTTAGTCGTATACCGTGCTCAGACTGCGATGACTCGACAATGGGTCAAACAGACTCGCCGCAATTGCGTTTGGTTAACGCTGTGGGTGTTGGTCTGGCGGCTCTGTAGCGGTGCGGCTGAGGCACTGAGCGATCGCTTCCCCACCTTTCCCAACGGAACAAACGAGGTGTCAATCCCACCGACCGAGGACGACCTGATTTACCCAATGCGTATCTGTGTGGCAGCGTTGCCAATTCATCGCAATGGGCAGGATACTTACATTCCTCTAAAAATCATTTCAAGCTATAAAGACCTGGTGAGAAGGCCTGTAAGCTGATTATTACTTTTTGAGGACTCTCCGCGATTCTAGTCTGAGTGACTTTAAAGTGAGGAATCATCGTTTAAGGTGAGAAATCACCGTTTAGTCGTTCTGTTCGATTAGCTTGTGCCCATGTCGCTGCCTGAAAGATCCAGTTACAACTCCGAATCAGGGTTATTACAGGTCGTTAGCCGCCTCTCGACCACCCTTGAGCGCGATCAGCTGGTGACGCAAGTGACTCATGACATACAACAGCAGCTGGCGGTTGATCGAGTGCTGCTCTATTACTTTTATTGCGAGTGGAAAGGTCAAGTCACTTTCGAAGCGCTGAGCCATCCACAGCTTTCTATCTTTGGCTCCACTGGCCCCGATGAATGTTTTAACGGCGACTATGCCGAACTCTATTTAGCTGGCCGAGTCCGGGCGATCGCGGATATCGAAACTGAGCCCATCGCCGAGTGCCATCGTGATTTTCTGCGCGTCCTGCAGGTGCGGGCAAATTTAGTCGTGCCGGTGCTAACGCCTGCAGGTCTGTGGGGTTTGCTCGTGGCCCACCACTGTCAATCGGCTCGCGTTTGGAGCGATCACGATATCCAGTACCTGCAGCAAGGGGCAAAAACATTAGCAACCTCGCCCGCCATTGGGGGCAATCAAATCGTCTAGTGATCGGCGGTGCTAAGGTCGGCGGCTATGGGGTTAAGTCACGAGCACTGTTTTAGGCCAATCTTGTCGTGCGCTATCCATAAAAACGTCCCTGGGTGCTGCCACTCAGGAACTTCTGCAGTTGTGATGATAGCAATCAGAACAGTCATATGATCTAATACCAGTTCTGCAAAGTAGCGCTACAGATCGAGGGATCCCCCGCTGTCGCTGCCCCCTTGTCGAAGGAGGCTACACACTTGTTTGATGTGTCGTTCAAATTCCGCGAATTGATATAACTGCTGATCTAACTGCCTCAGTGCTGACTGCAAACAGCAGCGGCAGCCAGATTTGAGGCCTCAACGTTTATGCCTGAGTCATCAACAAGCAGGAGCGCTGCTCATCCACCTGCCATTCACAAATTAGCTGGCCATTTTTGGCTTTGACCCACCGAGCGGTGAGTTGACGTCGAGGACGCATTGAGTCATTCGCGCGGCTTAAGTCCCACGGGGATTCAGCTGGATAGTTGAGACAACGATTAAGAACTTTGGTTTTCATAGCAATTACCTACAAAATGGGGGCGATCGAACCGAAAAAAAATCAAATGAGCGATGACGATTGAAAAGAGCACACGCCGCGATCTGTCATCTCATCAGCCAACTGATAATGCCGACTCAGGCCTAATGGCTGTGGGCGATCGCGACGCTCCCAAAAGGTCAATCGCCTTGGGCGGTTGCTGCCAGTGATCAGGGATAAAGAGGCCGCGTCAGCGTTACGGCGACAAGTGAGTTGCATGGCGAGGGCTCCTTTCGTGTCGTTAAATGTAGCCTATGCAACATTTGGGAAAGACTCGGGAAGAGATCGGGAACAAACCGAGAGACTGAACTCACAGCGCTCTAGCAATGTCAGACACAGAGAATTGGGATTAGCATTCCTGCGTTAAATCGCCCTCTCAAAATTGAGAAACGTATTAAGAAGCGAAGGTTATGGCGATTGGCTCAGCACCGACTCTGTGAGTTCCACCAGGCTGTCATAGTCATAGTGCTGCACTCGCTGACTCAGATGTTGCGCCAGCTCCGCAGACTGGAGCGGAATTTGTTGCAACAGTTGCTGGAGCAGGGTGGCATCTGCTTGCACCGCTGCGGCGTGAACCTGCCGAATCCACTCTAGCGACAGGCCCTCAAAAGATTCTGGCGTCAGCTCTTGGTCAAGATTCATCGCAGGCTCGATGGCTGGCTCTTCTGCGGCATAGAGATACTGCACCCCGAGATAAGCGGCCAACTTGTCAAAGATAATTCGCGTCCGAAAGGGTTTGCGCACAAAGTCATCACATCCGGCCGCTAACACCGCTTCTCGTTTTTCTTCAAAGACGCTGGCGGTGAGGGCGATGATTTTGGTCCGTGGAGAGTGAGGCGGCGAGGGTGCAGGGGATGAAGAAGTCGAGGATGCAGGGGTAGAGGGTAGAGGGTTCTGGGCTTTGAGTTCAACCGGCCGACTACGCGATTCTTGGCGTCTCTCAGCCGAACTTTGAACTCCGAACTCCGAATTCGAAATTCCGAATTCGGAGTTCCTTTCCAATTCCCGAATCCGCCGGGTCGCCTCATAGCCATCCATCACGGGCATGCGCATATCCATCCAGATCAGATGGGGATGCCAGGTTTGATACTGGGCGATCGCCTCCTCGCCGTTAGTCGCCTCAGCCACGTCAAAGCCCACCTGCTCTAACAGCGTGCGGATGACGCGACGATTATCAGGGTGGTCATCCACAACTAAGAGACGAAATGTCGCTTGTCCCGGGGCCAGGCCCACCACTCGGCGATCGCCAATCGTTGAGGCGGATTCACCAGTGGGCGCTAGCTGGGTTTGAATCTGAAAGCGAAACTGCGTGCCCTCGTTGACGACACTCTGCACCTGAATGTCACCGCCTAAAAGCTGCACAAACTGCCGACTGATCGCCAACCCCAGCCCAGTGCCCTTTTGACTACGGTCAATCGAGCGCGACTGGATAAAGGCATCAAAGATATTCTCAAACTCGCTGGCCGGAATGCCGGGTCCCGTATCGGCGACCACAAATTCGAGGGTGAGGGAGGCCTCGATATCACTGGCGATTGCCTCGGTGGGTAAAACCTGCACCTGCAATGAGACAGCCCCCGTTTGGGTGAATTTGATGCCGTTACCTAGCAGGTTAATCAGCACCTGCCGCAGTTTGCCTTCATCGGTGTAAATATAGCGGGGCACCGTCGCCGCCCGCTCAAACTGCAATTGCAGTCCTTTCGCCTGAGCCCGCAGCCGCAACATTTCCTCCAGCGAATCCAGGAGTTGATGTAGGTCAGTGGCATGGGTATTGACCGTCATGCGACCGGCCTCAATTTTGGACATCTCTAGCACGTCGTTAATCAGGGCCAGTAGATGTTCGCCACTACGGTTGAGAATTTTGAGGTTGTCTTGCTGGTCAGGGGCGAGGCGATCGTCTCGCAGCAAAATCTGCGCAAAGCCAATGATGGCATTCAGCGGCGTGCGCAGTTCATGGCTCATGTTGGCTAAAAATTCGCTCTTGGCTCGGTTGGCAGCATCGGCGGTTTCTTTGGCTTCTAAAAGCGCGGCCGTCCGCTGCTGCACCCGCCCTTCGAGTTCTTCGTTGCTGCGGGCCAGGGCGCGAAATGAGTCCCGCAACTGCTCACCCATGTCGTTAAAGGACTGGGCTAGGGTTTCCAGTTCACGAATGCCTCGGGTGTGGACGGGCAAAGAGTCAACCGTATCCATCTGCTTTTCTCGGGTACTTTGGGCCAGGGCCTGGCTACTTTGGCTCAGCTGCAAAATGGGTTGGGTGATACGCCGCGCGGTGAAAACGCCCAGGGCCGTCGCGATCGCTAACGCTCCTAAACACAGCAACACCGTCGTGCGCGTATTGCGATCGATCTGCTACATAAAGTCGGCTTCGGGCACGACCACCACAATCACCCAGTCAAGGCCGCGCTGATCGGCAAATGTCGACACCTGCACAAACTGCCTTTGCCCGCCCGTGGTGAAGTTCAGTTGCGTGTGGTCTGGCAGGTCGCTCAGATCTAAGGTTTCCGCCAAATATTGAGCCGTTTGCCGCGTCAACGGATGGTCACTGTTGACGGCGGATGTCCGTTCTAAAACGTTATTGTCCTTGCCCTGATAGGGCTTCTCCTCTGTCGAACTGGCGACCAACACTCCGGCAGTATCCATCACAAATGCCTGGCCGGTTTGACCAATTTCAATACTCTGCAAAAACTGGCCAATGTCATCGAGCGAAAAATCGACCCCGGTCACCCCGAGCAGATCGCCTTCGTTGTCGTACACCGGTAGCACGGCACTCACAATCAACTGGGGAATTCCCACACTGCCGTAAATGTCGCTCCAGACGGCGGCATCCGCTGCCACAGCCGTCTGAAACCAGGGCCGAGTACGCGCGTCGTAAACCTCTGGGTTAATCCGCAGCAAGGTTTGACGATTGCCGACCTGATCTAACCGGTGATAGTGGCCCAAAAAGTCAGTGGAAGAATCATTGATCACCACTTGCAGCTCGTCCTGGGTCGTTTGCGTGACGCCAATAAACGACCCATCGACCGCGCTGCCAAAATAGAGCCAGGTGACATCATCGAGATACTGAATTTGTCGCCAAAAATACCGCTCACTCTCTAAGTTCTGCGTTTGGAGTTCGCCTCGGCGAACGGCATCGGCGTTGACCTGATTAATCAGATGGGGAATCTCTGAATGGTCGGTCAGTTTTTCGTGAATGCGGTTGGAAATTTCTTGTCGCAGCTGCGAGGCCACTTCATTGACGGCTCGTTGGCCATTGCGCAACGAAATATATCCGGTCAGCCCCACCGCTAAAAAGATTTGCACAATAAACGGCAACACCAAGGCCGATCGCAGGGAGACCCGATGCGGTAACTGTTTCAAGATAGGCAAACGAGCGGGGGCAGGCATCGCAATTTCATCACGTCTATAACTGGCACCGAACCTAAAACCAATCACTTTGAAACAATAGCAAAGCGGCGATCGCGAACCTTCACCCGAGGTATCTGTCTAAAATTTGCCGCCCCATCTAACGCCTCTACCCTTTATTCATTCCCGACCTCTGACTCCCAGACGCCTCGGCATTTTCCAGTGCTGGGAGCCCGATTTCTCACCATGAGGCACCCCCCGTCTACTTTTTCAGAGAATTGACATGAGAGAACTGTTTTCAAAGGCACGAGCAACGTACTGACGAGATAACGGCTGACGGACTCTACACATCCCCAGGATTTTATGAATTCCCAACCACCCGATCGCCCCGAGGCGCCAACCGCAAAAGCCAACGGTAATCGGCCCATATATTCCTTCTCTCAATCATCCCCAGCAATCCTGAGGCTTTGGTTAGGGGGCAATGCACTGGGGTTTGCGATCGCCACCATCATCCTTGTCAGTGTTTCAGCATTAATAAGCGCTACTCCTTTAGGAATGGGAGGCATAGAGGCGTTAATTGCCTCTGAAATTGTAGTGGGCAGTTGCGTGGGAACCCTGCAAGCATTGATTCTAAAACGCCAAATTTCCCGGCTGAGAGTTTGGCAGTGGATCTTGGCATCGATCTTTGGTGGCTATTTAGGGATATTTTTGTGGGCGATAGCGATGTTGGGAGTTGCTGCAGTACCCGGTATTGCAGCTTCTATCAGGGGACTCAACATCGTTCTACTAACGGCTAGCATTTTCGGTGCAATGCTTGGGGTAACTGTTGGGTTGGGGCAGGTGCTTGTAGTAGCCCAACATGTGCACGGTCTGCGCCGTTGGTGGCTCGCGAATGTGGTGGGGCGATCTCTGGGCTGGCTTTGTGCTGTTGGGTTCGGGCTATTCTTCAATACTAGGCCAGTGCTCATACCACTCGACAGTAACATCGGAGATTCGATCAGCGCACTGCTGATCTGTGGCGGCATCGGCGGCTTAATCTATGGGGGCGTGACAGCCTTAGCCCTGCCAAGTTTGACGCCCCGCCAGCGCGCCATTCCCGATAAATTAAATTGAAAGATTCCACGGTTCTGTAATGAATTCCCAACC